>NZ_JBGSLK010000032.1:0-29604 GCF_041740695.1 Haliscomenobacter sp. | reverse complement strand
AGGATGTTACTTTTGATAACTTTTTATCGAAATGCCGACAATAAAAAATATTTCAACGGCTCTAAATCAGGAATCTTACTTTTTGATTATAACACCAAACAATCTGAATTTGGACATCTTATTGCATTCATTTTAATAGTTCTATTATCAATAATTTTATTACTCAAAGGACATGAGTATGTTTTTATTTGGATGCAACCCTTGAATATATTATTAAATTTTTACCCTATAATCCTTCAGCGTAAGCATCGAATAATTATCGAACCATTGATTAAAAGAATTTAAAAATTTAGTATAACCGAATGTAAAAACGAAGAAACCCGAACGCATAACATCACCTATACGAAAGCAGGGGTTTAGTGCTTCATAGGACAAGAAAGAAGTAAATTAAAAGTTCAGTTATTCGCAGGAAGTTCAGTGGTAAAAATCCCTGCCTGAGTATAGCTGAGAAACGTTATCAGCTATTTCAAACCAACACGTAAATGAAACCAACACTTTACATTTTGACACTTCTGCTGCTTTCATTCAATGCATTCGGGCAGGCAAGTTATTCCGGGTTTATTGATCAATATCCCATTGAATTGGTAACAAACATTTATTCTGACGGAGTCGCAAGCGCATTTTACGCCTACTCTAACTATGACGAACCCATTGTAATTAATGGTGAACTTAAGCAAGGTAAGCTTACACTTAACGAAAAAGACAGCAACGACCAAAACCTCCCACCATTTCACCTCTTCAAAAAATAATTGCCCACAAATTTGCGCAACTCAAAAGTTGCGCATATATTTGCAACCTGAGAGTTGCGCATTTAAATGTACACCAATGAAGCAAGACATATTCCAGGCCATAGCAGATCCAACCCGCCGGGCTATTTTGACTTTAATCGCCATTCAGGCATTGACACCAAATGTCCTGGCGGAAAAATTTGACATGACCCGACAAGCAGTATCAAAACACATTAAAGTATTGCATGAATGTGAATTGATTAAGGCGGAGCAGTCTGGCAGAGAAATTTACTATCAGCTCAATCCCCAAAAAATGCAAGAAATTGACAATTGGTTGGCCCAATTCAGGAAGCTTTGGGAGGCTCAATTCAATCAGCTCGACAATGTATTGCTAACACTAAAAAAACAGAAAAAATGACCAACGATTTGCTATTTGATTTTACCGTGGACAAAGCAGCGAAAACGGTATTCATAACCAGAGAGTTTGATGCCGAACTGTCGCTGGTATGGGACGCATTTACCAAAGCAGAAATCCTTGACCAATGGGTGGCACCTAAACCCTGGACATCAAGAACAAAATTTATGGATTTTAAAGTTGGTGGACGAAGGTTTTATGCGATGGTAAGCCCGGAAGGACAGGAGCATTGGGCAATTCAGAAATACACGTCCATCAGCCCAAAAACCAACTTCAGACTGTTCAATACTTTTGCAGACAAAGATGAAAACCCTCAATTGCCGGGCTCTGATTGGGATTATACGTTCAGTGAACAAGACGGAAAGACAATAGTGAATATTACTATTTATAATGAATCCCTTGCCCGCATGGAGAAGATGATTGAAATGGGCTTCACCGAAGGATTCAAGATGTCCATGAGAAATTTGGAAAATCTGCTGGCAGCTTTATCCGGGAAATGATTTCCGTTGAAAATATTTTGAATAGACGTCTAATAGAGTTCAATGCCGTGAAGGGTAAGACCTACCCCCGTTATGGGTTTATTGCAAATCGGCAGCTTTCCGTTGGAGAGCTGCCGATTAGACATTAAGAATGTATAAAGTTTTTACCATTCTGCGCTAGAAGTGGGGCAAGTAAACCCACAAATTCACTTCAAAAGCTTCTCAATCAAAGCCTTGGTAGCTTTTATACCTTCGTCTTCTGATAGCTCTGTGCCTTCAAACTCAATACCGATATTGCCTTTAAAACCAGCGTCTTTTACAATTTTCATGATTCGGGCATAATCCATTTCTGATTCGTTGCCATCCTTGCCGAAAACGTGGGTTTTGGCACTTACCCCTTTTGCATAGGGCATCAGTTCTGCTATGCCTTTGTAGCGGTCGTATTCTTTCAGGCATCCGTCTGGGCCTCTTTCAATGCAGAAATTGCCAAAATCGGGTAATGTCCCTACGTTCTCCAGGTTTACTGTTTTCATTACGCCAGCTAACCATAAGCCGTCAGACGAATATCCCCCATGGTTTTCAACCACCACATTGATTCCTTCTTTTGCCCCATACTCGCCCAATTTTTTAAGACCATCGGCAGCGTTTTTAGCAACTTCTTCTGCGGTGCCGGTTCCCGCTGCATTTACTCTGATGGTGGGGCATCCTAAATACTTGGCTATTTTCACCCAATCGTAATGGTTTTCTACCGCTTTTTGCCTTTCTGCTGGGTCAGCATTGCCCAGGTCGCCCAAAGCATCGCACATGATCAGCCCCACTTTTACCCCGGCTTCATCACATTTCTTTTTGAAACCCTCCCAATAGGCCATGTCTTTGGCTTTTGAGAAGTAAAAGGTATTGACAAGCTCTATGGTGTTTACGCCATAGCCAGCTGCTATTTTGGGAAAATCGTCAGGATTGAGTTTTCCTTGCAGTAGCGAATCTGGATTTTGCTTTAAAAGTCTTCCAAAGGCTTCCCAGTCGCCATTAAGGGCGTCACCAAAGAAACTTTTGTGTAAGGACCACTGTGCCAATGATATGTTCATATCTGGTTTTGTGTCGGTTTTGGGCTTGCAGCCAAGCAACATTACTGTGCCTAAAATGATGCAGAGAATGATTTTTTTCATTGAATAAGGATTGAATTTTGATGATGATGTCAACAAATATAACTGATGCTTTGCATTTTGCATCAAAAAGAGCTAACTAACGCCAATGACCTTTATAGTTGCAGCATCAATCTTAACAACATCTTATTTTAACAATAAAAAACCCAAAACCATGACTGATACAATTCAAAAAATCACCCCCTATTTGTGGGTGGAGAAAGATGCCAAAGCTGTGGCAGATTACTACTTATCCATTTTCAAAGATGGTAAGTTGAAAGATTTTCGCAAGTTCGATAGTGACGATAGTGGAAATGATGCAGGTATAGAAACTGCTGTAATTGAAATAGCAGGAATGGAGTTTAGTATATTAGCGGCAGGCCCACTGTTCAAATTTAATGAAGCAGTTTCTTTTGTTATCAATACAAAAGACCAAGCTGAAACGGATTATTATTGGGAAGCGCTTACTGCTAATGGTGGTGAAGAAGGTTCTTGTGGATGGTGTAAAGATAAATATGGATTATCTTGGCAAGTTGTACCAACTGAATATTTTGAATTAATACATAGCGATGACCCTAAAGTAAGGGAAAAAGCAATGAAGAACACACTGAATCAGAAAAAATTGATACTTTCAGAACTCAAATGAACTAAATAATATCGGCTTAGAAGGACAAGTCGGAATTTGGATACGAATAAGAATTAAAACTGCCAACAATAAGGTATTGACAAAATGGGGGCAGAAGTCCTAAATTCAACATTTGTACTTCTATCAACATTTGTGGTGAATTGAACATTTGTGCACCTATTCCCCTACTTCACCAATACCCAAACCGTTATGAGCAATTTAATAAAATAGCATCGTCCCAAAAAAAATTGACATTGTGACAAAGAAACCAACAAAACGAATACTCAGAATAGTATTGATTATTGCAAGCATAACCTCTTTGTTTTTTGTGCCATGGATTTTGGTAAGGGCGTGGTTAGCGCCACTACCTGACACAGTTCAAGAACAAGTAAATGATGCCGTCGGATATGGATTGGACGGTATGATTGTGTATGTTGATGAGGCTGGCAAGCCACCAGCATTTTATGCAGCTGGCTGGAAAAATAGAGAAAAAAAGGTTCCGGCAGACCCGCAATCATTGTTCAAGATTGCCAGTATTAGCAAATTATATGTTGCTGTTGCTGTCGCTAAATTGGTAAATGACAAACATTTGTCTTTGGATAAAACCCTCGCTGATTACTTGCCGGAATTGGTGAGAAGAATTGAAAATGCTGATAAAATCACCTTGAGAATGATAGTGCAGCATAGAAGTGGCATTCCAAATTTTACCGACACCCCTGGCTATTGGGAAGACCCACCGAAAGCCAATAAAGAAAATCTTGAGTTGGTGCTGGATAAGCCTGCGGACTTTGAACCTGGTAAAAAATATAGTTATTCAAATACGAATTATTTGTTGATAGGCGAAATCCTTGATAAAACATTGAGATATAGCCATCACCAATATATCAAGAGGGAAATTTTGATGCCACTTGAGCTGAACAATACTTACAGTTTGTTTAGTGAAGTGGATTTAGACGATGTTATGAGTGGGTATTCCGTAGGTTATAATGGCGATTTAAAGTATAATGATTTTATAAACCCTAGCGGCTCAATGGTAGCTACAGCAAAAGATGTGGGAATATTCTTGAGGGCCTTGAACGATGGCTCTTTGCTAAATGATAATGAACAAGCTATTTATTCATCTATTTACAAATATGAACATACAGGATTATTGCCAGGATACTCTAGTATTGCCAGGTATTACAAAGATATTGATGCGGTCGTTGTTCAGTTTGTAAATACAAGTGGTGGATACACCTGGAATTTATCGGAAATCGTATATAATCGCATTGTAAAAATACTAAGAAGGAAAAAAAGCTCATAACAAATGTATTTGCAAAAGCTGGGGTGGGCGGAAGCCGTGTATCAGTAGTTTCAGCTATGCTGTGCTTTTGTTCGGGCTTGACGGAATGCTGCTGAGCGGCAAATCAAATCATCAACAGTTGTTTGTACATTCATCTTCAGTAAGCCAGGCTTGACGGAATGCTATTGCCCAACCTGCACAAAGCCCTGTTCGTTGGCGGTCATTGCAAAGAATATTCCTCTAAAAACCAAAATCTGCTTTATGGAGATCGAAGATTTTTTCAAGATTTATCAAAATGCTGCTTGGCGTAAGGACGCCATTGCTATGATCAATCTTTACGATGAGCAAGCTGTTATATTTGACATGTGGGATCAAGGTTTCAGTAGTTGCCGATAATACCCCACAAATTCCCTTCCCAGCGCATACACATCCCGCCACTCAAAATACCAAGGGCTCACTCCGCTCACCGCTTTAAATCCCTTTTTCTTAAACAACATTTTACTTCTTGTTAAATGAAAATACTGCGAAACCACAATGACACTTTTAAACTGTAAGGAATCTTGCAACTGAAGTGTATTGACAACCGATAAAGTGGTATTATTCCCCCGGTTGTCTACGATGATGAGGCGGTCTGGCACACCTTTGCCCACCAAATAATCGCGCATTTTATCCCCTTCGTAATGGCCTTCTTTGCCCAAGCCGCCACTGACCATGAGTCTTTTTACCCGCCCTTGCTCATACAGTTGCAAGCCACAATCGACCCGTTTGACCAGGCGCGTGGAGAGCGTTCCATCTTCATTGACCTTATTGCCCATGATGACGGCCAAGTCGGCAGATTGCTGACGATCCCACAAGCCATCGATGATGCTGAAGCTGAGGTGGAGGAATATCCAAAGCAGGAGCAGAAAGATACCATACTTGACTGGGCGAAATGTAGATGAGTTCATTATTTGAATGAGGATGAGCTGGTTCAAAATTACTTTGAATGATCGAATTTACAACAGATGCAACAAAAAGCCTTCAAATGTAGTTTTATCCTTACTTTTGCCACGCGCAAACACATCCGTAGAAATGTTTAAACTTTTGCACCTCATCTTGGCGATCAACGTGCTGTTTTCCTCAACAGGAATAACGGTATTTGAGCACCTGTGCCAAATGAAGGGTAAAACAGTCAGCGTTTTTACAAAGCCAAAAGCTTGTTGTAAGCGGGTAAAAACGGACCGTGACAAATGCCAAAAAGACTGCTGCTCAGCCTCGAAAACGCAGCAGCAAGGTGATGCGTTTTCCAAAAAAAACTGCTGTCAGGATAAATCCCAACTGTTCAAATCCAATATCGACGGTGCACTCCAAAAGATAGCACTGCCGGACTTAAACGTTCAAATAGTTGACTTTGAGCCCTTGCCTTTTGCATTATTCAGCTTTGAAGTCATTCCAATCAGTCAAAAAGCCCTGCGTTTTTACCTGTATAAACCACCGCCCAAGGTGACCGATATTCGGGTGTTTATACAGTCTTTCCTCTGTTAGTCGTTTCCGCGCGCTCCCTTTTGGCTTTTGTCGTTCTGACAAAAAGATGAAGACAGTTTTGCTTCATGGGCCATTTCATTTGCTTCAATCTGTCACAAGCGGCACATCAGCTGCTGCGAAAATTACTGGAATCTAAAACCACCAGTAAAGTCACCTTATGAAGTTGTACATCAAAAACATGGTCTGCAACCGCTGCAAAATGGTTGTGAAGTCCGAACTTGAAAAATTAGGTCTTCACCTCATTACCGTGGAGCTGGGGGAGGTAGAAATGGAGGGCAACCTGTCTGAGGACCTGAAGAAGCAGCTGAGCCAACGCTTGTCAGTACTTGGTTTTGAGCTGATTGACAGTAAAAAAAGCCGAATAATCGAGCGCATGAAAAACGCGATTATCGACTTGGTTCATTACCAGGACAATCAAATCCAGACGAATCTTTCGGTCTTTTTGGCGGAACTCCTCCTCATGGATTACAACTACCTCAGCAACCTGTTCAGCGAAGTGGAAGGGGTCAGCATTGAGCACTTCTACATTGCCCAAAAAATTGAACGGGTGAAAGAGTTGTTGATGTATGACGAATTGACTTTGAGTGAAATCGCTTTTCAACTCAACTACAGCAGTTTGGGGCATCTCAGCCGTCAATTCAAACAAGTGACAGGACTTACCCCTTCTCATTTTAAAATGATGAAAGAAACGAAGCGCTCGTCCATTGACGAACTGTAAAGGATGCAAACCTTTCCCAAAATTGTGCAATGCTACTGAAGGACAATCAAGCGAACTTTGTGTCATTAATTCATTCACTTAATGGTTAACACAATGACACATCAATATCAGTTGGAAGGATTGACCTGCAATGGCTGCGTAGCCAAAGTCAAGTCATTATTGTCTCCAATTGCGGGGATCGAATCGGTTGAAATAAATGCACTACGCAATGAAGCAACGATAAGCATGACACGACACGTATCGACGGAAACCTTGCAGGCAGCGTTGAAAGACTCCCCACAATACACCATTGTGGATAAAGTCAACCCCATTCAAATGCCATCAGTGGAGGCAGAAAGTGAAAAGACCTGGTTCGAAACCTATAAACCTATTTTGCTGATTTTTGGCTACATCACGTTGGTTACTTTGCTCATTCAGTTGGGAAACGATCGGTTCGATGTTATGCAATGGATGCAGCATTTTATGGCAGGGTTTTTCCTGGTGTTTTCCTTTTTCAAGCTGCTCAATTTGTCTGGCTTTGCAGATAGTTACCGGATGTACGATGTAATAGCCAGGCGTGTTCCCGCGTGGGGCTACATTTACGCTTTTACAGAATTGGGGCTTGGGCTGGCATATTTGACCAATTTTCAACCCCAGGTTACCAATGTGCTAACTTTTGTGGTCATGTCACTGAGTATTATTGGTGTTTTGCAAAGTGTCCTGAACAAACGTACTATTCAATGTGCGTGTTTGGGTGCTGTTTTCAATTTACCCATGAGCACAGTGACCATTATTGAAGATGGGTTGATGATCGCGATGTCTGCTGGAATGATTTTAATGACCTTGTAAATCAATTTTTTAAATCCATTTGTATAGAAAAATCTATTTACGGCAAGCCTGGTGCTTGTACTTTCGCTTGGACTATTTACAGCGTGCCAAAACAATGCACCTAAATCTGAAGTTAAAACCGCCGCTGCAGGTGTAAAATACATCTGCCCGATGAATTGTGAAGATGGCAAAACCTATAGCGAACCCGGTTCATGCCCTGTATGTCACATGGATTTGGAGCCGATGAAAGCGGAAGTTGAAGCCAACAAGTCGGAATACATTACCGCATTTGTAAGCAATCCAGCCCAACTCGAAGCTGGCAAACCAGGGGCCATGTCTTTCACCCCCCAAATCAAGGGCAACGAGAGTGCCGCTGTTCCACTTGACCTCGTGCATGAGAAAAAAATGCACCTGATCCTGGTCAGTGACGACCTCTCCTGGTTCGACCACATCCACCCGGAATTTTCTGATGCAGGTAGTTACGACATCAAAGTTTTGGGCAAAGGGGAGAACTTCACTGATGGCCGTGGACACAACGAAACCCGCTTTGACGCAGGGGGCAAATACTGGGCTTTTGCGGATTTTAAACCTACCGGTGCCTTGAATCAGGTCAACAAAACCGAAATCAATGTACTTGGCACTCCCGGCAAGGCAATTGCCTATACCCAACCTAAACTGACCAGCACCATTGACGGATTCACCTTGTCATTGGATGCCGGACACGACGGGACGGGCTTCAGCTCGGGTTCACACCAACACGTTCATGTGTCGATTAAGCAAGGTGGAAAGGCGGTAGATCCTGCAACTTTTGAAAATTACCTCGGTGAAAAGGCACACCTGGTGATGGTTGAAGTAGCCTCTAAGGAATTTATCCATACCCACCCAGCGGTAGACAATGGCAAACTGGAAATCAGCACCACTTTTGCCAAGCCAGGGACTTACCGCGGCTGGTTGCAATTCCAAACCGACGGCAAGGTACACACTGCTGATTTTGTGCTAAAAGTGAAGGAAGGTCATGCTGATCATGACGATCACAAAGCAGACGAACACGCTGGCCATTAAAAAGCAATAGTAGTTTTTAATAGGCTCCGGGTTTCCTAAAATTTGGCCAAACCCGGAGCCACCTTATCTTTTTCCAATGCTCAATCGGATCATCCAATTTTCACTGCAAAACCGACTCTTTGTGGTCGCTTCGGCAGCCTTACTGCTCGTTTGGGGGGCTTGGACAGTTGTTAACCTCCCTGTCGATGTGCTACCCGACCTCAATCGCCCGCGGGTCACGGTATTCCTCGAAGCAGGGGGAATGTCGCCTGAAGAGATTGAAGTACAAGCCGTATTGCCCATCGAAACAGCACTCAATGGCTCTCCCGGTGTAGAGGTGGTGCGCAGCAACTCTTCCCGGGGCATTGGCTTGGTGTTTGTAGAGTTTGACTGGGACGTAGACCTGTACCGTGCCCGTCAACTGGTTGCCGAAAAACTGACAACCGTGCCACTACCCGATGGAATTGTACCCGTCATGGGACCAATTTCCTCCGTGATGGGGCAAATCATGTTGGTTGGAATAACGGCTGAACCGGATAGTGCCACTGGAAAAACCAGCAGCACTGCCGCCGATTTGCGTACCCTGGCCGATTTCACCATCCGCCGGAGGCTACTGGCGATTAAAGGGGTGGCCCAGGTGATCCCCATCGGGGGCGACCGCTTGCAATACCAGGTGCTGGTCTCTTCCGCCAAATTGAAACAATTCAACCTTACCCTCGAAGACCTTGACCGTGCCTTAGGAAATGCCAACCTGAATGCTACGGGTAGTTTTTTCAACCGTTATGGCTCGGAAGTGCTCATTTCGGTACTGGGGCGGGCGAAAAGTTTGGAAGACTTGCAGCGCACGGTAGTCGTCAACCGGGAAGGCAGTCCCGTTTTGTTGAACCAGGTCGCCGAAGTAAAATTTGGCGCAGCCATCAAACGTGGCGACGCTTCGATCAATGCCCAGCCCGCTGTCATCCTCACCGTGGAAAAGCAACCCGGCGCCAATACGGTAACCCTAACCGAGGAAATTGAAAAGGCCCTGGAAGAATTAAAGGTTTCTCTGCCTGCGGACGTGCGCCTCAATGCCAAAGTTTTTCAGCAGAAAAACTTCATCGTGAATGCCTTGAGCAATGTGGAAGAAGCCCTGCGTGATGGTTTTATTTTGGTAGTAATTATCCTATTTTTATTCTTATTGAATTTTCGAACCACAGTCATCACCTTGACGGCGATCCCTTTGTCCCTGGTGATCACCGCCTTGATTTTTAAGTGGTTCAACATCTCCATCAATACCCTTACGCTCGGTGGCCTGGCTATTGCGATCGGAGAATTGGTGGATGATGCGATTGTGGATGTGGAAAACGTATTCCGCCGCCTGCGCGAAAACCGGGCGCTCGGCGACCCTAAAAGCCCTTTACAAGTCATTTACGATGCGAGTAGCGAGGTGCGTAATTCCATCGTTTATGCTACGATCATCGTGGTTTTGGTTTTTTTGCCCTTGTTTCAGTTGCAGGGCATGGAAGGCCGAATTTTTGCACCGCTGGGGATCGCTTACATTACCTCCATTCTGGCGTCTTTGCTGGTTTCTCTGACGGTTACCCCGGCACTCTGTGCATACTTGTTGCCTCAGTCAAAATTGAGTGAAGGCAAAGAATCCTTGTTGGTCCAGTGGTTGAAAAAACAAGACCTCAAACTGCTGCATTTTGGTTTGTCCAATCCTCGTCTGGTCATTGGATCAGCTACGGTACTCGTGATTGTGGCGCTGGGTGTGGCCACCCGTTTTGGTACCGAATTTTTGCCACCCTTCAACGAAGGTAGTTTCACGGTCAACCTCTATACACCCGCCGGAACCTCACTGGAAGAAAGCAATAAAATCGGGGCAGTAGCGGAGCAACTCATCCTGCGTGTACCCGATGTACAATACACCGCCCGGCGCACCGGGCGGGCTGAACTTGACGAACACGTTGAGCCCGTCAGCAACTCCGAAATCGAGGTGGAATTGCACGAAGATGCCCGTTCCCGTACGGAAGTATTGGCCGATATTCGCCAACAACTGGCCAACCTGGCCGGGGTTTCTTTGAGCATTGGACAACCCATTTCACACCGACTCGATCACCTTCTGAGTGGTGTAAGGGCACAAATTGCCATCAAAATATTTGGGGAAGACCTGGGCGAACTCAGAGCCCTGGCCACCGAGGTGCAAGAAGTTGTTGAAACCATACCCGGTGCGGTGGATGTGCAGGTAGAACGCCAGGTACTTGTCCCTCAATTGACCATTCGCCTCAACCGTGCTGCCTTACAACGTTATGGCATGCAAACGGGCGAAGTGGCGCGCGATCTGGAAGTCCTGTACGGCGGCAAAGTGGTTTCTCAAATTTTGGATGGTCAAAAAACCTTCGACCTCGTCTTGCGCGCCGTAGCCGAAGACCGCGAAAACCTGGAAAACATCCGCAACACCCAAATCCATACCCCTGAAGGGATTTTGATCCCGCTGGAAAGTATTGCCCACATCGAATACGAAAAAGGCATCAACACCGTAAGCCACGAGAACAGCCAGCGCCGTATCATTGTGTCTTGCAACGTGCAGGGGCGTGACCTGGGCAGTACCGCTGCTGAAATTCAAAAAATGGTAGCCGAAAAAATAAGACCGCCCCAAGGTTATTTCCTGGAATACGGCGGCCAGTTTGAAGCCCAAAAAGAAGCTTCACGATTGATCGGCCTTTTGAGTTTGTTCGTTTTTCTGGGCATTTTCCTGGTTTTGTACGCTCATTTTCGCTCCTGGCGCATAGTGCTGCAAGTGATGCTCAATGTTCCTTTGGCGCTGGTCGGCAGCGTGACAGCAGTATGGCTTACAGGCGGCACTTTTTCAGTGGCTACCCTGGTGGGTTTCATTACCCTTACCGGGATTGCTTCGCGCAACGGGATCATGATGATCTCCCATTACCTGCACTTGATGGAGCATGAAGGTGAACAATTTGACCAGGGTATGATTGTACGCGGCTCCCTTGAACGCCTAGTGCCCGTCCTGATGACTGCCCTGGTGGCGGCCCTGGCGCTGATCCCACTAACGCTGGATGCCCAGGCGGCGGGTAAAGAAATCCTTTATCCGGTAGCTACGGTGATTTTGGGTGGCCTGCTGTCTTCCACCCTTTTGGACATGATCGTGACCCCTACCGTATTTTGGGCCTGGGGAAAAAAGGCGGTGGAAGCCTATTTTGACGGTAAAAAGCAATCTGAGAATATTAAACCCGACAATCATTCGCTATGAAAACCTGGATGAACATCGTACTGCTTGGCCTGATCGCATCGGGGGTGTTTGCACAAACCACGCCTGATGCCGCAATCAGTGCTGCCTTGCGGAATCACCCCTCGGTGAAAGCCGCTACTTTTGAGGTCCAAGCCAAAAAATACGCAGAAAAAACGGCCCTAAAATTGCCGAATCCCGAAATAAACGCCGAAAGCCCCACTGGCGAATTTTATGCAGTAGGCGTCTTGCAGTCTTTTGAGTTTCCCACCGTTTATGCCCGCCAAAAACAGGTGGCTCAGGCCGAAACCGCCTTGGCCCAATCGGGGCAACGGGTGAGCGAAAATGACCTGCGTTACATGGTGCGTTCCCTATACTTGGAGTTGCAAGTTGCGGAACATTTAGTCCGGCAATGGGTCTCCCGCGATAGCCTTTACGCGGCAGTCGCAGCGACAGCAGCCCGTCAATTTAGCGGAGGGGAAATCGATTTATTGCAAAAAATACTGGCGGAAAATGAAGCAGGACAGGTGCATCAGGAGCGCCTCGCCGCCGAACAAAGCTCCATCGCTTTGCGCAAACAATTGTCGAAACTAAGTGGGCTAGGCGATTTAGGCACCCTGCTTCCGCTTAGCCTTGACTCCCTGGGCGCAGGCACTGTTGCCAATATTGCCAGCAACCCCAGTGTGGCTTTTGAACAACAATCACTGCGGGTAGCTGAAAAACAGGTCGGCTTGGCCAAAAGCCTCGATTTACCCAGCTTTTCCATGGGCTACCTCAATCAGGGCGCACGTGGAACCCCTCTGGATTACCGCTTTCGGGTCAGCGTAGGCATTCCCCTCTGGACTGGGCAATACCGCGCTGGTCGACAAAATGCCGAGAGCCAGGCCCAAGCGGCCCAAAGTAGAGTGGAAGGCCAACAACAAGTTGTAGAACTTGAGTTGATCCGTACCCAAACTGAAGCAACTACCGCACTCAACCAAGCCCGCTATTACGAACTGAATGCTTTGCCGCGCAGCCGTACCCTCATCAACACCGCACTGCGGATGCGCGAGGCCGGGCAGGTCGATTACGTTACTTTCCTGCGTACCCTGGATCAGGCTTTTGCCATTCAGCGCGAGTATACCGCGCAGGTGCAAAGCTTCGAAACGGCTCGGATTAAACTGCTTTACCTCGTAGGTCAATAATTATCTTTTCTTTTCAAAAACCAATGGCCATGAATTTGTCCAATTTTTTAACTCGAATCTTCTGCCTATTCTTTGGCCTAGCCATATTGCCCCAGTTGGGTACCGCGCACGGCGATGAAATTCCCAACGACCCAGGAATTGCCAAGGACCACTTTACGGTATACGGGCAATCAGAGCGTTACGAGTTGACGCTGTATTACCCCGAGCTGGAAGCGAAAAAAGCAGTGCACCTGACCTTATATCTGGCCGATTACCAGAGCAATCGCCCGATCGATCAGGCCAAGTTTAAAATCAGTACTTTAGAAGATCCCAAACTAGTTTTTGAAGCAGAACAGCTTTCGCCAGGGGTGTACGAGCTACACGGCAGCTTTCCTGAACACAAAACTTATACCCTCAATTTTCAGATCAGCCATGCCAATGGTGCGGACCTCATTGGGGTGCAAGGGATTCAGGTGGGCAAAAAATTGATAGCAGCTACCGAGCCTGCAAGTAAAGCTTTCCCATTCTCCAGCGTATTAGGGTGGTTTGGGGGCGGCATTCTCCTCGGCGGCCTGCTTGTCTGGTTGATCAGTCGCCGCAAACGGGTGCTGACGATGTTCCTGCTTTTGGCCAGCGCCTGGTTTTCGACCCCGGGTGTAAATCCCGTTTTTGCCCACGGCGATGAAGAACACGGCCCAAAATCGGGCGGAAGCGGCTATGGCAAATCGGTGTATACACCCAAAGAAACCCAGTTTTTATTTGAAATCAGCACCCAGGCCATCGCCATTGGGGATTACCAGTCGGCTACCACCATGTACGGCACCGTCATTCCCGCTTCGGGTGGTTTGGGCACCATTGTGGCCCCACAATCTGGTCGCATCACCCGCCTCAATGCCGCAGTAGGGCAAACGGTACGCGCTGGGCAAACCCTGGCACTTTTACAGCAAAACCTCGGTACAGCCGATCAAGTGGGGATCGCCGCCAACAATGCCGGGTTGGCCGTACAAATCGAAACCGCAAAAACCCGCCTTGCCGCCACCAAACGTGAATACGAACGTTTGAAAAAGATTGAGGACATTGCTGCCGGGCGGGATGTACAGGCCGCCGAATCCGCTTACAACAGCGCTTTGGCTGAGCTAAAAACGTTGGAGAGTCGGGCCGTAGGGGCCAATACTTCGGCCAACTCCCGCACCATCGCCTTGGTTGCCCCGATTTCGGGGGTAGTGGGTGCTTTCACCCTGGCACCAGGGGCCGAGGTAGTCGCTGGGCAAACCTTGTTCAGCATCACCAACCTGAACAAAGTATACGTGGAAGCGCAGGTGTACGACCGCGACGTTCCTCTGATCGAGGCCAGCAATTCATTCCAGGTTTTTTGCGCCACCGACGACCACAAAACGGCTAAAGTACGCCTGCTTTCGCCAGCTCAACAAATGAATCCGGGCAACCAAAGTCAACGGGTCATTTTTGAATTGGACAACCCCCAAGGGGAGTTCAAAATTGGCGAGTTTGTCACCCTGAAGGCGCTCAACCAGCAGCACAGCCGCCAAGTGACCGTGCCCAATTCTGCCCTCACCGAAATCAACGGAAAAACCGCCGTTTTTCTCAAACATGGCCCCGAAGAATTTGAATTGGCGTATGTACAAACGGGCGAAGATGATGGCACCCGCACGCTCATCCTGAAGGGATTGGAAGAAAGCACCAAGGTGGTGATCAATGGGGTGTATGAAGTGAAAATGATGTACTTGAATCAGTAAATTGGTCCGTATTCCTGTCAAAATCAATAGCAACTGTCAGTTTGGTGCTGCAAAGCCCAGACTGACAGTTCAGGTATAATCTGTGAATATTGCAACTTTGAGCTGAAGTTGTGTAATGCTTTTGAGGCGATAGAGGCGTAATTTTATCGTGCGGAAAATTCCTTTCGAATTCAAACACAACAAATGAAAAAGATAAGCTCGTTCTTCATCGCCTTTGCAGCTTTGATTTTGCTTAGCCAATGCAATATCGAGGCACCTCAGAATCTTAGCGACAATACTTCCCGTGAGAAAATCATTAACGAATTGATTAACAATGATTCTTACCGGGAGGAAGTCATGTATTCCATGCAGACCAAGCATCACGACGCCATGCTTTCCAACGTGCTAATGACTGCAAAAAACAATGAACAAATCCAATCTGACATGATGGACCAAATGATGGAAATGGGCAAAGCAGATTCCTCCATGTTCAAAATGATGATGGGCAAATCAATGGCGATGTGCAACAACGACCCAGCCATGTGCAAGATGATGATGGGGGCCATGCACGAAAACCCGAATGTGATGAAAAACATGAGGGACATGCATGGAATGAAAATGACCCCTGGCAAGTAAGTTATTGCTACTACGTAAAATAAACCAGCTTTAATTTTTTTAAAACCAATCCTAAAAAATCCGTTCGGCGCACTTTTATCAATTTGTCAGGTTGGCTAAACGGCATCAGGGACATAGGGGTTTTCCAACCTTCCGCCTATGACCAACGAAATGGTACACGAGCCTGTTCCCCGTTGATTGATAAAAGAGAATGTCGCTGAACGGAATTTTTTAGTTTTACAATGCAACATAGACAAAATCATATAAGCTAAAATCCACTAGAATAATGATTTAAATCATGGCATCGCATTTTAATACAGGTTAACCTTACCTTGTAACGTTTTAAAAATAAACACAAAATCCCTTACGATGAAAACGATTTTATTGGCAGTTTCACTGCTTTTCTTTAGGCAAATACTTTTTGCCCAAAAAGTTACAGATCTTAAAGGGCACTTCATCATTGATGCCAAAGGGAAGATATACATGGAAGGAACCAAAATTGGTTCAATAGTCAAGGACAGCATTGTGAAGAACGCAAAAGGCAAAAAAATTGCCTTCTTCCGGCAAGGGGGTATTCTGGAAGATGCCAACGGCAAAAAGCTTGGTCAAATCGGGAAAGATGGACGAACCTATTACAATGCCAACGGCCAGTTGGTATTACAGGTGAAAGACAATACGAATTCAGAGACTTGCGACATCGTGGATGCCGATGGAAAAGTGATTGGTAATGTACACAATACTTACAAGCCAATAGCTTGTTCAATGCATTGTTTTATGACTGGGATGGATCATCATAAAATGCAACAGCAAAAGTGAGCCGTAATTTGTAATGATTGTCACCGCCGTGAATTTATTACTGAGTTCACGGTTGTATTTTTAATTTGATATACCATGAAAAACAATGAATTTATTCCTGCATTGGGCCATGGATTTTTGGCATTTTTAAGAAATAGTATGAAATTGATAATCTGGGTGTTAAAAAAGCTATTTGTCAAAAAGTGCTGTCGTTAAGTCCATAGTAAATGAATGTGTGAATGATGTAACTTATCGCTAAAATTGTGCAAGGCCGCTGAGCAGTTAAGGGCTTAGCTTTGTTGAGAGAATATTCTCTACCATTACAACCACATTAAGATGAGTCATCAAAAATTTCAAAGTTGCATCGCCGCCTGTTCAGCCTGTGCAATAGAATGTTACCATTGTGCAAGTGCCTGCCTGGAAGAACAAGACATTAAAATGTTGGCTCGGTGTATCAAATTAGACCATGATTGTGGGGCCATTTGCCAGTTGGCTTTACAAGCTATGGCCAGCGGCAGTGAGTTCGCACACCAAATCTGCAAACTCTGTGCAGAAATCTGCACTGCCTGTGCAGTGGAATGTGAGAAGCACTCACACATGGAGCATTGCAAAAAATGTGCAGAAGCATGTCGCAAATGTGCTGCCGAATGTAGCAATATGGGTAAAATGTAGTGTGCAAAATCTCCTTTCACAGCGATTCTCATCAATACTTCCTTTTTTCCAATTCCTTTTAAAAAATTTGACTTACATGAAACACACATTTCTTTTATCGCTGCTTACCATACTTTGTGTGCTGAGTGGCTGCAACTCCAGCAATACTACCGCAAAGGAAGACGCTGGCCAAAAAGACCAAACCCACGGTGCGCACAACATGGCCATGATGGAATCCATGGATGCCATGATGCAACGTACAAATGCCATGAAGATGACGGGGGACTTCGATGTAGACTTTGCCAACATGATGATAGAGCATCATCAGGGTGCCATTGACATGTCCGAGATTCAAGTAAAGTCGGGTTCCGATGCTGAATTGAAAGACATGGCAAAACAAATCATCGTGGCTCAAAAAGCAGAGATTGTCAAGTTGCGAGACTTCGTTCAGGCACATCCGGCTACAGGCATCCAGCAGCAGCCAATGCACAGCAGAAGCATGCAATCAATGCACGACCAAATGAAGTCTATGTCCATGAACGGCAATATGGACCAGGATTTTGCCAGTATGATGATGATGCACCACGAAGGCGCAGTGACCATGGCCAAAGAGGAATTGGCCAATGGCCAGCACGCCGAGTTGAAACAGATGGCACAACAAATGATTGACGACCAGCAGCGGGAAATTGCGAGTTTTCAGGCCTGGTTGGATAAAAACCGGAAATAGCCCCTGAAAATCAAAATGGCCTGGTATA
Organism: Haliscomenobacter sp.; assembly: GCF_041740695.1. Taxonomy (GTDB): domain Bacteria; phylum Bacteroidota; class Bacteroidia; order Chitinophagales; family Saprospiraceae; genus Haliscomenobacter. Next base: position 11,905 of record NZ_JBGSLK010000032.1, on the reverse strand, counting down.
GGCCAATGTCATTGACTTAAGGGTTTTTTGCATTGAATTTGGCATCGTGCTTTTGCTTCAGAACCCCCGACCCCTAAAGGGGAGTACAGCCTACGTAAGTTTGAAATTTATTCGTATTGTACTGAATTCCAAAATCTTAAGTATGCGTAAGATGTACTCCCCTTTAGGGGTCGGGGGTTGGTAGACCTCAGCACGATGCTGCGCTGAATGCACTTTTTTTCTTAAGTCAATGACATTGTGGTATAGGCCGGAAACCACTTAAAATACATTGAGCAGTCAAAAAATCTCTTTGCACAGTATCTTTACTTTGAGGCGATGTGCAAGGAGGTTTTTTTAAAATTTAACAAAAGAAGCAACAATGGAAAACCACGACCATCATCAAAATAAACCTCAAGCTCAAAAAGAGCCCAAAACGCCTACCCCTGCGCCGCATCACGCCGCCGCCAATCCTCCCATGAACCATACTGGCCATGACCACCATGCTATGATGATCGCTGATTTCCGCAAAAGGTTTTACATCGTCCTGATCTTGACCATTCCCATCATGCTGCTGTCCCCGATGATCCAGCAGTTTATGGGGGTGAATTGGCAATTTCCCGGCTCACCATACCTCTTATTGGGCTTGTCCTCCGTCGTGTTTTTTTATGGTGGCTGGCCCTTTTTAACCGGCTGGATTGAAGAAATAAAAACGAAGAACCCCGGCATGATGTTTTTGATTGGGTTTGCCATAACTGTTGCCTACATCTATAGCGTCGCCATTGTATTTGGGTTGCAGGGCATGGATTTTTTCTGGGAACTGGCCACCTTGATCCTGATCATGCTTTTGGGGCACTGGATAGAAATGAAATCGGTGGCCGGAGCCTCCAGGGAGTTGGAGTTGTTGGTGCAGTTGATGCCTTCCGAGGCGCACCTGGTTGTGTCGGATAAAATTCAGGAAGTAAAAACCGACACCCTCAAAGCAAACGATGTCATTCTGGTCAAACCTGGCGAAAAAGTGGCTGCGGATGGCATTGTTTCGGAAGGAGAAAGTTACCTGAATGAATCGATGTTGACGGGGGAATCCAAACCCGTAAAAAAAATCAATGGAGATAAAGTCATTGCTGGCTCGATCAATGGCAACGGTGCCATCAAAGTCACCGTATCACATGCCGCCAAAGATTCGTACCTCTCGCAGGTCATCAAGCTGGTGGATGATGCCCAAAAATCAAAGTCCAAAACCCAATTGTTGGCCGACCAGGCTGCCAGATGGCTTACCCTTGTTGCAATTGTAGCGGGGCTTGCTACTTTTTTCTACTGGTATTTGACGGGTCAATCTTTGGCTTTTGCCATGGAAAGAATGGTTACTGTCATTGTCATTTGTTGCCCGCATGCACTTGGCTTGGCCGTCCCATTGGTCGTGGCAAAGTCAACGGCCTTGTCTGCAAAACACGGCTTATTGATCAAAAATCGGACAGCTTTTGAAAATTCCAGAAAGATCAGCACCATCGTATTTGATAAAACGGGGACCCTCACCGTAGGCAAATTTGAGGTATCCAAAATCGTTGCCTTGCAAAGTGGCCTAACTGAAAATGAAATCATCCGTTTGGCCGCTGCATTGGAGCAAAAATCGGAACACCCCATTGCCACGGGTATTCTGAAAAAGGCTAAAGACGCAGGGATCCCTATTCCCGTCGCGGAGAATTTTAATGCCATCACTGGCAAAGGTGTGGAGGCTACCGTAGAGGGTAAAAAAGTATTGGTGGTTAGTCCCGGCTATCTGACCGAAAACAACATTCCACTTCCCGTGGATTTCACGGCAAACGATACCGAAACGGTGGTTTTTGTGCTCGTCAACAATGAATTGGCCGGGTACATCTCATTGTCAGATGAAATCCGCCCTGAATCAGCAGACGCGATCAAAACCTTGGCCGAGAACAACATCAAATCCATTTTGCTTACGGGCGACAATGCCAAAGTTGCCAAAAGTGTAAGTAAAACTTTGGGGATGAACAGTTTTATGGCAGAAGTATTGCCGCATCAAAAACTGGAAAAAATCAAGGCACTACAAAGCCAAGGAGAATTTGTGGCCATGACGGGCGACGGCGTAAATGACGCTCCCGCTCTAGCCCAGGCAGACGTTGGTATAGCAGTAGGTTCTGGCAGCGACATTGCCGCAGAAACCGCAGGGATCATTCTGGTAAACAGCAACCCCAAAGATGTGGTGAGTTTGATCCTCTTTGGAAAAGCAACCTACCGCAAGATGATTCAAAACCTCATTTGGGCAACCGGGTACAATGTCATCGCGCTGCCCTTGGCGGCAGGGGTATTGTACAATTGGGGAATATTGCTCAGTCCCGCCGCAGGCGCCGTGTTGATGACGGTAAGCACGGTGGTGGTCGCCATCAATGCAAGTTTATTGAAAGTAAACTAAATCCTAATCCCTGGCTTGCTACGTATATTGGTACAGTACCGCACCATATGAAAAACGCAAGCATTTGGATCCTCTTACTGGTTTATCTTACTGCATCCTGCATGGAGCTCTTGCCAGTATTGAAGGATACACTTGCGCACCTTTTTTGGCACCACCATCACCTGGAGCACGTGCACCACGGCGATGAAGACCATACTCACGTAGGGGAGGAAATCGTCCAGTTGTTGAACCTGGATCATGGTGCTACCGCAGCCCTCTCGGAATCACCCGACTTTAAATTCACTTTATCGGTACACTTGATTGCACCGACTATCGTATTCAAAACGCGCAGATTAGGTTATAGGCACTCAGTTCCCATTCCACTTTATTGTTTTAGTTGGTCATTGGGTGTAGGGGGCGCAGTTTTCCAACCACCAGAGCTCGCCTGAGCATTTGTACCCCTCTCGGGCAGGGTCGATTGGTTCTCAATTGAGCACTGTTTTCAACCCCGAAGGGGTGACAGGATTATAGGAAAAATGTCATGAGGATGTATTTGAACCCCGAAGGGGTGACATTATTTGACCGTACCCTCACCGTTTTATTCCATAATGCCACCCCTTCGGGGTTTTTCTCAATGGAATAAACACGGCTATTTTGCTATAATCCTGTCACCCCTTCGGGGTTTAAGCCAGAACCAATCGACCCTGCCTATCGGGGTACACCATTTTTCTTTATCCATAATGTCCGCCTGCCCATTGAAGGGATCAGGCTCGGCTTTGTATTGCTAACATTCTAGCGCAGGTACATCCGCCCTGTATCTGGCTTATCCAAGATATTTTGACCATGAAAAAACGACATTACCCAAAAATGACGCTCTTGGGTTTACTCCTGCTTTTGCAAACAGGTTTGCTTTGTGCACACGACATCCTCGGACGGGTGCTCAATGCCCAAACGGGAGAAGCCATTTCAGGCGCCACTATTTTTATTCCCTCACTACAAACAGGTACCACCACCAACGAGCTGGGGGCCTTTAAAATCAAAGACTTGGCCGGGGATCAGTACGAATTGAGTATTTCTTTTGTGGGATTTATGACCCAAACTGTGCAGGCGAACACGAGCGCGTCGCTGGATGTTCGCCTGGAGCCTACGGTGCTCGACCTGACTGAATTTGTGGTAAACAATCAACGCGATCTGGGCAAAACCATGACCTTGATCAATAAAATTGACCTGGAATTGCGCCCTACCCGTTCTTCACAAGATGTGTTGCGGATGATCCCAGGGCTCATCACCGCTCAGCATGCTGGTGGAGGCAAGGCCGAACAAATTTATTTGCGCGGCTTTGACATTGACCACGGCACCGACATTCGGGTAACCGTTGATGGCATGCCCGTCAATATGGTCAGCCACGCCCACGGACAAGGTTACGCCGATTTGCATTTTTTGATCCCGGAACTGATTGACAACGTTGATTTTAACAAAGGGCCATACTATACCCAGCAAGGCGATTTCACTACGGCTGGTTATGCCAACTTCAACACCCGCAATGCCCTCGCGCGCAGTTCGATCAAATTGGAAACCGGGCGCTTCGACACCTATCGGGCCGTTGGGCTTTTGGATTTGTTGGGTAAAAATGCCGGTAGCCAGCAAAATGCTTATTTCGGCTCTGACCTGACGTTCAGCAATGGCCCTTTTGAAAGCCCTCAGAATTTCAACCGCATCAACCTCATGGGCAAATACCACGGGTTGATTGGCTCGGATCAGGTGCTAACGGTTTCTTTGTCCACATTCAGCAGCCGCTGGGAAGCATCGGGGCAAATTCCAGATCGCGCAGTACGCAGTGGCCTCATCAGCCGCTTTGGTGCCATTGACGACAACGAGGGAGGCAATACGAGCCGTACCAACGCCAACATTCAACTGCTCAAAACCCTGGAGAATGGCGACTTGTTGCGCAACCAGTTTTATTATGTCAAAAACAAATTTCAACTCTTCTCCAATTTTACCTTTTTCCTCGAAGATCCAGTTAATGGTGACGAAATTCGCCAATACGAGGATCGGGATATTTTTGGCTACAACCTTTCTTATACAGCAGAGCGTAAGTTGGGCTCAATGTCCTTGCGCTCGGAGGCAGGCTTAAACATCCGCTACGACAAAACCAAGGGCACGGAATTGTCGCGTACCCTCAAGCGCAATACCCTCATCAGTTATGCGGCTTTGGGGGATATTGACGAGCTGAATGCGGCGCTCTATGTCGATGAAGTACTAAAGGTGAGTAATCGTTTTACAATCAATGCTGGCTTGCGTTTTGACCAGTTCAGCTTCGGCTATGTCAACCTCTTGGATAGCCTGTACGATCACCCCGTGGTATCTGCCAATACAGTCAGCCCCAAGTTGAATTTTTATTACAATGCGAGTCCAAGTGTGCAAATTTACCTTAAGTCGGGTATCGGCTTTCATTCCAATGATGCGCGGGTGGTGATCCCTCAGAACGGGGTCGAAATTTTACCCAAAGCTTATGGCGTTGACCTCGGTGCTTTTGTGAAGCCATTTCCCAATCTGTTTTTGAACGTAGCAGGGTGGTTTCTTGATCTGGATCAGGAGTTCGTTTACGTGGGCGACGCGGCAGTGGTAGAACCTTCGGGCAAAACGCGCCGTTACGGCCTTGATCTTTCTGCGCGGTACCAGGCGACCAAGTGGTTGTTTGTAGACCTGGATATGAACTACACAGTGCCGCGTAGCCGGGAAGGTGCCGAAGGCGAGAATTACATTCCCTTGGCACCTACCTTTACCAGCATTGGAGGCCTTACGACCAAATTTGCGAAGGGCTTGAATGGCAGTATACGCTACCGCCATGTGTCGGATCGTCCAGCCAATGAAAACAATACCGTAAGCGCTTTGGGCTATACCCTGATCGATGGAGGCCTCACTTACACTGCTCGTAAAGCGGAGTTTGGTTTGTCGTTCGAAAACATCTTGAATGTGGACTGGAACGAGGCGCAGTTTGATACCGAAAGTCGCTTGTTCAATGAGCAGGATTCAGTATCGGAATTGCATTACACTCCAGGAACGCCATTTTTTGCAAAAGTAAGTGCGACGTTCTTTTTTTAAATAAAAAAATGTCCAACAGTATGGAAAGCCCGGCAGACGAATTAAGCGTTTGCCGGGCTTTTTAAATAAATGTGTGAATGATGTAAATTATCATGAGTATTGTATAACACTTCCGGGTAGTAAAGACCTTAATTTTATTGCACAAGAATTTTAGTACAAATAAGCTGGCATGGCATTCAATAAATTAGATAAAAATTGTGTGCTGACCATCAACAGTGGTTCCTCCAGCATCAAGTTTGCTTTGTATAAAATTGAAGAAGAGCCGACGCAGGTGTTCTCCGGGAAGATAGAACGCATTGGGACGAAAAACACAAAACTCAGCTTTAATAAGACGGGAATCAATCAAAAAAACAGTGAACCGGTAGCCATACTGGAGCATGCTGATCCTGCCAATTTCCTCATTGACTGGCTAGAAAAACAGGAGGACGTTGGTGCTGTCAAAGCGATAGGACACCGAATCGTATACGGCATGAAACATACCGTGCCGGAGCAGATCACCCCTGCTTTATTGGATGAATTTAAGGCAATCAGTAGTTATGATCCAGAGCACATGCCCGGCGCCATTAAATTGATCGAAGCGTTTGGCCAGCGTTATCCCACAATTGCACAAATTGCCTGTTTTGATACTTCTTTTCATGCTTCCATGCCTCAAGTCGCGAAATTATTACCCATCCCACGGCGCTTTCAGGCCATGGGCATCCAACGCTACGGTTTTCATGGACTTTCGTATACCTGGCTGATGGAAGAGCTCAACCGAATAGCTGGGAGTGAACCCGCCCAAGGCAGAGTAATATTGGCGCACCTGGGCAATGGTGCAAGCCTTGCTGCGGTAAAAAATGGCAAAAGCCTGGACACCAGCATGGGTTTCACCCCTACATCCGGATTGCCAATGGGCACGCGCACTGGCGATTTGGATCCTGGTGTCGCCTGGTATTTAATGCAGACTGAAAAGCTTAATCCAGCACAGTTTAGTCACCTGATCAATCATGAATCCGGTCTACTGGGTATCTCGGAAACAAGTGCTGACATGCAGGAGTTGATCAAATCTCGTGGTACGGATACCCGGGCTGCTGAAGCAATTGAACTGTTTTGTTACCAAACTAAAAAATGGATCGGATCCTATGCTGCCGCACTTGGAGGTTTAGACACCTTGATATTTTCAGGCGGCATTGGCGAGCATCAGCCAGAAATTCGCAAGCGCATCTGCGAGGGGCTGCAATTTTTGGGCATTGAATGGGATGAAACCAGAAATGCACAGAATGAAGCCATTGTTTCTACCCCAAAAAGCAAAGTTTGTGTCCGAGTAATCCAGACCAATGAGGAATCAATGATTGCAAGATTGGTTTGCCAATGCTTAGTAGTGGGGCAAAAATAAGTGATCATTTTTCCTGAGCCAGAGGATTAGATAAGGCACTTGAAATGAAACGTTTACTTATCTAATCCTCTGGCAAAATGATCACTTATTTTTTTATCGCCCTTAGAACAGGTTAAAAACTAAACACTATGACGGTAGAAAACATCGACATCGAAGTTCAAACTTTATCGCCCGAATTGCTTCAAAAGATGGATGCTTACTGGCGAGCAGCCAATTATTTATCGGTTGGCCAAATCTATTTGTACGACAATCCCCTGCTTAAAAAGCCATTGCCGCTTGAACACATCAAACCCCGTTTGTTGGGGCATTGGGGCTTGTGCCAGGGCTGGCTCGAAGGATACCTGCTGACGGGCAGGCATGGTCTGTTTTCCTGTTATGAAGCATTCATTCATATTGTGGGTTCGATGTTCAACCAACACGCCAAGTGGCTGCAAGTCTCTCGTAAAATACCCTGGAGGTACCCCATTGCGTCCTTGAATTACCTGCTCACCTCGCATGTATGGCGACAAGATCACAATGGGAATAGCCATCAGGATCCTGGATTTCTTGATCATGTGGCCAATAAAACAGCAGATGTTATTCGCATGGTGAAGACATGCCAGAAATTATTGATTGGAAATGGAATTTGAATTTACAGTCCTGATAAACTGGGAAACCCCAAAAAGTATTCTGACATGGTCAAAGTGGACAAAAAACCAGCAACCAATAAATCCGACACCCCCAACTGGGCTTCCCAGGAGAAGGAATTGTTTACCCGTTTGGGTGTAGACATCGAGCAGGGCTTGTCGGTGGCAGAAGTCGCCACCCGACTGGAATCTTTTGGCCCCAACGCCATTGTCCAAGACAAACAAACACCTGCGTGGAAGATCTTCCTTCGGCAATTCAAAAGCCCCCTCGTTTTGTTGCTGGTTGTGGCGGCAGGCGCGTCGTTTGCCTTTCAGGAATGGTTAGATGGAAGTGCCATTTTGGTAGTCGTTTTTCTCAATGCCGGCATTGGTTTTTACATGGAATTTCAAGCTGGGCGCAGCATGGCCGCGCTGAAAAAAATGGTTGCTGTTTCAGCTAAAGTTCAACGTGGAGGCAGCTTGAAGGAACTCAACATCGAAATGCTGGTACCCGGTGACGTGATCTACCTGGAGGCCGGGGACATGACCCCTGCCGATGCCCGACTCTACAATAGTTCCCAGCTGCAAGTGGACGAATCCTCCCTTACTGGCGAGAGCGTTCCCGTGGAAAAAGAGCCCGCTGTGCTGCCCCCCGACACGCCGCTGGCAGAACAATCAAACTTGCTTTTTAAAGGTACATTCGTTACCAAAGGCAATGGCTGGGCGGTGGTTTTTGGAACGGGCATGAACACCGAGTTGGGAAAAATCGCCCACCTTGTAGGTACATCCGAACAGGCTGCCACGCCGTTAGAAAAGAAATTGGAAGCATTCAGCGGGCGCCTCATCAAAATCACTATTGGCTTGGTAGTCGTTATTTTTGGTGTAGGTGTTCTTGGAGGAAAGCCAATTCTGGAAATGTTCGAGACCTCCATTGCTTTGGCCGTAGCCGCAGTTCCGGAAGGTTTGTCGATTGTCGCCACCCTCGCACTGGCGCAAGGAATGCTCAAATTGGCCCGTCATAAAGTGATTGTCCGCAAACTTTCGGCAGTCGAAACCCTGGGTGGAACCACCGTCATTTGCACCGACAAAACCGGAACGCTCACGCAAAACAAACTGGAAGTCGAATCCTTGGCTGCGCCGGGGGGTACCTGGGCAAAAAGCAACGATGCAGCCGATATGCCAGTTGGTCATTTGCCGGAGTTGCAGTACCAGCGCCTCATCCAAATTGCCATTTTGTGCAACACCTCGGAGATTGTCGCTCAGAAAAGGACGATTAAAGAAATTGGCGATCCGCTTGAAACAGGCTTACTCAAGTTCGCACACCGACAGGGCGAAGACATCAAAGACCTTCGATTAAAATCCCCCAAAGTGTCGGAAATGCCCTTCAGCTCGGAAACCAAAATTATGGCCACCTTGCACGATACCCCGGAAGGTAAACTGGTTTTTGCCAAAGGCGCGGTCGAAGACTTGCTGAACTGTTGTTCCTTTATACTCGATGGGGACAAAACCACTCCCCTGAGCCCCAAGGCGAAGAAGACTTGGCTAGGCGAAGCGGAAAACATGGCTTCATCGGGGTTAAAAGTCATCGCGGGTGCTTTTAAATCAGATGCAAACGCTACGCAGGAACTGGCTAAAGACCTGGTTTTTGTGGGGCTTTTTGGTTTGATCGACCCGCCCAGAAAAGAAATCCCCGCCGCCATCCGCCACTGCCGGGATGCTGGAATCGAGGTGGTTATGGTCACCGGCGACCACCCTGCCACCGCAAAAGCCATCGGCAGGCAGTTGGGCATCATCGATACTGATGAAACTGACGTGGTGTTGGGAAAAGAAATGCCGGACTTCGAAAAACTCAGTAAGGCGGATAAGTCGCGCTGGGTCGCCGCCAAAATATTTGCCCGGGTTAGCCCCAAGCAGAAACTTGATTTGATCCGGGTTTTTCAGGAGCGCAAGGCCATCGTGGGTATGACTGGCGATGGCGTGAACGATGCCCCCGCGCTCAAAAAAGCCGACATTGGCATCGCCATGGGCAAACGCGGCACCCAGGTAGCGCAAGACGTAGCGGACATGGTGCTGCGCGACGATAGTTTTGCCAGCATTGTTGCGGCCATCCGCCAAGGGCGGGTCATTTTTGACAACATCCGCAAGTTTGTCATTTACCTCTTGTCCTGCAACCTGAGCGAACTGGCGATCATTGCCATTGTAGCCGTGTTGCTGCTGGATTTCCAGTTGAAGCCGCTGCAAATTTTATTCATCAATCTGGTCACCGATGTGTTACCAGCTCTGGCCTTGGGTGTTACGCCTGGTGGCCCGGAGGTGATGAAGCAGAAGCCGCGCGCTGCCGACGAACCCATCATTGACAAATCACGTTGGTGGCGCATTTTTTTCTATGCCGGGGTCATCACAGCGACAAGCATCGGAGCAGTGTATTGCAGCCATTACGCCCTTCATGCCTGGGGAGATTGGGATGCTGCGCTTTCCAACAACATCCTGTTTTTTACCCTGATTTTCGCCCAGTTGTTCCATGTGTTCAACATGGGTTCGATGGACCTACCGTTTTGGCGCACTGAGGTGGTGCGCAATCGCTACGTATGGTTTGCAGTGGGTGGGTGTGTTCTTATTGTAGCCGTGTTGTACCAAATTGCGCCGGTGCGCAAGGCGCTTTCCATGGTGCCCATGTCGGTCGCTGATTGGGCGCTGAGCATCGGGGCGGGATTGCTGGCGATGGTGGTCATTAGGCTGGCTAGGAATTTGAAGTTTTTTCAAAATGAAAAGCAATGATTGATTTAGTGATCTCCTGGCCGCTTAAAATGAGCATCATCGTTTTGTTGATTGCTGCGGGTGTTATCGGGCTTATTTTAATGGTTGGTAGCATAAATTTGAGTATCCAATTTAAAAAAGAGGTAAAAGAACTTTTTGCTCAATCGAAGCCTATTTCTGCTAACCAGGTATTCAGCTATGAGCAATTAAACGGCTTACCCGAGCCCGTTCAGCGCTATTTTAAGCACGTTTTAAAGGAGGGTCAACCGTACGTCAGTTACATCCGATTGACCCACGATGGACAATTTAAAACGGGGCAAGACAAAGATTGGCTGAGTATAGATGGTGAACAGTATTTCACCACCGAAAAACCCGGCTTTATTTGGAAAGGCACGACCACAATGTTCACCGCCCGCGATAAGTACATTTCGGATAAAGGACGATTGGTGGTTTCGCTGTTGTCCCTGATCAATGTAGTAGATGCGCAAGGCGAAAAATACAATGAGGGAGAATTGCAGCGCTGGCTGAGCGAAGGTGTTTGGTTTCCGACCAACCTATTGCCGAGTGAAAGATTGCAATGGTCTGCAATGGATGCGCAGACTGCAAAATTGACCTTCAATTACCAGGGCCTGTCGCTATTTTATATTGTCAGCTTCAATAAGCTTGGCGAGATCACCCAAATGGAAACAAAACGATACATGAACGAAGAGAAACTGGAAACCTGGATTGGTAAAATGAATGATTACCAAGAGCTGAATGGAATAAGGGTGCCGACCAATATAGAAGCGCTTTATAGATTGGAAAAAGGCGATTACCCTTATGCAAAGTTTAAGGTGAAAAAAATCGAGTATGGCCAACCTGAAAAGTTTTAATTTTTATGTAAAACAGGCCCCTAAAATAAAACCATTATGAACAGGAAAAAATTCTTAGGTGTTGCTGGCGGTGCGGTTTTGGTGATCGCTGGCGGCTATTACCTGCAAAGTGACAAAAGCAATTTCGTCAGAGCAGATCTTGAGGGAAGTTTTCCTGAAAAAATTCCCCTTACCGCTGATGAAAAAAACATCCTGTTTTTGGCCTCCTTGGCACCCAGCGGACACAACACCCAACCCTGGTTTGTAAAATACATTGAACCTTACCATTGGATAATCGGCAATGACAAAAACAAATGGCTTCCTGGGGTTGATCCCACCCAAAGAGAAACGATCCTGTCGATCGGGGCATTCACCCAAAATCTGGAGTATGCGGCCAGCAACCTGGGTTACCATTGTCAATTCGATATTTTAGCCACCAACAACCAGGATGAACACGTCATATCTGTCAAATTGACCAAAGCAATCAATGCACCCAAATACAACATTGAAAAAATAAAACAGCGTAGAACCATCCGATCAAATTACCTCAGTAAAGTACTCAAAAAAGAGGACTTTGATGATTTAATCGGAGGAGAACCGGATTTTTTTCATTGGCTACCCAATACCTCAAAAGAGCATCAATACCTGAATGAACAAACGATTGAAGCCAATCGAATTCAATCGGGTGTAATTCAAATTGTCGCACCTCATCATTAAGCTGCGGATTTCCTGAAAATATTAGTGATGAGATCGAATTTTTGGCTGCGTAAAGCGACCCTAAGTTTGATCATCTTATCGCAACCATCATCAGACCAGCGTTGCC
>NZ_JBGSLK010000031.1:0-5970 GCF_041740695.1 Haliscomenobacter sp. | reverse complement strand
TGCGAAAGCGGATGCGAAGTTGAGCAGCACCTTGAATTTGAACCGGGTGGTATCCCCCGAAGCCTACGACCAGCACAATGAGAACCTGGGGATCGCTTTGAACTTTGAGGGCATCCAGGCCACTGAGGCCTACGAGCTGCGTCAGAACACGCCCAACCCCTTCAGCGATGAAACGGTGATTGGGTTCACCTTGCCAAAGGCGACGAAAGGGACACTGACGGTGAGAGATGTGAAAGGTGCGTTGATCTACAAAGTGGAAGGCAATTACACCAAGGGCAACAACCAAGTGACCTTGAAAAAGGAGCAATTGGGTGCCAGTGGGGTGTTGTACTACACTTTGGAAACGACAGAGTTTACGGCGACTAAGAAGATGGTGATTTTGGAATAAAGCCACCAAGATTAAATATAAGTGAAACAAGTGCAGCCGGAGCAAGTTCTTCTGCTGCACTTGAATTTTATAGGATAGTGTGATTTTATAAGAACTATTTTTTATACTTGGTTTTCTTATAAGTAAAATTTACTTTTACATAGTTTTTATCATAACTCTCATAAGATGACCTTTGGTTTACGCTCCACTGCACTGGTAGTGCTCTGTGTATTTATGTCTGTTTGGGCTTTTGCAGCCCCTCGGCCATCCACAGCTGCCCCTAAAACCTCACCGGGTTTACTCACCCATTTGCCGATATCGGTTGCTCGTTCATTACCCACTAGTTTGCCAAAACCATTCAAAGCTTCCACAAGCTTGGCTGGAAATACGGTGCAATGGACTGGAGCCGTAAGTACCGATTGGTATACCCCTGGCAACTGGACTACGGTGAGTGGTACACCGAGCATCCCTCCTCAACGAGGTTCAACCACAGGGGATCATGTCATCATTCCTGATGTATCTGCAGGCTCAGGCAACTTCCCGGTTATTGCTTCAGGTACAGCTGGTGCAAGGTCTGTGACGCTAGAGGCAGGTGCATCTTTGACCATTGCTTCAATCGCTGTTTTGGAAGTAGTCGGCAGCGACGCTGATGGCTTTACCAACTCGGGCATTTTGACCAACGAAGGTACCCTTAAGGTGGATTCAGCGTACAATGACGCTTTTGTCAATAAACTGGGGGCTCAGTTCATCAATAAAAAAGCTGTATCTCTGAGCCATGGTTTTGGTAACCGTCTGGTCAATTATGGCACGGTCAATAACAATACCAACGGTAATTTTTACGTCGATTTGGGGGTAGATACTGCCGTGCTCAATTACGCTACCGGGGTGATCACCAACAACTCCTTGTTTACGGTAAGCTCCGGCGAGAATGTGCGGATTTTCAACTTGGGCACAATTCACAACCAATCTGGAACCTTTTCAGTGCAGGGTGCCTTAGCGGGTACCGGGCTAGTGAATGGTGCAAATGGGTCAATCATCAATGAGGCCACCTTTGAAATTTGGGGCGGTAGAGCTGCGCAATTGGTCAATCATGCGACTTTCGAAAACCGTGCTGGTAACCTGACCATCACCGGAGATACTTTTCCCGATTACATCGTACGCAACCTGCATCGGATGATCAATCGTACTGGGGCTAACTTTACCATTGAGGGCGGTTTTGGTACCGGGTTACTCAATGATTCAGTGGTGGTCAACGAAGGGACGATGGCTATTCGATCAGGAGGAAATGATGGAGACAAACCCAGACTCTACAATGGCTGGAGGGATACGATCATTAACAAAGGTTCCCTAAGGGTTGATCCGGGCATTTATACGACTGTAGAAAACTGCGGGGTAATCGAAAATCATAATTATATATACCTTGGTGCAGGAACCTCTACTTCTGGCAAAGAATCCAAAGGCATTACCTTACACAACAAGTTTAAAATTTACAACAAAACAGGAGCAACACTTGGCTTCTTGACCGGAACAAACGATGGCATTGTCAATGATTCCATTTTGATCAATGATGGAACCATTTCGGGGAATAGTGGAGGAGGGAATCCATCCATCAAAAACAGTGCTGGAGACACCCTGATCTCCAGAGGTAATATCTCCGTTCAGGGCGTAGGAGGTTTTGTTTCAGACTTCGGCGCAGCGGCGGTAGTCAACCACGGTTATTTTGAGTTCCACAAAGACCTGCGCGCGAGCTATACCGGTAATCACGGTGTGTTCAACACGGGTGTGTTTTTGGGGAAACCTGGTTCAAAAATGTATTTGCAAGCGGTGGGTAAATCTTTGTTCTACAATGACGTCTCGGGCTATGTGCTGTTGGAAGGCGAGAACGAGTTCATCTACAGTGGATTTGGGGCCATCGCCAATTACGGGAGATTTCGGCAAATCGGAGGGGTATTGAACATTGATAGTGGTTTAGGTGGTAAAGTTATCGCCAACTACAATTTTATGGAAATCAAAGGGGTTCCCGGCCTGGACGTCAGTAGCTTGGATTCTCTCTTCTACAATGCCGATACCCTATTGTTCAGCACTTCGTCGACTAATACAATAGTAGGCATTGGCATTTTTATCGTCAACAATGGCTATTTTTTAAATCAAGCGAATTTTGATTTGCGGTTTCTAGGTGGCTCCAAGAACGTCATTAGAAATGCGGGAACATTTATCCACGACAAGAACTACACCATCAAAGGAAGAAATTTATCGTCGGGTGCTCCAATCATTGCCAACCTGAGTGGTGCTCAATTTTTTCAAAGAGGAGATATTTTTATTGAGGAAGCAGATGCCAGTTCAATTTCCAATGCTGGATATTATCTCCTACAGGGAAAATTTAAGGCAAAGAACGGATTCAGTAGTCGAAGCGCAATTCTCAATACTGACACCCTGATCAATGAGGGTACCATTGAACTGGATACCATCGGGTTCAATGGCATCGAGAATCAGGCTTACCTCCGCAACAGCGCCACGGGTAAAATTTACGCCGACTTTGTGGGCAAAAATGGAATTCACAATACGGGTGATGTTTACAACTTCGGCGAAATCTGGATGGCCAGAGATACTGGTATTGGAGGAGCCGGAATTTACAGCACAAAATTATTTGACAACTGTGGTTTGATCAATATCGGCCAGAAAGGCCCGCTTTTTGGTGGCGGGATTGTCAACGCAGGTACCGGGGTATTCAACAACCGCCCTACTTCCCACATCGTCATCACCAATGTCGATTCTACTGCTATTTTAAACAGTGGAACTGCCTTCAACAATGGTCTCTGTGCCTTAATTGAAATAACTGGCTCCATCGTAGATCAAAGCAACAGCTTTGCCAACCACGGAATTATCGTACAAAATCAAGATACATCAGCAACACTTATTTCAGACATTGCCACGAATACAGGAACGCTTTACGACCTGGATCCCGAAAATTTCGACATCACGAACAATACGGGCCAAGTGCTCAATAGTTTACCCGGTGGTGGGGTTACGCCAGCCAGCATTAACTTTACCCTGGCTACACCAGAAATTTGTTCAGACGATGAAGCCAAGTTTATCGTAGATGCAAGTTGCCCTTCTGGGCCCTTTGATCTGGTGATCAGTTACAATGGAACAGATGTGCTGATTGAAGACTACACCAGTGGTGACACAATCAGACTGACCAACTTGCCTGAAGGCACTTTTGATTTTGTATTAAAAAGCATCGATGTAGACGGGGCTGGACAAGTGGAAAAAGACCTTCCATCCGTAGCCGTATCAATCATCGAATGCCGGGCTAAAGAAATCAAAATCTCGGACCCTTGTACCTGTGTGAACAATGCCCCCATAGTTGCAAATGGAAGCACTACAAATGAAGGTACCTTCAGCGAAACGGTCCAGGTTGAAAGCCCCTCCGGCCAAACCTGGACCATTGTTGCTGTAAGTGGCTTGTACAGCGACAGTGACGCAAATAATCCTTATGCACCGGGCAATACGATCCCTGAAACCGGGGTTGGTACCGGTGTATACGACCTGGTAGGTTACCACCGCGACGGAGCGGGTTACACCATTTCGGTGACGAATAGCCGGGGCGATACCCTGAGCATTGGCAATACCTGCTATTATCCTGATCCGGTGTTTACGGGTCTTCCAGTCTTGGTTGCGCCTAATGCGGCACCATTTGTTGTAACGGGAACAGTAGCCAACAATGCTGCAGGTACGGGTACCTTTATTCTGGATGGTGTGTCACAGGCTGGGGCAAGCCCAGCCCCTACGGCACTGACGATCAACCCGGCGACCTTGTCTCCTGGTTCACATACCTTGGCATACAGTTTTGATGCTGGTGCTCCGGGTGCCCAAAACCCCAACGATCCGGGCTGCGTCCAAGCAGTTAGCCAGCGTTTCCAGGTCGCCAATTGTGGCTGCCAGGATGTAACAGTGAGCCTCGATGCGAACTGCCAGTTTGCTTTAACTGCCAATCTGGTCTCAGATGTGAACTGCAATGGCGGCACCGTGCGCGTGATGGACAACAATCCATCGAATGGCAATCTGATCGACTGCGCAGGAGTCTGGACTTATGGTTTGTTTGACACCTTCGGCAACATCATTTGTTGGGGCAAAGTAACGGCTGAGGATAAAACTGCACCCGCGCTGGTGTGCGCTCCTGCTGATTTCACTTTGGATTGCTACGATGTAAACTACGTGTTGAACAATCGCCTGACGGTTGGCAACGTAGGTGCTACCAGCTCTCCACGTCCTGCTGCAACCAGCAGCCAAACGATCAACAACGCAGAAGGTGTGGCTGGAACGGGCGACAACTGCCAATTGGGTTTAGCCCCTCCAAGTCCGGTTTCTGACAACATCAAAAACCTGGGTTATGCTTACTTCAAAGACAACTGCTACACTTGTGGTTGCCGGGTAACCCTGAAGTGGAGCGACAAAGTGGTTTTCTACTCTTGTGATGAGATGAGAACCAATGGCGGGTATTACGCCCTGATCTCCCGGGAGTGGACGGCTACGGATTGCAACGGCATGCGTAGTTCCTATGTACAAAAAATCAAGTTCACTCGTCCAGCGGTTGACGACTTTGTGTTCAACGGCCCTGGGGACGGGAAATACGACCGGGTAGTGGAATACAATTCCTGTACCCCAGATAAGAGTTTGATCAAGAAGGAAGATGTAACGCCCTATGTGTGCAGCTACTTCAATACGAGTGCGAACCCACGCTGTTTGTTCATCGATCAGGTGGAGTGTAATTACTCAGTACAAATCAAAGACACCGAGTTCCCAATCTGTGGTGGCAAGGGTGTGAAGATCGACCGCGAACTGTACGTGTTTGACTGGTGTGCGGGTGGTATCGTTGATACCTTCCACATCCTGATCAAAATCGGTGATTTCACTGCGCCTACTTGTGAGTACGCACACGGTGCTCCTTACGATATTTCTACTGGCCCAATGGATTGCACTGCAGCCATTCCAGTAACGGTTGCTGGGATCAAGTCTGCCTTTGGTGTGACAATCAAGGACAACTGCACCCTGGGTAACATCAGCGTGAGTGTGTACACCAAGGATCGTTATGTAAAAGGTATCCTCGTTTACGAAGGCCCCGAAGATCCCTTGTGTGAGGATCGTTGTTTGCTTTGTGGCAAGCAGGGTGAATTAAGAGGGGACCATGAAGGGTACCAATTGGGTGCCTGCGATAAAGATAAAATCTGCTGGGACAAAGTGGATTACGCCGTGATGAACGGCATGATGATCGGCCTTCCAGTAGGCAAGCACCTGATGGTGATTGACGCTTTCGATGGTTGCTACAATACTTCCAAGTGCTGCTTCGTGTTTGAAGTGAAGGACAAGATTGCGCCTGTGATGAAGTGTGATGACGACCTGCATGTGACCTTGAGCAATGCCAACGGTTACACCAATGGATATGCCCAGGTAAGCGCTGATGACATCGACGAAGGTTCCTGGGACAACTGCAAACTGGCCTGGATTGCGGCTCGCCGCAACGTGCCTGATGCTTGCGCTGCTAGCTTCATCCAAAAAGGCTACGACACCAACAACAACGGCAAATTGGATCCGCTGCCAGC
>NZ_JBGSLK010000030.1:0-8655 GCF_041740695.1 Haliscomenobacter sp. | reverse complement strand
GGCAACGCTGGTCTGATGATGGTTGCGATAAGATGATCAAACTTAGGGTCGCTTTACGCAGCCAAAAATTCGATCTCATCACTAATATTTTCAGGAAATCCGCAGCTTAATGATGAGGTGCGACAATTTGAATTACACCCGGTCGGGTGAAATGGTTTCCCAGGTCACCCCTTCATCCAGCGTACGGTGCAAATATTGCGAGCCGTAATACACTGCTTTGGGGTTATTGGGTGAAACGTGGATGGGTGTTACCCGTTGAAAGCGGAATTTGAGGTCATTGGGTTTGTGCCCATAAATATTGGTGGCGCCAATAAAGTAGTTCCGTTCTTGCCCACTGCGTTTGTCGTATACGCTGAAACAACCTTTACAGTTGGAATAAACGATGTTGTGATTACCGGGTTTGGGCACTGCGGGGCCAGTTTCACAACCTCCGGCGGGCAGATAATACCCCATGGGTCCTACTGGTGAATCGTAAGGTGGCAAACTGGGTACAGTGATCGCCGTGCCATTGTCTTGTTGGCCCGCATACAACCAATATGGAAACTGATCGTCTATTTCCACCTGATACAGCTCTGCGGTGGGTTGATTGAGTTGGGTAGACCAGTTTTTGCCTCCATCACGGGTGATGTTGGCCCCACCATCGTTGGATTCAATCCATTCCAGGGTATCCCGGGGATTGATCCACAGGTCGTGGTCGTCTCCGTGAGGGGTATTGAACGCATTCCAGGTACGCCCTCCGTTGTTGGAGCGCCAAAAACCGGTTGCGCTCACAAAAACATTGTCGGCATTTAACGGATTGGCGGTGACGTTGCAATAATAAAAAGGTCGATCGAGCAGGAAACGGCTCGAGCTAACGACAGACCAGGATTCACCCGCATCATTGGAACGATACAAACCACCGCCGGGCAAAGCTTCGATTAGGGCATACACCCGTTGAGGATCCGCAGGAGACACGGCAAAATCAATTTTGCCAATCAAATCGGCGGGCAAACCTTTGGCAACTTTACGCCAGGTGCTGCCTCCGTCTTCTGATTTGAACACACCACCCACTTTGCCGCCACTGATGATGGTCCAAGGGGTGCGTTGAGCCCGCCAGGCACCAGCGTAGATGATTTGGGGATTGCTGGGATGAAATTCCAGATCGGAAAAACCGATGGTATCACTCAGGAAAAGGACTTTTTCCCAACTCTTTCCGCCGTCTTTGGTACGGTAAACACCGCGATCTACATTGGGTACAAAGGCACTGCCGATGGCGGCTACAAAGGCGATGTCGGGATTGGTCGGGTGTACTTCAACTGCACCGATGTGCCCAGTTTTTTCCAAGCCTACTTTTTCCCAGGTTCGCCCTGCATTGCTGGATTTGTATACCCCTTTACCGGCGATCACATTGCTGCGCAGGCCATCCGAACCCGTGCCGACGTACATGACGTCTGGTTTGGAAGGGGCAATGCCAATGGCGCCAATCGAAGGCGTGGGAAAAAAGCCATCCGAAACATTGTTCCAGTTGTGGCCATAATCGATGGTTTTCCACAAACCTCCACCCGTTGATCCCATAAAAAACACGCCAGGAGTATTGGGGTGTCCAGTCACACTGGTAACCCGGCCTCCACGGGTAGGGCCGACACTGCGGTATTCCAGGTTGGTCAGGAGTTGGGGGTCGACGTAGTTTTGAGCACTAGCTCTGTCCACCAATCCCAAAAAGATTAAAACAACAACAAATTTATGAGTAAAACCTCTCATGCGAATAGCTTTTGAGTGATTAAAGACTTAAAAAACGATACCGATTAAACTGGTTTTAAGCTTTTAGGAACGCTTCAACGTTGAGTAACTCCAAGTTTTGGATGCCTCGATAATCTTTAGTATTTTCAGTAAGGAGTTCTAATTCGAAGGCGACCGCGGTAGCTGCGATCAAAGCATCAGCGATTGAAACAGGTCGCTTTTGCCGAATGAGAATCGCTATTTCAGCTACATTTTCACTTATAGGTAAGACCGTTATTGCTTTAAAAAAATTTTCGAGGAATTTTTTTTGAACTTGATTCAACTGATGATAACCCAATACTTCAATCTTTGTGATTATGGATACTTTAATATTCGACTCATCTTGTTTTAGCTTTGACAACAACTCTGCGTTTTGCAACTTAGACGCCAGGATAACGATGTTACTATCAATAAGCATAATTCTTTACTTTTAGCGTACGAGCACTCTGTCCTGACGTTGTTGGGTTTGCCATTCAACGACATCTTCAATCTCTGCAAATGGATTTGTTTGGGCAAGTTCTTCCAGCCACATAAATGCGGAGAAGTCAGCATACTCCTCTCCCTCGTCACTTAGATGCACTACCCCATTTAGCCTTTTTGCGAATTCTGCGAGCAGGACTGCATCCTGAAAATTGGCGATTTCTATCACGATTTTTGTCATGAAGCAAAAATTTAAATAAAGGTACTTGATTTTTTAATCTCTATTTTACCTATTTTGTTTAGGTATCAAACACAGTCGACGAATCAATGCCAGCATACCGGATTTACCAACTTATCGTAGTCTTATTGCTCCCAGCGCTACTTTGTGCCCAGAAAAGCCAACGTGGGGGCAAGGATTTTAATGCCTGTTATTTTTATCAGCATACCTCTTTGGCAGATGCCAAAGCAGATTTGCAGTTGATGAAACACGTAGAAGGGCTGAATTTAAAAAAGGGGGAAAAGGTCGCCGACATTGGTGCCGGAGCACTCCGCTGGGAGGGAGCACTATCTTTATTCACCGAAGGCATCCAGTTTTATGCCGTAGACATCGACTCTTCCTGTTGCAATGCCCAGCAGGCCAATTATGTGCAGCGCTACTACTCCATTGTGAAAGGCCAGCGGCTCAGCAACAGCATCAGCACTTCCTTGGGCAGCGTCAAAAAAACGGGTTTGCCCGATGGGCAAATGGATAAAGTGATTTTATTCCAAACTTTTCACGAATTTAGCCACCCCGATGAAATGTTGCGCGACATTTACCGCAGCCTCAATGCAGGTGGGCGTTTGTACATCAGTGAGTTGGTGCCCCGGCATGCCAAAGACCTACACCCCGGCTGCCAACACCCCATGTATAGCCCAGAAGTGTTAAAAAAATTGGTTCAACGCTGTGGGTTTGTTTTTGAAACCCAAGTTACCATTGTAAAAGACGACAAAAAAAATCGGACTCAGTTGTTGTACCGATTCAGAAAAAGCACTCAAGAAAATGGATAACCCAAACTCAGAAAAAAACACCCAAGGTTGGTTTGAACGACTCGAAGCCGAAAGCTGGTCGGCTGAATTGATCATTTCCGGGGCGGCGATCTATGGCTCCTTTCAATTGCCCTCGGCCTTGAATCAATTGATCAATTACAGTTTGCTGCATTTTAGCGATGATATTTTGAGGATTTTGTACTTGGTCTACACCTACTTGACTTTGGCCATTACGATTTTGATGGTCAATTTTGTCATGCATTTTGTGTTGCGTTCCTTGTGGGTTGGGCTGATTGGCCTGGCCTCCGCTTACCCGCAAGGTGTGAATATAGAAAGCAAAAGCTTCAGCAAAAGTTACCTCCAGCAACTAAAAGCAGACTTTGGCGATCTGCGAGCCTACAATGAGAAAATTGATAAGGCCTGTAGCATCATCTTTGCTTTTTCATTTTCAGTAGCAATGATTTTCATGAGTATTGCTGTGATCGTTTTGGCAGCAGCAGGACTTGCTTATTTGTTGCATCAGCTGTCCCCTAAAATAGGCATTCAAACCTCATTTTTTTCCATTCTTGGCCTGATTGTTTTACCCAGCCTTTTTGGTGGCGTGCTCAATCTAAAACCACTCCGCGAAAAAGCCTGGGTACAAAAAATTCATTACCCATTCATGATCCGCAGAATTGGCAGGCTGATGTTTCACGTGTTTTATCAGCCCGTTTATTACATCAACAGCATTTTTACGACTAATTTTAATAAAGGTCAATACTCAATGCGCGTATTGGCTTACATGACACTGATTTTACCCGTTTTTTTTATGGTTTTTACCCAAAGCAATGCTATGTACGCCGATAAGGATTTTTACTTCAAGAATACAAATCGCGAGGATCGTTTTTATGCTCGGCATTATGAAGACCAATTGAAGCAGGATCAATTGATTCTAAATCCGCTGATTCCCAGTGCAGAGATTTCAGGAGCAGGACTTAGATTATTCCTACCAATGCCCATGCGCGAAGAAGTGGTTTTGTACAAAAAATATGGGAAACCGCCCGTGGATTCTACTCTAAACGAAAGTAAGCTAGTTTATCAAAATCGGATTTGGTTCAAAGAACAGGCCAGAAAGTATTTCCACATAGCGGTCAATGGCAAAAAAATCAACCCGGAATTGCGTTCCTACCAGCATCCGAATGCCACTGAATATGGCTTTCTGGCTTTTGTACCCGCAAATTTATTTGTGGAAGGTGAAAATGTACTCCATGTCCAAAGTGAATACAAAGTAGAGAGCAAAAAACGCGAAAGTTTTATCCCTTTTTGGTACAGCGTCAAATAGAAGGAATCTTCCTCTATTTTATTTTTGTTCTTTTCTCCAAAAACCTTACCTTTGCGGCGCTGTAACTGATTCTTGTGATCACTAACGGTATTAATCTCAACACAATGGCAGTTTATTTAACTCAAGAGAAGAAGGCTGAGCTTTTCACTCAGTATGGCGGAGCAGCTGGAAACACTGGCTCTACCGAGGGCCAGGTGGCACTTTTTACTTATCGTATTCAGGAGCTTTCCAAGCACTTGAATCAAAACAGAAAAGATCACGCTTGCCGACGCACCTTGTTGATGCTCGTTGGTAAAAGAAAGCGTTTGTTGCAATACCTTGCTAAAAGGGATATTGTAAAATACCGCGAACTGATCGAACAATTGGGTATTCGTAAGTAATCCCCAAACGAACAAGGAAGCGTTCTCTTTTCGAGGGCGCTTCCTTTGTTTTGAGGTGTATGTATTCGTGCTGTGCAGACTGATTTTTGAGGTCAAAGAGCAATTTTTTTTGCTAAGCAATCTTTCTCTCCTCATGTTTGTCCAATTTTTTGTCCGTCCTGCATTTAACGCTTCGACACTTCAACCTCATAGGATACAAGAAGGTTAAGACATATTCAAAAGCGATTTCAATTTATGGGACAACAGATTCCAATCACAAAGTCTTTCAACTTACCCGATGGTCGTGAAGTGATCATCGAAACTGGTAAGTTAGCTACCCAAGCCGACGGCTCGGTAGTGGTACGTTGCGGCAATACCATGATCTTCGCCGTAGCGACCTCAGACAGAGAAGCCCGCGCTGGACAAGATTTTTTTCCACTATCCGTGGACTATCAAGAAAAATTTGCCTCATCAGGTCGTATTCCAGGCAACTTCTTCCGTCGGGAAACCAAACTTTCCGACTACGAGATATTGTGTTCTCGTTTGGTTGACCGTGCCATTCGCCCGCTCTTCCCCAACCACTACATGAACGACACCCAGATCATGATCAACTTGATCTCGGTAGAGAAAAACGAAATGCCCGATGCATTTGTAGCACTGGCTGCTTCGGCTGCGCTGAGTGTATCGGATATTCCCTTCCAGGGCCCCATCTCTGAGGTTCGGGTTGCCCGCATCAACGGCGAATTTGTCATCAACCCGGGCAAAGATGTACTAAAAACTGCCGATATCGACTTGATCGTAGCGGCTACTTTGCAAGACATCACCATGGTTGAAGGTGAAGCCAAGGAAATGGACGAAGACTCCATGATTGAGGCCTTGCGCATTGCCCACGAAGCAATCAAAGTACAGTGTCATGCCCAAATCGCCCTGGCCCAACTGGTAGGCGACAAAGCACTGATCAAACGTGATGTACCACCACTTCCCGAAGACGAAGAAGTGTTGGCGAAGCTCAAAGAACTGGTTGTAGACAAAATTCGCGCCGTAGCCAGCAGTGCTTCGGATAAAAATGTCCGCAAGAAAAAGTTCGAAGAAGTTAAAAAAGAAGCGGAAGTTGCGCTGTCTGCAGCTTATGGCGAAGAAGCCTGGCCGGAGAAAAAATCCTTCTTCAAACGTTATTTTGACGTACTGAAGAAAAAAACCGTGCGTGAAGTCATCCTGGATGGCGTTCGTTTGGACGGTCGTGGGCCCAGCGAAATTCGCCACATCTGGTCAGAAGTAGATTATCTGCCTTCTACTCATGGTTCGGCCATCTTTACCCGTGGCGAAACCCAGGCTTTGACCTCCCTGACCTTGGGCACCAAGACGGACGAGCAGATGATCGACAACTCGCAAGAGATGTACCACGAGAAATTCATCCTGCACTATAACTTCCCTGGCTATTCCGTGGGTGAAGTGAAACCCAACCGTGGCCCAGGCCGCCGTGAAGTAGGCCACGCCAACCTGGCGGCGCGCTCACTGCGCAAAGTGATGCCTGCTGATCTGCCTTACACTGTCCGGATTGTATCCGATATCCTGGAATCCAATGGTTCTTCTTCCATGGCTACTGTTTGTGCGGGTACACTCGCGCTGATGGATGCCGGGATCAAAATCACGGCACCCGTATCCGGGATTGCCATGGGGATGATCAAAGAAGGTGACCGCGTGGCCATCCTGAGCGACATCCTGGGCGATGAAGATGCCCTGGGCGATATGGACTTCAAAGTAACTGGTACCGAAAACGGAATCACTGGTTGCCAAATGGACATCAAAATTGATGGTCTGCCTTACGACCTGTTGATTCGCGCCCTCAATCAGGCTCGCGAAGGTCGTTTGCACATCCTCAATGAGATGAAAAAAACCATCGAAGCGCCTCGCGAAGATTACAAACCACACGCACCACGCATCGTGGAAATCATCATCGACAAGAGCTACATTGGTGCAGTGATCGGCCCGGGTGGTAAAGTCATCCAGGAAATCCAGGCTACTACCGGTACTCAAATCAACATCGAAGAAAAAGGCGACAAAGGTCACGTGACCATCGCTTCGGCCAATAAAGATGCCATCGATAAAGCCATCGAATGGGTAAACCGAATTACCTTCAGCCCAACCGTAGGTGACGTGTTCCGCGGCGTGGTGAAGTCGGTGATGCCTTACGGTGTATTTGTCGATTTCAACGGCAAGAGTGGTCTTTTGCACGTATCCGAAATCAGCCATACCCGCATCGACAATGTGGAAGATGTGCTGAAAGAAGGCGACGAGATCAAAGTCCAACTTGTAGAGGTAGACAAAAAGACGGGCAAAATGCGCTTGTCTCGCAAATCCTTGTTGCCTAGACCTCCAGGAATGGAAGACAATGGTGGCGGCGACAACGGTGGCGGTGGCAGCGAAAGACGCGGCGGCGGTGAATACCGTGGCGGCGGCGGTGACCGTGGTGGCGACCGCAGAGGTGGCGGTGGCGACCGGGGCGGTGATCGTCGTGGTGGCGGTGGTGATCGCGGCGGCGACCGTGGCAATTGGGGCAACAACCGGGATTAAGCATTTAGCTTAACCATAGATAAGAAAAGCCTTCTGTTCGTAATGAGCAGAAGGCTTTTTTGTTAAACGTGCTTAAAGCCCCAACTTATCCATCCGTAGCTTTTCATACTCACCATCTTCTGCCGGATACCTTAAAACTTTTTCAAACCTACCGGATTGTTTGGCTAAAGCCCAAATCAGGCTTTCTCCCGCTGGGATAGTGCTTGATACTCCATTGTATATTTTATCTGCATAAGCTTTATCTGCATCGATTACCTCCCAGCCATTTGCCTTAAAATGTTGAATCAGGTCATCCAGGAATAAGGATGCAGCCAGGTTATGATGCAATAAGAGGACGTGATTAATCCGCCGATTGGTCAATTGATGCGCCAGAGAGTCATAATATTGGGCTCGATTCAACAAATGGTTTTTGTAATAATCGCGAAAGCCCGAAATATCCGCCTTCGGATTTTCTTGCAGCCGTTTTGCCAAGCGGCCACTAATGTACCAATCTGAAGCATCGATAGAAACGTGTCCATTTTTGTAGCCTTTTTGGCCCATAAAGGCTCGGAAGCCTTCCACTTTTTCTTTGGTATCACCTTCTTTAAGATAAGGGAATCTGAAATAGGGGAGGTAATTGGCGTATTTCTTGATGATCAGGTCGTTTCGGCTTAGTTCAAGCTTGAAGGCTTCAAGGCTCGTATTTTTGCTGTTGAAGTTGACATGAGACATGGTGTGGTTGGCGATGAAATGCCCGGCATTGTTCCAGGAGCTCAATACATATTTCCCTTTTTCGGTAGACTTATTGGCTCCTGCTGAAAACAAGATGGCCTTGAGTTGGTGCTTGCTTAAGTTGTCCAGCAAGCGTTGGTTCCAGGTTTCCAGTTTGTATTCGCCAAAGTCATTGATGGAGCCGTCGTCAAAAGTGAGAGCGATTTTGGGTTTGTTGTCCTGTTTTTCAGGTTGAGGTTTGGACTTGAAAGAAATCATCAAGCTAGCAACAGGAACAAACAATAAAAAAAGCAAAATTCCAGGCCTGTACTTGATTGGATGCATTGTTTTTTATTTAAAACGAAGCGTAACTATTTAGCAGCCGCCTTCGGCGGCTGCTAAATATGAAAATAAAAAGTATCTTAGGGCATCAAAAACATTGAGTTGGAGCTACCAAAAACAGTCGAAGGCTGCCACGTTGTGATCAATCAACTGCTGTTGATTATC
>NZ_JBGSLK010000029.1:0-89288 GCF_041740695.1 Haliscomenobacter sp. | reverse complement strand
GCAACGCTGGTCTGATGATGGTTGCGATAAGATGATCAAACTTAGGGTCGCTTTACGCAGCCAAAAATTCGATCTCATCACTAATATTTTCAGGAAATCCGCAGCTTAATGATGAGGTGCGACAATTTGAATTACACCCCTAGTTAAAGGTGATTCTACTAAAGTATTGTTGTAATACAACTCATATGTACGAACTAGGCTAGGGTCATTTCCTGAGTTATCTTTGGCAGTAATTTTACCATTACAAACCTTCAATTCCACGACAGGATTAAAAGGAAAGACGTAATAATTACTGTCTCTATCTGTAACATTACCAGCCAACCACATTCGGCGCTGAATCTCAACGATTTTACCTTGTCGTGAGCTGTAACTTATGCTCAATAAATTGAAATTGACCTCAGTATTTGTAGAAGTAGGAGTAGGTACAATCTGACTGGCATTGCTTCCATTTACCTCAAACCAATATTGTTTTGCTGTAATATCGCTTCTATACGAGAAATAGGCAGTTGCCAAGCTTTGAGGCACAATAATGGGATTGCTTTGAGAAGAACCATCCACATGCTGCGCATAAGCACTGTAGTTCAGTAAAATCAGTAAAATCCCCAGGCAATAGGAAATACGGGTCGTCGTCTTATTCATGACTCAACAAGGTTTAATTCTGCAATGGTGTATTACAGCAATAATTTTACATTTTCCACTGCGCTCTTCACGCAATGAAATTAAAGGACAATGATTGGTCAGCTTAGCATTGGTTACACCCGGGCAGGTATGACAATCCTAAGTTGTTGATTGTAAAGCAAATTAGTTTTGGTAGCTTTAATAAAAATACTTGTACTGAATGTAGGGCTACCTGACAAAGGAGGTAGCGTTATAGGTTTTTTACTTACGATTTGCAATAAACATTGTTGTAATTTGGTGATGGCAATATAAATACAAACACACGTAACTTTCCAAATTTTAGGTTAACTTTTTTTTAATTTATTTTTTGAGGATGCTTGGCTCCTTTCAGACCTTGAGTTTTGGGTTTATGATTGTATTGAGGAACGGTTAGTGACTGCCCACTCAATAGCAACTACACATCAAAGGCTTCTCCCCTTTTGCCAACTGATCCCTCTTTGGTCTATGCTTTTAGGAGTTTTTCAGCAACACATTTTGAAAAATAAATTGAATGTTTTGTTTTTCTGCACAATCTGCATAAATTGCAGAAAAATTACAACCCCTCTCATGTTTCAGCTTTTGTTAACTTAGCCCGATCACAAAAATCTCTCTATGGCAAAAGCGAGCAAACAGAAAGGAGTATCAGTCGGAATATACCTCAGCCAAAAAGCACACCAGGAAGCCCTCAAAGACGCCAAAGATCAGGATCGTGCAGTGAGTTACATTGTCAGCAAAATCGTTGAGGAACACTACAAGGCGCAGGGCCGCTTGACCGATGAAGAACCCACCGAAGGGGAGCAAACAGGCAAAGAAAAACCCTGAATAGCTACTGCGAATAGCTAGACAGGGTATGGTTTAACTATAAAAGTCAGTACAAATCTATGGAAAATCGATTGATTATCCAAAACCCTTTCCGTGCCCGCGAGAAAGAGGATGATGAGAAGCGTCTCTATGAGAATGTTTCTCGGGAGTTCACTCCCCTACCCTACCACCTGCGTTACAAAACGCTTTATGTTTTTTCCGTCATCGGAGTTTGGTTCATCCTGGCCTTGAGCGGCATTACCGAGTTCAGTGCTGTTTATGCTTTCATATATGGCCTCATTAGCCAACTGCCTTTTGGTTCCCAACTTACGTTGCTCATTACTGTTTTTTTGATCGTCGGGTTTGAACTCTTGCATCGCTTTGCAGGCAACACTTATTTCAAGGAATTCTGGCTCGACGGTGGCAAACACCAAAGTGACAACAACGGCGCCCTGGCCGGCCTGATCCTTTGTGCCGCGGTGTCGCTGGGTACCTCCATCCCCGGAGGTTTTGACCTAGTCGAAAACATCAAAAAGAAGCCCCGTAAAACGGAGATTCAGGAGGAAAAACCGGAAAACGTGGCAGCTGTTCTGAGCCCCTATGTGCAACAAGCGCAAAACCGGGTCCAGGAATACAAATCCACCCGCAGCTGGAAGGGTAAACTTTCCGACAAGGATGCTAAGGAGTGGAAACGCCGCACCGAGGTGGCCGAGCAACGCGAGCAGGACTTGATTGCCGCCATCACCAACGTCCCCAAGTCCAATGAAGAAAAGCGGGCACTCGCAGAGGAGCAGTACCAACAAGACCTGGCCAAGTGGCAACGCGAAACCACTGGCAATGGAACCGCTTTTGGCGTCATCAGCATCTTGACTACTTTGCTGATGTACCTTTGTATCTGGTTTCAGTTCAAATACAAAAAGAAAACCCAGGAGCACCTCACCGAGAAATACCTGGCCAATAATCCCCAAAGTGCAGCTCCTCCTGCCTCAACTCCCCAACCCCTGGCCAGTCCCTCTCCTACTCCACCCTCGGCTCCAGATGTGACCCAGGTACTCCTGGCCATCAGCCATCGATTGGAGAACCTGGAAAAAACCAGCAACTTCCAGTCCATCCCCTCCGCTGCCCCCTACCCTACTGCTGTTCCTACTGAGCAAAGCCCCCGCAATCGCCCTCAGATCGGTTTTAGGCTACCTGCCAGCCGTACCTCGCCTCGGGAGGCAGAAACGCTGTTGCAAGCCGTTGCAATGCCTTGCAACGAGGTCATCAGGCAAATTGAACAGGAAGGGGAAACCCTCGATCCCGCAGATGTGCCACTGGATGACATTTACACGGTTGAACACCGCCGTTTCACCGATGGCAAAGTGATTCGCCATGGCAAGGAACGCATCCGTTGGTACGTAAGCAAGTACACCGATCAGGTCAACCGCGCACAACTCAAACTGCAAGAGGGTCCCCTCCAGGAAGGCCTCCAGGATAGCTTGACCAACTTCCAGGAAAAACTCGCTTATTGGAAATCTTTGGAAGAACAACTGAAAGCCAAACTCAAAACGGTGGACATCGAAGCTTAAATCGACCAAGGCAGGGCGGAGGAAAAGCCCCCTTCGCTCTGCCTCAACCCCTGAGCGCATCCCTCCTTAGATGTCCCTTAGATGCCTTAGATGGTTCAAAAAAAACCGCAGCGAAGCTGCCCAAGTCTTACTTTGTGCACTCTGTGTCCTCTTATTTTTTCTTTGTGCTAAAAAATGTCGCTTTCGCCCTTAAGTGCCCCTTAAGTGCCTTCAGTTTCTTAGGTGGTTCAAAAAAAAAGCCCTGCGCAGCAGGATCCTCTCAATAGAGTAGAGTCACGTCACTTAAATTGAGCCGTGTACAGCCCCCTTCATCTACCTCAACCCCTGAGCGCATCCTTGCTTAGGTGCCCTTAGGTGCCTTAGGTGGTTCAAAAAAAAACCGCAGCGAAGCTGCCCAAGCCTAACTTTGTGCCCTCTATGTCCTCTTATTTTTTCTTTGTGCTAAAAACTATCGCTTTCGCCCTTAAGTGCCCCTTAAGTGCCTTCAGTTTCTTAGGTGGTTCAAAAAAAAAGCCCTGCGCAGCAGGGCCCCCTCTCTTTCTCTCTCTTCCTTCCTTCCCTTATTTCAAGTTATTCCGTTCCTTATACTTCCCCACAGCCTTGTTCACCACATTATTCCCAATCACCTCGTTCATGTAATGCGTCAACGCCGTCTCCACAAACTCCCTCAAATCCATCATCTCCGAAGCCGCCGCTGCCCGTACCCGAATCCCAAACTCGTACCCAGTTTCAATAAACAAGTTCATCTTTTCCCGGGGCCCTTCTTTAGGCTCCGCCGCTTTACGCGTATTGCTCCGAGCTTTTTCTTTAGGCGCAGTTTCCGCCTTAGGCTCAGGGTTCACTGCCACGGGCACTTCCGGCACTTCAACAGTCAGCCCCTGGCCATCCTGCACATATTTGGCTGCTTTTTGGCGCAGCTCCTCCATTGCCTCTTCAGGAATCAAGGGGAATTCATCCGTAGTATCAACCGGATCAGCCACCACTTCCGCTTCAGCACTGGCGACCGCGCTGGGGGCCACCGGGAGCACTTCCTCTACCTGTTCTTTTACCACCTCCACCTGTGGAGACACGATGCCCGCCAAGCGACTTTTGCGCTCACCACTTAAGGCACCTGCAAAACTTTTCTTTGCCATATCTTGGGTTGTTTGCCTGCTTGATAATTACTTAGTAACGAGTGAAAAATAAGTTAGCGATTTTGCTGTAGCTATTTTGAGCTTAATCAAGTATCTTTTGAGGCGAATAGAAGCCTATTTAACGAAAAAGATAGGAAGAGTAAGTTCAAAAGAGCAAGGCAAAACGTGAAATTATTTTTCACTCGTTACTTCACCTTCACTGAATATCGACTCAACATCTCCTCCACCATCACATCGTATTCCTTCGATGCCTTGGCGCGTTTGTTGTACTCAAACACGTCGATGCCCTGCGCCTGTGCTTCCGCTACGGCCACGTTGTTGCTGATGCGGGTATTGTATACCAGCGCCCCAAACCGTTCGCGGATAATCACCTCCACGTCCTTCTTGAGCGTTTGCCGTGGGTCAAATTTGGTAAAGAACACCCCGCCAATCTTCAGACTCGGATTGACGTGCTGCTGAATCTCATTGATCAATTCCTGCAAACTGTCCAAACCCCGCATGCTGAAGTACTCGGCATCCAGTGGAATGTAAATCTCATTTGCGGTGGAAAAGGCATTGATCGTCAACAAACCCAGTGAAGGGGGGCAATCAATGAAAATGTAGTCGTAATTGTCCCGGATTTTGTTCAGCAGGCCATCCAGGATTTTCTCCCGCCCAATTTTGGTGCTAAACTGGATGTCGGCATTGGCCAACCCAATGTGCGAGGGCACCAGGTCCAGGTTTTCGCTAATTGTGACAATTGGAGTAGCTGCCTCGCCAATCATGGCATCGTAAATCCCGATTTCAGGATCCGCACAGCCAAAGGCGTCCGATAGATTGGATTGTGGGTCAAAGTCCACCATCAGTGCCCGGTACCCGCGCCGAGCCAAACCCGCGGCCAAATTCTGCACCGAGGTTGTTTTGCCAACTCCACCCTTGTGGTTGGCCATTGCTATGGTTATAGCCATTTTTTTGTAGTTTTGAAACCGCCTGGTATCGACGATCAATGTCGTCAATGCCACCTTGACTACAAAGGTAGTCAATGCAGTCTATACTTCCAAGGTTCCATTGATGGTATTTGGCATCAATGTGCTCAATGGCATCAATGTGCTCAATGGTATCAATGTGTTCAATGGCGTTAATGGCATTAATGGCGTTAATGTCGTCAATGGCGTCTATGTGCTCAATAGCGTCTATGTGCTCAATAGCGTCAATGTGCTCAATAGCGTCAATGTGATCAATGGCGTCAATGTACTCAATAGCGTCAATGTGCTCAATAGTGTCAATGTGCTCAATGGTGTCAATGTGCTCAATGGTGTCAATGTGCTCAATGGTGTCAATGTGCTCAATGGTGTCAATGTGCTCAATGGTGTCAATGTGCTCAATGGTATCAATGTGCTCAATGGTGTCAATGTGCTCAATGGTGTCAATGTGCTCAATGGTGTCAATGTGTTCAATGGTGTCAATGTGCTCAATGGTGTCAATGTGCTCAATGGTGTCAATGTGCTCAATGGTGTCAATGTGCTCAATAGTGTCAATGTGCTCAATGGTGTCAATGTACTCAATGGTGTCAATTTGCTCAATAGCGTCTATGTGCTCAATGGTATCAATGTGCTCAATGGTGCCTATGTGCTCAATGGTGTCTATGTGCTCAATAGCGTCTATGTGCTCAATAGCGTCAATGTGCTCAATAGCGTCAATGTACTCAATAGCGTCAATGTGCTCAATAGTGTCAATGTGCTCAATAGTGTCAATGTGCTCAATAGCGTCAATGTGCTCAATAGCGTCAATGTGCTCAATATCGTCAATGTGTTCAATAGCGTCAATGTGCTCAATAGTGTCAATGTGCTCAATGGTGTCAATGTGCTCAATGGTGTCAATGTGCTCAATGGTGTCAATGTGCTCAATGGTGTCAATGTGCTCAATGGTGTCAATGTGCTCAATGGTGTCAATGTGATCAATGGTGTCAATGTGATCAATGGTGTCAATGTGATCAATGGCGTCAATTTGATCAATGGAGTCAATGTGCTCAATGGAGTCAATGTGCTCAATAGCGTCAATGTGCTCAATAGTGTCAATGTGCTCAATGGTGTCAATTTGCTCAATGGTGTCAATGTGCTCAATAGTGTCAATGTGCTCAATGGTGTCAATGTACTCAATGGTGTCAATGTACTCAATGGTGTCAATGTGCTCAATGGTGTCAATGTGCTCAATGGTGTCAATGTGCTCAATGGTGTCAATGTTTACCTGAATTCTTGTTTTAAAAATAGGATAGGGTAGCTGGAAATTAAATTACCTGAACTGCTGCAGGCAGTGGAGTTGCGAGTGGATTGGGAACGGGGTTTGCAGGCCGAGATTCGGTTTGCTGGGCTGCTGAAGATTGTACATATGAGCCAGGGGCTATGGCTTTACCATTTCGATGATCAATGCGCTGAGATCGGCGTTTTCGGCTTGCATTTGGACAACTATTGCACCTTTTTGGGCAAAATACTCCGAGCCGCTCTTTTGGTGCAATTCATCAAACAGTTGCAGGGCCCTCGCAAAATTTTCTTGTGGGTGAGCACCTGCTAATTTTTTTAGTGCAGCACGTATCGCCATGGCTTCAGCATAAGTGGATTGAAAACTGCTGTTTTCAGACTCAAGTTGGTATAGTTCCTGGCTATGTTGAAAACACAAACCAAATGCTGCCTGAGCTTGATCCACTTTGCTGAGCATCAGTTTGATCATCCCTAATTTAGCGTACGAAATGGCGAGCATGTTTTTGAAAGTGACTTTGTCAGGGAAGTCCTCGAAGAGTTGTTGTCCCAATTGATTGAATTGTTCAAAAAACTGGAGTGCCTGCTGTAGATTACCCAAATTAGCGTAGGTATTACCAAGGAATTGATAAGAACTAGCGAGCGTGCTTTTGAATTCGACATTGTCTGGAAATTCCTCGAAGAGTTGTTGTCCCAAAAGATTGTATTGTTCAAAAAACTGGAGTGCCTGCTGTAGATTACCCAAGGAAGTGTGGATATAACCAAGGAATTGGTAAGAAATGGCGAGCATGTTTTTGAAAGTGACGTTGTCAGAGAATTCCTCGAAGAGTTGTAGTTCCAATTGATTGTATTGTTCAAAAAACTGTAGCGCCTGCGCTAGATTGCCCAAAGAGGTGTGGGTCTCTCCTAAAGTAGAGTAAGAGCTGGCGAGCGAGTTTTTGAAAGCGACGTTGTCGGGATAGGCCTCGAAGAGTTGTAGTTCCAATTGATTGTATTGTTCAAAAAACTGTAGCGCCTGCGCTAGATTGCCCAAATCAGCGTGGGTATGACCAAGGCATTGATAAGAGCTGGCGAGCGAGTTTTTGAAAGCGACGTTGTCGGGATAGGCCTCGAAGAGTTGTTGTGACAATTGATTGGATTGTTCAAAAAACCGTAGCGCCTGCGCTAGATTGCCCAAAGAGGCGTGGGTAATCCCAAGGAATTGATAAGAAATGGCGAGCGAGTTTTTGAAAGCGATGCTGTCGGGATAGACCTCGAAGAGTTGTAGTTCCAATTGATTGGATTGTTCAAAAAACCGTAGCGCCTGCGCTAGATTGCCCAAAGAGGTGTGGGTATGACCAAGGAATTGATAAGAAATGGCGAGCGAGTTTTTGAAAGCGACGTTGTCGGGATAGGCCTCGAAGAGTTGTAGTTCCAATTGATTGGATTGTTCAAAAAACCGTAGCGCCTGCGCTAGATTGCCCAAATAGGTGTGGGTATGACCAAGGAATTGATAAGAAATGGCGAGCGAGTCTTTGAAAGCGACGTTGTCGGGATAGGCCTCGAAGAGTTGTAGTTCCAATTGATTGTATTGTTCAAAAAACCGTAGCGCCTGCGCTAGATTGCCCAAAGAGGCGTGGGGCTCTCCTAATTTAGCATAAGAAATGGCGAGCACGTTTTTGAAAGCGACGTTGTCGGGATAGGCCTCGAAGAGTTGTTGTGACAATTGATTGAATTGTTCTAAAAACCGTAGGGCCTGCGCTAGATTGCCCAAAGAGGCGTGGGTAATCCCAAGGAATTGATAAGAAATGGCGAGCACGTTTTTGAAAGCGACGCTGTCGGGATAGGCCTCGAAGAGTTGTAATTCCAATTGAT
Source organism: Haliscomenobacter sp. (assembly GCF_041740695.1). GTDB lineage: Bacteria > Bacteroidota > Bacteroidia > Chitinophagales > Saprospiraceae > Haliscomenobacter. Next base: position 81,041 of record NZ_JBGSLK010000029.1, on the reverse strand, counting down.
TGTAATATTCAAAAAACCGTAGCGCCTGCGCTAGATTGCCCAAAGAGGTGTGGGTCTCTCCTAATTTTTGGTAAGAAATGGCGAGCGAGTTTTTGAAAGCGACGTTGTCGGGATAGGCCTCGAAAAGTTGTAGTTCCAATTGATTGGATTGTTCAAAAAACCGTAGGGCCTGCGCTAAATTGCCCAAAGAGGCGTGGGTCTCTCCTAATTTTTGGTAAGAAGTGGCGAGCGAGTCTTTGAAAGCGACGTTGTCGGGATAAGCCTCGAAGAGTTGTAGTTCCAATTGATTGTATTGTTCAAAAAACCGTAGCGCCTGCGCTAGATTGCCTGTTGTCCAATGAAAGCTCCCCAATTGTTCACAAAGTATGGTGAGATCATCATCGGCCTCCGCAAAGCACCCTACCAGTATTTCCGCATAGCGGGCAAAAAGGGCTGCTTCGCTATAGCTGGTATTCAGAAAATGGCCAGTCCCGGGTTCGTACAGCAGTTTTTCATTCAGCGCATCTATCAAGCCCTGACAATCTGTCCTCAAGGTTTCATTTTTCTTGCGTACAATTTCCTGCACCACCGGACTTACTTTAAAGGAAGCTCCCGCTTCATCGTAATCCAGCCAGCCCTTTTGGGCCAAAGCCAGCAAATGGGTATCCAATTCAGTCGTCTCTGGCAGCAACTCCACCAACACCCCAAACTCAATCCGCTCCGCTGGCAGCACCGCAAACACCGACATTAGCCGCTTTTCCTCCACACTTAAATCCCCCAAATCGTACATCGCCGCTACAATTACCTCCGGCTTCTCTTTGCGCAAAGAGCCACGTGAATGGTAATCCGTCTCCACATCTTTGCTCCTGCTGATTGCCAAGAGCCCAGTTGCCTGCAAATCAGCAAGCAATTCCGGCAGAGAATAGTTTGTTCGCAGTCGATTGAACTCCCGCAAGTTTTTTGCCAATAATTCGATTACCAAGGTGTTGCCATCTACTGCGTCATATATCTGCTCGAACAAGGCATCTTCACTTGCCTCATGTTTGGGGTAAAAGCGCACAAACAGTTCCTTCGCGTGCTCCAGCGGCAAACCACCAATCCGGTAACTATCCGCTTGGCCAAACTCAGTGATTCTGGTGGTCACCAATAGATGAAAATTACTCAACCGGCGTAAGTGTTGATAATTGGCTTCTAAATCTTCCAGTTCATTAGCATTGTCGATTACCAAAAGCACCGGCTCCTGAAGCTCAGCCATGGATGTGAGCAATTTTTGTAAACGTTGCTCACTGGGCATAGCATCTTCAAACTGGACTCCCAGCGGGGCCGCCAATTGTAGCAAAGCATTACTGATACTTCTTTCGCTGAGTAGCCAGGCTACATGACAATAAGCATGACGATAATGGTGGTAGTAGCGGGATGCAAGGGAGGTTTTGCCAACGCCTCCTATACCATTGACCAGCAATAGAAGGTTTGTACCCGCAAATAGTTTTTCCTTTATGGCTTGCAACTCGACATCCCGTCCCAGGAAGACTTCGGGCTGGAAGGGTGGGGGAGTTAGGTTTTTGGGAACTTGAAATGGCAATTGCTGGATCAAAAGCTGGAAGGTAGCCGTTTCGATTTGGCCAATATTGTAGATTTTATCAGCAATTTGAAAACTGGTCTGACCATTCGCCAACAATAGTTTTTTCAACTCCTCAATGTCTGCCTTGATTTCGCGGACTTCATCACCCACTTTGACCACAATACTACTGTTGTTGGCACCTTGAATGACAATGTTTTGACTGCCTTGGATATGGGATTCGTTTTGCATGTTTAGACAGGGTTAGGAAAAATTGGCGTTATCAATGTTGTTGATGTTGTAAATCTTAGTGCCTGGAGGTTCGGCAATTATCCGCCTTAATTCACTTAAGTAGATTTGTTCATCATTTAGCCACTCTTTGATAATTGCATGAAATTGTCGTTCTTCTTCCGAAGAATCGTGAATGTACCCTTTTTTTAAATTTTGCCTGCGATGTGCATTAAGTATTTCAATTTCAGCATGTTGAATGTTGGATATTTTCCCTTTTTCATACAGTTTTAACCCATTGATATTGACAAGTAGTTCATTGGTTATCGTCAACAAAACCTGAACTAAACTTGATTTAGTATGTCCTTTAACCCTTGAGAGACCTGTATACCTGTTCTTTTGAGGCTCACCTTTCAAGAATGGTATTCTTCTTTCAAAAGAAGCCTTCAAGTGCTCAAAGTAACTAATTTCAAAAGGGAAAATTGCTAACCATTTACCGTATGTTTCATAAAGTAGATCAAGATCAAACGAGTCTTGTTCATCAGCTGATGCAGCTCTGAATTCTTTTTGCGTGTACTCCAATAGAGTCAATGATTTATAAAGAGGAATATTTTTCGTTTTAAGCCATTTTTTATCACGAAGCCGATACTCCAATATTGATAAGTATCGATCCCAACCAATATTGGGGTGACCAAGACTTTCCAGATTTGCAATAATGAAATCCGTAATGTCCTCAAACCAGTCAATCTCATTGATTTTTGTAGCAACGATGTGTTCAGTAAAGGAAATTTGCTTGATGATTTTATTTGCAATGTTTTCATATTGCGACTTGGAAAACTGTGGATTATCCTTGAGTTCTCGATGTGTGTCACAACAATCGGGGAATTTAGTGAACCATTCTTGGATTCCTTCGTAGGCTTTGGTATGAAATTTACAACAATAAGGTAGCTCTTTTCCGGTTTTTTGATTCTTTGGGTATTCATAATTCTCAGGTGGATGTAGTTCAAATCCACTTAGTGTAAAGGTTGCTAATTTTATCCATGGGTTTTTCATCTCTAAGGAGTTCAATGAGTTAAGAAAAATCCGCCTTATCTATCTTGTCAATGTTATAGATCTTCTCCGCCTGCTGCACCGTTCCCCCCGTCTGTATCTTAATCTCACTGCCCCGCACATCCTGAATCGCGATGTTCCCATTCCCCGTCACCGTCATCTGGTTGCTATTCCCAGCTACTTGTTCATTAAGCACCCTTTCCACCTGCTGCTTGAGCACCGGATTACTTTCAGCTTGTTCCTCCACTTCCCGCACCAGGTCGATCAAAGCATAACGCAGCTTGTTCTTTTCCACATTGGCGTCATCCACATTAATGGTGCCTCGCTGGATTTGCTGCATAAGCTCGCTCAGCCGGGCCGACTGCCCAATGGCTTCATCCAGCAAGGGGCTGCTTTGTAGCAATTGTTGGAGCTGCTGAGTGGCTGCTTTCAATTCATTTTTTCCAATCAGGTCGAGTATGGTATTGGCAAAAGCTGGGATATTGGTCATGGTGTCTTAGTGTTTGATATTGAGTCGGAAGATAGGAAATGATAAGCGAAAAAACAAAAGGGTAGAGTTGTTGTATTTAGGAGCGTCTTACATCCCTTCCCCTTGCACATCCCAATTCATGCCCGATCGCGATCTCGTCCGCAAAGACGGACCCCAGCAGACTGTCGCCACCCCATCCCGAGGTACCAACTACCCGTTGGCCATCGCTATCAATGACTACCTGCATTGCACCAAGTTCAACAACGCTGTGCGCGATGTAGAAGCGTTTATTGAGCTGATGACGACCCACTATCCACGTCACCTTCATCAAAGACGTCAACAAAAAACATCAGGACATTGATCAAATTGATAATGACGGAGTAGGATGTTAAAATTTTCTAAAAATCACATATTTGAATTGCTTTTTTGATGGTAATAAATTAAATTTGAAAAATCCTTTAGAGGATACCATGTTCCTTGAAATAAACATTAACCCTTATTGATCGGCTACTTTAGGGTTAATGTCTGCGCAAATCCATTACCGATGAAGAAATTGGATTATGTCGAAAAATCTTAGCATGGGAAATAGCAAATTTGCCTCAACCTTCTATGAAGATGGGGCTACGCGATCCATTCGCCTTCATGCGAATAGATCCAATGCTGCCAAGGATAAGCGGTACCGCCGCTTATCCTTGGCAACCAGCGGACTAGCCTCACTCTTCTACGAAAGTGAGGCTATCCAATTCATTCGCATGAAGGCGAATAAATCCAATGCTGCCAAAGATAATTGGCGGCGTCTGCCCTTGGCAGACAGCGAACCAGCCTCGACTTGCTACGAAGTCGAAGCGCTGCGACTTCCTCCTGATGTGGGGGAATGGCAGGTCGCCAAAGATGATCGGAGCCTCCGATCTTCTGGGGTCACTACTCCTCGCGTAGGAGTGGTTGCTTTGCCCTAACTAAAGCATAAACCTACTTGGTGATGCAAGGCAAAGCGCGCCGACAAAGAGTCGGTGTACGCGTTAGCGTAGTTATCCAGGGCAGCAACCGCAATTTATTGCGGTTGGGCGATGGAGGCAAAGAGTGCAATGACGTTTGCCAATGCGCATGCACTCTTGATACTGTTGGAAGTTGTTCGCTGAGCCGAACAAACGCAGTATCGAACAGTTACCAGAGCTTTAAGGAGCTTGGTACCAATAATTTGGCGCGTGAACCCGGTCGGCTGTATAAGCAAAAGCAGCCTTCCATCGTTTCGATATCACGATGGAGCCTGCTTTTACGACACCTATGGCGCTTGGCGCCTTGATTGAGGGTCAAACACAAACCAGGCGCCCCTGCATCTAGGGGCGCCTGATTTCGTTAGGGCGTAAGGGTAATAAGACCAATAGGCCTTCGTAAGTCGGTTATTTTGAATTTTGGGAGATACTAGATTCATTCCTCTCTTTTGAGTAGTTCGTTTATGTTCTCCTCCGTCCAGCCGTTTTCAAGCATTTTCTTTTCAACAGCTACTAAATTTTCTCTCATGCTTTTAGTGTCTGGATGTTGCTCCCCAAGATGTACTGTATAAATGCGGGAAGCTTTAATAGCCAGAAGCATTGCTTTTTCGTATTCTTCCAGATCCAGAAGTACCATAGCCAAATTAGTATAACTGACGGCAGTGTTGGGGTGGTCTTCTCCAAAGTTGGTCACATTACTACGCAGTGCCTTTTCTAACATGTTCTTCGCATCAGTATAATCTTCCAAGTCTTGAAGAACAGTTGCCAAATTTGAATAAGTTATTGCCATCCTTGGGTGGTTCTCGCCAAAATGCGCCTCATCAATGCGTAGTGCCTTTTCCAACAATTGCCTTGCTTCCTCGTACTCTTTCAAGTTTTTAAAGATAGTAGCCAAATTAGAATAATTAACGGCGGTATTTGGATGGTTTTCTCCAAAGTTGATTTCATTGATTCGCAGCGCCTTTTCCAATAGCTCTTTAGCTGCTGCTTCATCGCCAAGGTTTTGAAGGGCTAGAGCCAAATTAGAATAATTGACAGCAGTATTTGGATGGTTTTCTCCAAAATTGGTTACATTGATTTGCCGCGCCTTTTCCAACAAGTCCTTAGCTGTTTCGTCATCGCCAATGTCTTGAAGGATTTGAGCTAAGTTGGAATATTGGACGGCGGTTTTTGGGTGGTTTTCTCCAAAGTTGGCTACATCGCTGCGTAGTGCCTTTTCCAATAATTCCTTCGCACTGGTATAATCCCCAAGGTCTCGAAGGACCATTGCCAAGTTGGAATAACTGACCGCGGTTGTGGGGTATTGTTCTCCAAAGTTGGCCTCATCGCTTTGTATGGCTTTTTCCAAAAACGCTCTTGCTTTGTCGTAATCCCCAAGGTCTTGAAGTACCAAGGCGAGTTCATTTTGCAATCGGCTAATCTCCGGATCCATAGCATCTGGAAAAAGCTCCAACACTGCTTCCCCGAAAGGAATGAAAGGAAATTTATCAACAGGGTTGTCTTTGCTGTCGTCAACGTGTAGTAAATCAGCTACATTTCTGATCAACTCTTTCAGCTCAACCACCGAGGGAGGTAGTTTCCGCTTCACCACTTCCTGAATAATCCGGTGTATTTTGTAGGCCTCTGGTTCGTTTGTCGTCAGTAGCCAACCTTTATCACTGAGGTCTTGCAAGATTGAGACAACATCTTCAAATCTTCTGCTCTTTCCGTTTTTTGCGGTTCCCAGGAAGATTTTTTCAATTATTTTCCGCAAAAAAAGCTGCTTTTTTTGCGGTTGTTGATAAATCTGATCAATGGTTACAAGTTGATTGAGCAATTCATACTGTATATATTCTTTTGGCAAAGCCGCAAAATGCTGCAACAGCCGTTTTTCCTCCACGCTCAGAGCAACTAGGTCAAAGATCGACAGTAAGTATGAAGTAACCCGTTCAATTTTCTCCCCTTTGTGTGCTACATACACCCCTGCGGACAGATCCCGTTCCATCGCCGCTTGCAGCGCCTCCAGAGGCGTATCATATTTTCTATGGTTTCTCTTTCTAAGATGCCCTTAGGTGCCTAAGGCGGTTCAAAAAAAAAAGCCCTGCGCCAGCAGGTCCACTTTCCCTTCTTTCCCTCCTTAACTCGCCCTAAGATGCCCTTAGGTACCCAAGGTGGTTAAAAAAAAAAGCCCTCCAGCCAGCAGGGCCCCATTCTTTCATCCCTTCCCCACCACCCGACTACTTCCCCTCCATTCCTGGACACCTCATCTTAGCAATCCATCAATTGCCAAATTGTACCCCTGGCGACAGAAGTAAGCCAGGGGTTTACAATTTTGCTGTAACTTTACAACAGTATGGAACGAAACTACGCTTTTGAAGAACTCCAAAAAACCGTCATCATACTCTCCTTGCCTGCGGCAGAGCAAATCCACGCCATGGGTGGCGGCTACGTAGGTGACGAGATGGCGATTGATTATCACACCTACTTTACCGACAATCGGGTACAGTTGCTGGAGGACGGTTTGCTTACGGAAGCACAAGTTGTTGCGTTGGAAGAACTCGGCCGGGCTTTCCCAAGCAATAAAGTAATGGACGTAGATTTTTGGCTCGATCAGGGCCGACTTTTCTCCGATCCGCAGTGGGACCTGATCCGCGAAAAAGCCATGATCGCCTGTAGCGAAATGGGGCTGGCGAATGCCCGACTTCAGGTAAACATCGAACAAGGTGAAGTGGATGACCGTGGCTTGCAATGGATGCGGATACAGACAAGCATTGAAAATGGTTGAAATATCTTTTTCGTTCAAAATAGCTCGCATTCGCTATTCGTATAATTTTCCATCGGCTCTAAATTAAGAATTCAGCGTGAATCTCGAAACAATTCGGTCCTCATCGCAACGGAAAGCGATCTCATCCCTAGGTTCTGCGCCTTCAAGCAACCAGTCTTTTCCACACAAGGGGCATTTCCAGGCGCGTTCTTGAGTTCGGCTGCGGCGGCGGTAGTTGAACAAAAAATAATAGGTGGGTACGCCAGTAAGGGTTTCGATCCTTTGGCAAACGGCTCGGCCTTCTATCGAGAGGGCGGAATGGGGATCTTGCATTTGCCGCTGGGCAAATTTTTCGTGTATGCCGTTGAACCAAATCCCGTAAAGGCGTTCGTAATTGTTGTTCCAGAACCGGACATCATTGTAACAGGCCTCATCGTGATAGGTAAAGGGGATTTTGTAAATGGGAATAAAGCTGTTGGTGTCCCCATTGAGCAATGGAAAAATGCCATTGCCCTGTAGGATGTATACAGTAGGTTTTTTTTGCCCGATATAGGGTTCGTAGCGCGGGTCAATACCTGTCGGGATAAATTGGATGGGGCTTTGTAAGGCGGCCTCTATTCTCTCTATCGTGCGTTTGCCGTACAACGTGCAGTTTTTAACATCCAGCGCATCCAGTTCTGGACAGGTAACTGCTACCCGGATGGTATGGTCGGCCTGGGCAAGGGTGCAATCCGATGTGATGATCTGCTGTGCGTCAGCTAAATTAATGAGCAGGCTTTCCAAATAATCCACTATCTCGGGATGGTAGCCGATTTTGGAAAGGTTGAGGAGGATGTCGAAGCTGAACATGCCTTGACTAGGGTTAATGGTAGGGTCTATGGGTTGCATTTATCTGGTGTTTTGGTGTTTTTCTGGATTTTTTGATCGTGATTCTTCCAAGCCCCAATCTAAGAACAATATAGACATAGATTGCGGTCTTTTGTATTGAACGTCTTTGGGAGTGGGAGGGTTCCACGTCGCTAAGTTCCCAGGGCAACGCTCCCACACACCCACACGATCACACTCGAACCCACACCCTATTTTACCCTCATCAACTCCCCCCACCTCGTCGTAAACCTCCCCGACCTTCTCTCCCCCTTCGGGCCCCATTCCGGCTTATTCCCACAAGCCGCGAAATACACCGTATTGCGCCCCATTTTCCGATTGATCCCGTCCAGCGCTTGCATCAACTGCGCCGAGCGCAACGAAGCCCCTTCGTCCACAAACAGATTCATTTGTACACTAGTCTGCGGCCGCAGCGCCGTGGCCATGATCCCCGCCTTTTTGTACCGCACCCCCGCTTGATACAACTTGCGCACCAGTAGCCACGCCCAGTGAATCAACTCATTCGTATTGCTACTGGCTAGCGGCAACTCCACACTCAAGGCACTACATTGCAAGGGCATATTCTCCTGCGGCTTGAAACGATTGGCCCATACAAAGACCGTGATTGCCTCCGTCTGTTGCCCATAGCGCCGCAATTTTTCCCCCAAGCGCGTAGCATGCCTCGCCACCGCCTCGCTTAGCACAGACAGCTCCAGCACATCCTGCGCAAAGGATCGGGATACAATCATCGACTTCCGACTTTCCACTGGAGCTTCCAGCCCGTAACAAGCCTCACCCCGCACTTCCTTGAGCAGCCGCAAGCCCACCACCCCAAATTCCTTCTGCATCCAAACCTCAGATACCCGGGCCAGGTCGGCTACGGTTTTGACGCGCACTGCGGCCAGTCGCCGCTGGTAGGCTGCCCCCACGCCCCAGAGCTCCTCGATGCCGAGATCCGCAAGCTCCGGGCTGCTGGCTTCCAGGTGGTAGGTGCCATTCAGACTGCGTTTCTTTGCCAGGTGATTGGCCAACTTGGCCAGGGTTTTGGTGTCGGCGAGCCCCACGGAAATGGGAATGCCGGTACATTGTAGCACGGTTTCGCGCAGCCCAAGGGCAAAGTCCAGGTTATCCGCTACCGTGGCACCGTAGCGATTGGGCTGAAGAAAGGCTTCATCGATGGAGTACACTTCCGTTTCCGCGCAGTGGGCTTGCAGGATGCTCATCACCCGGGCCGACATATCGGCATAGAGGGTGTAATTGCTGGAAAAAACCTCCACCTGCTGCGCTTTGACCAAGGCCCTGATCTTGAAAAATGGTTCCCCCATCGGGATGCCCAGCGCCTTGGCTTCGTTGCTGCGCGCTACCACACAACCGTCGTTGTTGGACAATACCACAATGGGCCGCCCCCGGAGCTTGGGGTTGAAGACCCGCTCACAGCTGGCGTAGAAATTGTTACAATCGGCGAGGAGATAAGACATGGGAATGACGAATTTTTCGAATGATGAGTGACGAATAACGGGCTGCCTCCAAATTCGTCATTCGTACCCCAATTGAATCTTCATTAGCAGCATAAGTCAAGAGAGGATGAAACTCAAATCCCAGACGAGCGCCTTATTCGTCACGTCATTCGAATCATTCGTCATTTTAGAACATACGGTTTATGAATAACATTCGTAACCACGCCCCACACCTGAAAATCGCTCTCGGCTAAAACCTGGATGGGCTTGAAGCTGGCATGCTCGGGTTTGAGCCAGTAATGCCCCTGCTCGTATACCAGTCGTTTAACGGTGAATTCACCCTCCAGTAGGGCAATCACCACATCATTGCTCTTGGCCTGCAAGGATCGGTCTACAATCAGAATGTCTTCGGGGTAAATGCCGGCTCCAGTCATCGAGTCACCGGACACGCGCACGAAGAAGGTGGCTGCGGGGTTCTTGATGAGGTACTTGTCGAGATTGAGCTGTTCTTCTACATAGTCGTCGGCAGGGGAGGGGAAGCCCGCTGGTACCGACTGGAAATAGGGCAGATGGGTCTGAATCTGGCTGATTTCAATGACGGGCACACGTGTGTCCGCCTCACTTTTGGTGTTGCTCATTGGTTGTTTTCTTTATGAGGCCACTGAAGGGGGCAGAGCCTCGGTTTTGCATAGTATGTTGTATTGGGCGGGAAATTTAAAAGTATTTGTGTTTAATTTTACTAATTGAATTAGATTTTTGTTTTTTGGATGTATGAAAAAAATGATGGGAGAGGGGTGAAAACAACTCTATTTAACATAAGGTAGATTATGGGACAACTGAAAAAGGAAGGCTCAATAGCCTCAATCTAATGCTAGTTCGGAAGAGGTTTGTTCTCATTTTGCTTAAGATCAAGACTATATTTCCGTTCGGGGTATAGTTGCTACAAATCCAAATCAGGATAAAATGCAGCCCAGGCAAACCAGTATCCCATCATAAACGTAGGCGATTTTAATTGAGCCCCCTTTTCTGGTCCTTCCACAACTTGGCCAAAAATGTCGTAAAAATTGTTGCTGGCATCTTTCATCACAATCGGCAAGCGATTTTGCACGGCTTCGAAACTTTTATTCTTCGAAAAATAGGCACACATGAAGTTGTATTCTTTACTCCCAATCACAACTACGGGTTCACCACCCACGGTGCGCAGGGTCAATCCAATGCCATTTTTGGGAAAGAAAGTAAAGGGAACGCCTTTAACATCTTGTTGATGAATGATGCTCAATAATCGTTCCTTTTTAGGGAATCGTTCATCGTCGGAATGATCCACTGGAAAGAGCAATCGGTTTTGGTTGACTTTAAAATCACCATAAGGGTATGTACCGTAAGGCCGTACTCTACCTTTTCCTCCAACTAAAATCTTTGAACCAGGGTACATTTTTCTCCAGGTGAACACTGTCGTTTCAATGAGGGATATGGTTTGAGGGCTTCGCCCGATCAGCGACCCATTTACACATTGTAGTTTCAACTGCGACCAAATGCTCTCAGAATTCCGATCATATGGCATTAAGTTGGAATTATACAATAGGCCAGATACCCCAAAACTGGTTTTTTGACCATTAATTTTACGATTCCAGCCAATGCCAGTTCCGGTCAATGGGCAGTAATTGATGGCTAAACTTAGCGTGTCTATATCGTCATTCACAATCTCATGCCAGTCCAGTACCGGGTGGGGATAAGCACGTACCTCCTCACCTATTTTCAAAATCAGAACCAAATCAAAATCTTCAATAAAACCTAAACTATCTGGCTTGCGGGTGAAAAGGGGTTCATCAATTGAGGGAATACCATCCCTGCCTGGGCCACCGTCAAAAACCTGATTTTTGGGAACCAACCAATCCGGGTTGCTATTGGTTGGTGGTGGTGGAGTAATTACACCATCGGATTTTGGGGTACATGCCCAGCAAATACTCATTAAGGCGAGCAAGGACAGCATCGATCCTAAATTCAGTTTAGAATTCATCTTTCTTGAATTTTATTTTACCTAAAAGGCTGATATTGAAAATATAATCAGGTGACAACTGTACCCCTTTTACGTGTGAATAAAAGGGTGATTCCAGTCCCACTTGTAATTGAGTCTCCGGGTCAAAGGAATAGCCCAGACTCAATCTGGCAAACAACCAATCTCCTCCGGTATTGGACAGTTTGCTTCGATTGAGTTGATCTGGTCCTGCATGACGATAGCGAAGACCAAGGGCTAATGGCCAGATTTGTTTCAATGCATAGACATTTCGACTATACCCTGTGATCAATTGTAACTCCTGGCCAAATTGATAGGTTTGGCTTCCCAAATAGCGGGTGTTTTGACCCCTTTGGGTATGAATAACGTTGAAAAAAAGGATGGATTCAGGGTGGTTTGGAATGGGAAAGTTCAGGGCACTTCTAAGGATTAAGTCAAAGGCACCAGAACCAGGCTGCATATCATTGATTAGCAGTAAGCCTTGATTGTTTGTTTGTGAAAAACTGCCTAAGGGTAAACGAACGCCTAAGCCTAATGTCCAATTCAACTTCGGTTTGTTGAACACATCATAAGCTACCAACACTGCTGGATCGCCCAGACCCAGACTGATTTCCTGATCATTGCCATTGTTCAGGGTTTGGATGTTCCGGGCTTGGCGAATGATCGGGATAAATAGCTCGCTTGCAAAACGACGATGCCACTGGTAAGCCGCCCTCAATATATAGGATTGGGTGCTCCGCATGCGATTGTTGTCGGCTAGCATTACTTTTTCGTTGTAGAGGCGGGTGATTCGATTGTAATCATAGCTGAGCCCGTATTGTAATTGCTGATACTCGCCAGTTGAAAACCCAATATTTGAAGACATCGGTACCCCACCAGAGCAGCAAGTTTGAGCATGGACAACTCCGGGAAAAAGCAATAAACAAAGTATTTTACCCAAATTCATGTTTGATTTGATTGGTTGTTGCAGCAAATTTATAAGCTTAATTGATTGATATTCATTTAAATAAAAGGATTGTCGATTTAAGGACAGCTCTCCATTTTTTTGAAAAAAAGCTGCCCTATTTCTGTCAGGTTTAAGCAAGTGGAGCGACTCTGCATCCAAATGAATTTTGCAAGCCTTATAAAGTTTTTCGCATGAAGATTGCTACAAAGCTGTTTTTTCTAATTTTCTTTTTGGCCATTTCAAAGGTGCTACAAGCTCAAGTCGACCTTGATGTTTTTGTTTCAGCCTATCGCACGGGAAAACCCATCGATTCGATACTGGTGGAGTTGCGCAATCCATCTATTGGATTCTCCGAACGAAAAAACACCAATGTACAAGGACGAGTCAGGTTCACTGGATTGGCTTTGGCTGGAGAATATACGGTGGAAGTAATGGAAGATGACCGTTATGAATCTGCCAAAAAAGAAGGCATTGTATTGCGTTCAAACACCAACACCGGCATCCAAATGGTGGTATTCGGCTTCGGAGAAACGCAACTGTTATCAGAAGTTGTGGTAGGATCTTCCCGAATCAATGTCCAGAACGCTGAAGTTTCATCGGAGCTAAAACAAAAAGAGATTGAAAGTCTTCCCCTCGAAGGACGCGACATTACCCGCATTTTGTATCGATTGCCAAATGTAGTCCAGGCAACCGGGTTTTATCCTGAAGCGCCAAATGTTAGCATCAATGGGTCTAATCCTTTGTTCACCAATTATTTGATCGATGGAATGGACAACAATGAACGCTTCTTGGGTGGGATGAAATTCAATATACCTGTTGGTTTTGCCAAAAATATCAATGTTTTAAGCAACAATTTTTCGACTGAATATGGTTTGACTGGCAACGGGATCATCAACATTACTTCCCGCAGTGGATCCAACGATTTTGCGGGTGAAGCTTTTTTTGTAACGCGCCAGGGAGCTGTTTTGGATGCTGAATCTGCGTATATCCAGCGCGACCTTTCTGGCAACCAGGTGAAAGATGGATTTCAACGTTATCAGGCCGGGGTAGGGTTTGGAGGCGCAATCAAGAAGGATAAGACCTTTTATTATGTCAATGCCGAATACACTCGTGACATCAAGGACAACCTACTCCAGTCGCCTGCGCTCAATATCAATGAGACCATCCGTGGTGAAAATAATTTTTCTTACCTCAGCGGGAAAATCGACCACAATTGGTCGCGGAACTTTCGCTCAACGGTACGTGCGAATATCGGGATCGTCAACATTGCCCGACAAGGCGGCGGCTTAAGTGGTGGAACTCAGTTTCCTTCGGCAGCCAATTTTCAAGATCGAAATTCGATCTTGCTTGCCTCCCAAAATACGTACCTGGGCAAGAACTTCAAATCGGAGTCCAACCTCCAGTACAGCCGCTTCCGCTGGAATTACGGCCGGGCACTTGATCAAAATTCGCCACAAGTGGTAGTGCTTGATCCTCAGGAACAAACCGCGGCCGTGCTGGGTCACCCGGGGTATATTTTTGATGCTACGGAGAATACTTTCCAGGTGCAGCAAAAACTGACTTTTTACCGGGATCACCATACCTTTAAAACGGGTATTGAATTGATCAGCGCCCAACATGGATTGTTGGGGGGAGGAAATGTCAATGGGAACTATACCGTCAAACTCAATGCTACTCAGTTGGAATCCTTGCGTGGTCGCAATCTAGGGGCAGGCCTGGACATTCGGGATATCCCCAACGATGTAGAGGTGCTAAATTACAATGTAGAACTTCGCCCTGCTTCATTTGGAACCCGCCAGAATATTTTTTCTATCTACGCCGAAGATGTTTTTAATGTGTCAACTCGTTTGAATATGACACTCGGTTTTCGTTACGATGTCGACAATTTGTCTAAAGGAGGAGGTGAAAAGATGGACCTAAACAACCTGGCTCCTCGCTTTAGCCTGAATTACAAAATCAATAGTGAGAGCAGTTTGCGAGGAGGCTACGGTATTTTTTACGATAAAATTCTCTACGCCGTTTACTCTGATGCATTACAGCAAAATACAACGTCAAGTGACTACCGTAAACAATTGCAAGCACTCATTGGCCTGGGGCGCTTACCTGCCAGCACCAATCTTGACAACATTACGTTCGATGGCAATGCAGGTGCTTCAGTACAAAATGTAACTTATTTGAATGGACCATCTTACGCTACCTTACAAGCACAAAGGGAAGGTGCATTTAGCAATGAACGCCGGATTCTGAATCCCAATGGGTACCAAAATCCGCTTACGCACCAGTTCTCCTTGGGATACCAACGTCAACTGGGTAAAAAAATGCTGTTTTATGCTGATGTGGTTTACAATAAATCGAATAAGTTGTTCCGGCTACGCGATATCAATGCTCCTGCTGCTTATCCACTCAATGACCCCAATACCGTAGTAGTACGTTCATCATCAGCAGCCGACCTCAGCCGACCCATCCCCATCAGCAATGCCTCGGCTGTCATCAACAATGAAGTATTAACGGGTGTGGCCCGAAGCATTGTCGTCTCTGAAACGGAGGGTGAGGCAAAGTACATCGGGGTGTCTTTTAATGTACAAAAAGAAAGGGCCGAGGACAAATACGCCTGGCGTTTGATCTACACCCTTTCACGTTTGCGCAACAATACGGAAGACATCAATTTCAGAGCTCAAGACAACAACAACTTTGAGGCAGAATGGGGCCCAAGTATCAACGATCGGACGCATGTCATCAATGCCATTGGTTCTTTTTATCCGCTTAAACAATGGGGCATCACCTTGGCTGCCCTGCTGCAAAGTGGGCAGCCCATCAACCGAATTCCGGATGCATTGAAGTACGGTACTACCGATCTGAATGGTGATGGGCGTTCCTTTGCCGATGCGTATACGGGCAACAGCGACCGCCACCCTGGTGAATCGCGCAACAGCGATCGCTTGCCCTGGAGCAAAACCATTGACCTTTCCACCGCTTATACTTTTGTGGCAACCGGGCTAACGATTCGTGCCGATGTATTCAACCTATTCAATACCGTGAATCTGAGTGGCTACTCAAACAATGCAACGCAAAGCAACCAAATTCAAATCGGAGCCATTGCCAGCGGCATCGTAGAGAAAAATGCCGCTCCTCCGCGTCAATTTCAGTTTTCAGTACTATACGCTTTTTGACCATCAATAGAACACTAAAATTTTCGGGTACTTTTTCTGAGCTGTGTCGAGGTAGGTTTTGTGCAAAAGGACTTTATGCTGTTTTAGGTTTTAGGTTTCAGTATGAAGTAAGGGGATGAGAAACCAGAGGATGCATGAAGCTTACCAAAACACAGTAACTTTGTATGGACGCGTATGATTTTCTGGCTAACTTTTTGAACTGATGATTTGGAGCAATAGACTAATGACCTTAGGGCTTTTGATGATGGTGCTGAATGGCTGTAATCATCCCAGTAAAACGGGAATCGAAACAGACTTGCTTGATTTACCTTTTGAAACCATCACGAGTAAGGCCCAAAATACCACGGTACACATGATGATGTGGCAAGGAGACCCACTTATCAATCAATATATGTCAGACTGGGTAGTGCCTGAAGTAAAAAGCCGCTTTAACATTGATTTACAGATTGCTCCTGGACAGGGCACCGAAATTGTCAAAGTTTTGCTCTCCGAAATAGAAGCAGGTAAAAAAAACAGTAACCTGGACTTGTGCTGGATCAATGGCGAAACGTTCTTTCAACTGCGCCAAATCCAAGCTTTGTTTGGCCCTTTTACCGCTCGCTTGCCTAATGCACAGTACATAGATTTTCAAAACCCCTTTATTGGTATCGATTTTCAGCAACCGGTAGATGGTTATGAATGTCCCTGGGGCAATGTTCAATTGGCGCTAATTTGTGATTCCTTGCGTACACCCAATCCTCCGCTAACCATGGATGAATTGGAAAAATGGTGGCGTAAAAACCCCGGAAAGTTCACGATCCCTTATGAATTCACAGGAATGACGCTTCTGAAATCCTGGATGATTGCACTTGCTGGTGGGGGGAATGCGCTGGACGGGCCCTTTGACCAAAAAAAATATGCAATGCTGTCGGCTAAATTGTGGGAGTTTATCAATCGGAATAAACGCTACTTTTGGCGCAAGGGTGAAACCTTTCCAGAAAGCGTGGCCGCCATGCATACCATGTTTGTCAACCAGGAACTGGACCTCACCATGAGCAATAATGATAGTGAGGTCGACAATAAAATTCAGCAAAATATTTTTCCAACTACGGCCAAATCTTTTGTCTTGAAAAGTGGCACCATCCAAAACTCCCATTTCTTGGGCATTCCTGCACAGGCTGCGAATAAGGCAGGTGCCATGACCGTCATTAATTTCCTGATCAGCCCGGAAGCCCAGTTGCGCAAACTCAATCCTAAAGTATGGGGTGATGGGAGTGTTTTGGCCATGGATAAACTGCCTGCTGAATTCCAAGCTCAGTTTTTGGAGGTTTCTAAGCGCAAAAACTCGACCATGCGTGCTACAATCCAACCTTTTGCCCTTAAAGAACCAGCTCCAGAATACATGGTTAGGTTGTATGAAGATTTTAGAAAAAAAGTGATTGAGCAGTAAATTACTGTTTAGGTAGGCTTAAAATCGGTGCAATGTTAAAACGTAATCTTACAGTACTGTTTTTTCTAAGCTTTGCGGTAGCACCATTGGCCAGCGGTTTCGTGTATGCTGGCTTGTATTCGTTTGGGGTGATTGGTGCCCTCTCTACAGGCTTTACATTCAATCATTGGGCTGCCTTATTCGAGGATCAGGGGTTTTGGAGTGCGTTGGCTTTGAGTATGGGCGTTGCTTTGTTTACTTTGCTTTTGTCCTTAGGCTTGTCTTTAACGCTTTTATTAAGCTTACAAAGGGAGTTGGAGCAAAGGGTAAATTATTTTTTGTTGCATTTGCCTTTAGCCTTATCCTCATTAGTCGCGGCTTTTTTGTCGTTTCAATGGTTAGGCAATACTGGAATGTTAGCCCGTTGGGCGATTCACTTGGGTTTGTTCGAAAAGTCACAGGACTTCCCCGAGTTGATCAACGATGCCCATTATTTTGGCGTCATTTTCACCCTTACTTTGCTCACCTTTCCAATCTTTACCCTGTTGTTGCTTCGCTTTTATCAGGCTGAAAACTTGAGCTCACTTTCTCAAGTGGCAGCTACCTTAGGGGCTTCATCAAAGGATATTATTTTTCGTGTACAATTGCCCGCATTGTTGCGCCGAATCACCCCTACTGCGCTCTTGTACTTTGTATTCTTATTTGGAGCCTACGAAGTGCCACTCTTGTTGGGACGGCAGTCGCCCATGATGTGGTCTGTTTACGTCAGCCAAAAGTTTAAAAAATTTAACCTGTCGGATCTTCCAATCGCTTACAGCAGCACAGTGCTTTATACTTTATTCATTTTACTTTTAGTAGGATGGTTTTGGAATAAAGCAGCTGTATCAAAGGCTGAGCAATGAAAAAAGTTATCCTTGCTGTATTATTCGCGCTTTTTATCCTACCTTTTGGGTACCTGGTTTTACTGTCTGTGGCCAGTAGCTGGCGTTTTCCAGAGGTGTTTCCGAGTCAAAACCTGAGTCTGATTCATTGGGCCAGCCTGAGCCGCACGGGAGTAGATTGGCTTTCCAGTTTGGCAACTTCCGCTCTTGTAGCAGGTGTCGTTGGCTGTTTGAGTACCACCGCAGGTTTTTTGAGTAGCCACGTTTTGTCTATACATTCCTCTCGGAAGCTATGGATCACCCTGGCTTATTTTCCTTATGCGTTTTCACCGGTTATTTATGCTTATTGCCTCAGTTTTATGTTCAACGTACTTGATTTAACTGGAACACTTGGAGGTGTTTTGATCGCTCAATTCATTTTGACTTACCCTTTTGCGGTTTTGTTTTTCTTTAATCATTTTGACCAGCAACTCCGCGAAATGGAAGCTTTGGCCCGCACTTTGGGCAGTTCTACCACAGTGGTGTTCTGGAAAATACTGCTGCCGATTTCTAAACATACCTTGCTGATTTGCTTTTTTCAGGTTTTTCTGATTTCCTGGTTCGATTATGGACTTACCTCCGTGATTGGCTTAGGACAGGTCAAAACCTTGAGCATTATGGTGTATCAATACATTGGGGAAGCCAATATCCATGTAGCGGCCATCGCGGCTTGTTTGTTGTCCTTTCCACCTTTGGTCTTGTTGTGGTTCAATCACCAATTTGTGTTTAAAAAAGTGTGAGTATGTTTTTAGCTGTAAAAAATATGTTCAAGTCTTACCAAGGTGAGTCGGTGTTGTGTGGGGTGTCCTTGGAGCTTGAGGTCAACCAAACTTTGGCTATTTTAGGCAAATCGGGTTGTGGGAAAACAACTTTGTTAAAGGCTATTGCCGGACTCACCCCAGCGGCTGGGCAAATTTATGTGCAAGGGCAAGACATCAATTTACTCAAACCTCAACAGCGCAGTGCCGTGTATTTGTATCAGGAACCTTTGTTGTTTCCACACTATTCTGTTTTTGAAAATATCGCTTTTGGGCTGCGCTTGCGCAAATTGGCACCCCCCGAAATTGATCGTCGAACAGCCCAAATGTTGGAGGACCTTGAGTTGGCGGAACACCCGCACAAAATGCCACACGAGTTATCTGGCGGCCAGAAGCAACGAGTCGCTTTTGGCCGAGCTTTGATCGTTCAACCCATGCTTTTGTTGTTGGATGAACCATTCGCCAGCCTGGATCCGGAAACGCGCTCAAATATGCAAGCGCTTTTTAAACGGCTGACCGCAGAACATGGAATAACTTCTTTATTTGTCACTCATGACTTGAAAGAAGCCCTCAAAATGGGGGATCGATTGGGTTACATGGAAAGGGGAAAACTGGACTTGTTTCCTGATTATGCTGCGTTTGCGGCGGATGTACGCACGGGAATGAGTGCTGAAATTGAATTTTGGAAAAAACTTTAATCATGCAAGACAAACTTAACTTTAATCACTGCGAATCGATTTATTGGGTCTTTACGCAGCTTTGTAATGATAAATGCGACCATTGTTACAACTCCTCTGGTCCGCAAGGTGCTCGAATCTCTGAAGAGGAATGTATACAAATCATTGAGAACCTACCGGATCAAGTGGATCGACTTATTTTGTCGGGTGGCGAGCCTCTGGCGGATAAAAAGTTATTGTACGTCATTTTGGATCGGCTTCAGGAAAAATTCCAGGGAAAAACCCAAATCATGTTGCAAACCAATGGGGATTTGCTCACTGGTGAGATCCTGGATATCCTGATTGAAAAGGGGGTAACCCGCTTCGATATTGCCAGCATCGATCGTTATCATAAACATTCAGGCAGCAGATTAATAGAACTTGCCGAACTTTTTGACTCTCGTGGGGTAGATGGAACTGAACACCAACCGCTGATTGAAAAGGACAACTACCTGGTACAAAATTTTCGCTTGTCGTGGGGCTACTGGGGCGCTAGTGAGGATTTGTGGTTGGGAGGCAACTGGGCGCGAGGTCGCTCGATGGAAAAGAACATCTGGTTGCGCAACCCCAAACACAATTTTTGCAACATCCTTTCTGGTGGTATTGGCTTTTTGACTGGGGCTGAAGGAATCCCTCAAGAAATTTCCATCCAACTTTGGCGCATCAATCCTTGCTGCCCGGGCACCTACAAGGCCATGGGGGATGCACGCAAAGAAAAGGTGGCTCAGGTATTGGAACGTGTTGCCCAAAGTCCGGTATTTCAAAAAATCAATGCAGGCGACCCCTTGGGAATGGGTGAGTCTATTGGCATTAGCCGGGAATACGCCGAACAACGCACCGAGGAACTGCAAAATATCTGCTTGTGGTGTGATGAGTTTTTTAAGCAGTTTTTTGAGGTGGCCACGCTGGAGTCGAGATTTGTAGAACCCGGGCAGATAGATGTAATCGCTTAATACTATTTGTCCGTTTATCGTTCGATCCCGAAAAAAATAACGAACACTGACAAATGTCATCTTTTAATATCACCACCTTAATTTTACATTTAGCGCTTTAAAGCCTGATAAAATAGGTCATTGTATGAAACTTAGCCTGATTTCATTTGTGCTCCTCCTTGGCCTTTTTGCCTGTCAAAAAGAATACAACATTGAGGAGGCCGAAAACCCGGAATACCTGCATCGTTCGGTGTATGCCTTGAATGAAATAATCATTCATGATATTTTTTCACCTCCAGTGGCCAGTCGAATCTATGCCTATTCCAGTCTGGCTGGGTATGAAGCAGGAAGGCACACCGATTCTACTACATTGTCTTTGGCTGGTCAGGTGCGCTGGTTAAGCTCCTTGCCACAACCCGAGGCTGGACAGGAGTATTGCTTTCCTTTGGCTGGGGTACAGGCTTTTTTAAGCGTTGGCAAAGCCCTGACTTTTTCAGAAGATATGTTGGATGATTTTAGAGAAAAACTTTATTCCGAATGGAAGAAAAAATCAGGTATCCCTAAATCTGTTTTTGATCGCTCTATTGCCTATGGTACGGCTGTAGCAGCGGAGATTATTGAACACAGTAAAAAGGATAATTACAAAGAGACGCGCACTTTTCCCAAGTTTATGGTGGATGAAAGTGATCCTACACGCTGGCAACCTACTCCTCCTGATTATAATGATGCCGCCGAGCCACACTGGAGCAAAATCAGACCCTTTACCCTGGATTCGGCAGGTCAATTTTTCCCGCCACCACCACCAAAGTATGATACAAGTAAAAACAGCGCTTTTCACAAAGTTGCATTGGAGGTGTATTCCGCTTTGGAGACTAGCGATCAGGCTGAACGGGAAGAGATTGCCTATTTTTGGGACGACAATCCCTTTGTATCGCATCATGCTGGACATGTGATGTTTGCCGATAAAAAGGTAACACCAGGTGGCCATTGGATGAATATTGCGATGCTGGCTTCACGCATAAAAAAAGCCAACTATGTCAAAAGTGCAGAGGCTTATCTGTACACCTCCATTGGACTTTTTGAAGGGTTCATCAGTTGCTGGCATGCCAAATACACTTACAACTGGGTACGCCCCGAAACATACATCAACAAGTTTATCAATGAGGATTGGCGACCATTTCTACAGGCACCTGCTTTTCCTGAACATACCAGCGGGCATAGTGTAATCTCAAGGTCGGCGGCGGAAGGTTTAACTTTTGTATACGGGGATAATTTTGCTTTTCGCGATACAACGAATGTAGAGTATGGTCGAACCGCACGTCAATTCACCTCTTTTTTTAATGCCTCAGATGAAGTGAGCATCAGCCGCCTATATGGTGGAATTCATTATCGTCCTGCCCTGGATTTAGGGGTGGCGCAAGGGAAAAAAGTTGGACTGTGGGTACAACAAAGGCTTAGAACCAGAAGAAAAGAATAAGCGAACCGTAGACAGGTGTGCCGTCGAACTGCTAGTGGTTTTTCGGGCACACCTGACACAAGTATGATTGTAGATCAACCAATTAACTGCTGCAACAACTCAGCTTGGAAATTTCTTTTCTAAATGCGATTGCTGCTATTTTGATCCCCTCACTCAAGGTCAAATAAGGGTAAAATCCTTCCGCTAATGCAGTAGCAGTTATTCCGTATTTGATGGCCATACTCAATAGTTGGACTAGCTCTCCGCCTTCCGAGGCGACTACTCTTGCGCCAATGATTTTATCTGTTTCGGTGTTGCGAATGAGTTTGATAAACCCTCTTGTGTCATTTGCAGCAATTGCTCTCGGTACCTCCTTGAGCTCCAATTTGGAAACTTCAAACGGAATGCCTTTTGCTTTTGCCTGTATTTCGTCCAACCCTGCACCTGCTACTTGTGGGTCGGTAAAAACCACCCAAGGCAAAGCTGTATAATCGACTTCGTTTGTTGCCATGGTAAATGCGTTTTCTACTGCAATTTTCCCTTCAACAGCTGCCGTGTACACAAAGGCAGGAGTGTTGGTTACATCTCCAACTGCGTAAATGTGTGGCAAGTTGGTTTCCATTTTTTCATTCACTGCAATATGTCCGCTTTTAGTGAGTGCTAAGGCTATGGTTTCCAAACCTAATTTACCTGTATTGGGTTTTGTGCCTGTGGCAATCACCACTTTGCCTTTTTCCACAATTTGGGTAAACGTACCATCTGGGCATTTACAATGTATAATGGTTTCGTCTCCGTTTTTATCAAATTTTACGGCTCGGAAGTTGGGTAAAATCTCAATTCCTTCTTTGCGCATTTGGGCTTCCAATGCTTCACTGACGTCGGGTGTTTGGGTTCTTAAAACTCGGTCGGTAAATTCGATGATACGCACTTTTACACCCAATCGATGGTATGCCGTTGCGATTTCTAAACCAATGTAACCGGCACCCATAATCGTTAAACTTTCGGGTTTCTCTTCCAAATCAAAAAGGGAAACATTGGTTAGATAGTCGATTTGATTCAAACCTTCAATGCTAGGGATGTTCGTAGTGGCTCCAGTGGCAATCAAAAATTTGAGGGCTTTGTATTCTTTCTCTTCCACCACAATCGTTTTTTCATCTTTGAAAGTCGCCCAACCCTTCAGCAATGTCAGGTTTTTAAAATCGCTCACCACGTCCATGTATTTCTTCTCTTGCAGGGTGGCAACCAGCCTTTTTTTGTCTTTGATCACCTGTGCGAAATCTATGTCTACACCTTTGGGTTTGATGCCAGCGAAGTTGGAATGGGTAGCGTGAAATGCCGCTTCCCCTGCGCGAATTAGGTTTTTAGAAGGAACACAACCTACATTTACACAAGTCCCGCCAAAGTCCAATCCTTCATTGACCATCAAGGTACTCAAGCCCAAACTTTCGGCTTTGATGGCTGCCGAAAATGCCGCCGAACCACCACCAATTATGATCAGGTCAAATTGACCGATGCCACCAGTTGCATTTTTAGCAATTTCTCCGTTCATAAAGTCAATTGTGTAATTATTTAATTAAATTCTTAAATAAAGCAAGCAAAAAAATACTACTTCTTGCCTACCACTTCATACCCTGTGCCATTGATGGCTTCTTCGATTTGAGACAAACTCACTTTGGATTGATCAAACTTTACTTTGGCGACTGCTTCCTCGTAACTCGCTTCTATTTTAAGGATACCTGATAGTTTATTTACGTCATTTTCAACGTGGGAAGCACAAGCATTGCAGGTCATCCCTTTTACATCAAAAGTAACCGCTTGAATATCCGAGGCATCGACGATGAGCACTTCCTTTTTGTCATTAGAAGGGTAGAAAATAGGTGCGTATTGTGGAAATGCCAGCATCAAGGCCGAAAACACTGTTACAATACCCAGGAACTTCTTGGTTTGCCAAAAACTGGGCTTTTCATCTTCTTCACAAGCGCATTGAATTTCTTCGGCTGTTCGTGGTTTGAGCTTCTGATACCAGGCAAAGCCCAAGACCAAAACCGTAATTCCGATGAGATAAGGTCTGGCTGGTTCCAGCCACGAAAAGGTGGAAGCCATACCCGATGCCCCGGAAATAAAGGCCAATACAGGGGTGATGCAGCAAAGTGAAGCTGCGATGGCCGAAAGCACTCCTGCTCCAACGAGTGAGTTGTTTTTCTTGTTCATGTTGTTACTTTTTTTGAATGATGAACGATGTGTTTAAAAAATGGCCTGAGCAAGCCGAGTTGTTCGACCTTGAGTGAATAGAAAATGGTTTGCCCTTGCCTTCTGGCTTCAATGACGTTTCCATCCTTGAGTTTTCTCAAGTGCTGCGAAATGGCAGGAATACTCATCTTGAGAATGTCCGAAAGATCACATGGACAGAGTTCGTTTTCTTCTTCCAATAGGAATAAAATCTTCAACCTTACTTCATTCCCGGCTAGGGCCAATAAACTGCTCAATTGATTGAATGCCTTATCATTGGAATCAAGCACTTTTCGGCAATTTTCTATCTGAACTTTGTCGGCAAGTATTCTAATGCAAGATTGATTGTTTTCCATAAAATACCTGGTTAAGACTGAATCTTTCAAGAGCCATGTTAAAGGAATGGCTATATAACGACCACAAGGTATCATTATTTAGTTATTTAAGCAAATACTTAAATGTTTTTGAAATTGCTTCACTTTATTACCGACAATAGTTCGTTTTTTGCCAACTCCCTATAAAACGCCAAAAACACCACCCCATATTCCACCCCCAAAAGCCAGTAGTTTTCTTTGAAAGCCACATTGCCATAGGCCGAATAGCTCAGCATCACACTTAAACTCCAAATAAGTACAAATCGAAAAGGTGTAAAAATACTCAGCACCAGAGGCGTAATGACATACCAGGGATGAACCGTGGTGGACATAAAGAAATAAAGGGAAAGCACCAGCAACATGTTCTTGAATACAACCTCAAGGCTGAGGTTGTCCTTGGATTGGGAAAAACGCAGGATCATCCACATGACCACGAAAGGAGTAATCCGCCCAATGACCGGGATGAGATTGTACCCGGTGAGTACATAACCGAGCCCTCTCAAAAGGTAATAGATACTGGCGTTGAACTCAAAATTGACAAACCACAACGCAATGGTATTGGCATAATTTAAAAGAAAAGCACCGGACAAAAAAGGTAAAAACAGCAGCATTAAAGTGATTCCAATTAGGGCATAAAATCGGATTATTTTCTCCCGACTGAAATAATGCCACAAAATAGGGAGTAGCATCAAAGGCACCAGTTTGACTGCAATGGAAAAAGCCATGCTGATGGCGGAAAGGGACTGCTTTTGTTTGACCATCCAGTAAAACGACAGCAACAAAAAGAAAATCATCACGCCTTCAAAATGTAGATTTCCACTGAGTTCAATGATGACCAGCGGGTTCAAAAAGTAGTAAAAAAGGTTGATTTTAGGCAGATTAAAATGCTGCAAGATTTTCTTTCCAAGAAGGTAAGTCCCCACATCCGCTCCAATGATGATGATTTTGAATACCATTACACTGCTCATGATGCTTTTCCCGGCCAACAGTGCTGCAAGAGCAAAAAAGAACTGGTTGATGGGGGGATAATTGCTGTAATGGCCTGCACTGAGTGTACCCATCCCTTCGTGAAGGATTTGGGCTTCAGGCATCAGAAAACCACTGGTATGGATAAGTTCATTGGGTAAATGCAAATAGGGGTTGTAACCCTGTAACAACAATCGGCCATCCCAGATGAAGCGGTAAAAATCCTGGGATAGATTGGGTACAGCGCCGATCAGCAATATCCTGAACAGGATGCCAAGAGCAAATAAAGGGTTGGGGTCTTTGGGAAAAGCTTTTACCAAAAACCAAAAGCATAAAAACAGGACGCAGTATAGACTGATCAGCCCCGTAAAGTTGCTTCTTGGCAGCTGATAAGCAAACAGATAGTAGCCCATAGCACTGACTATGAGAAGTATTGATCTAGCCATTTTCACCAAGAAAAGGATTGTGTGTGACTACGATTTACCAACCTCGATACTTCGGTGCTTTGATCCCATTCAGGCGTAGATATACGAGCAACTGGCCCCGATGATGGGTGTGGTGATCGTGCATCAACGCAATGATTTGTCTCCGACTCATTGGTCCGGCAAAAAAACTTTTGGTGACGGACAGAGAGTCTGGAGAGGTATGGGCAATCGCTTCTTGCGCAAATGCGAGCGATGCTTTAAGCAATTCAATGATTTCAACAGGGGTAAGCTCTTTTTTACCCTTCAACGGATGATTGAATTTTTGCTTTGCCAGGTAATCCCCAGCCAGCCAGGTCATGTTTTCTCCAATATGGACCAATTGTTGGCCAAAGCTGCGTTCTTCGTCCATTGGTTTAAAATCAAATTTTTCTAAGGGCATCGCTTGAGCAACTTCAAGTGTATAGCTTGCCGCGTTTTGCCATTTTTGAAGGGTTTCCTTCAGAAAAAGCGAATCCTGAGCATACAGTTGGAAGCTAAAAACGGCAAAGAGTGAAAGGAATACCGTGTTTTTCATGTCTTGATTATTTAATGCCCATTGGGGCGGGTACGTAGTTCTTTCAAAATGATCCCAATTATTTTTAGGCCAGCTAAAACCGAGCCTTTTATCGTTCCCGATACTTTACTTTTTCCTGCTGCTCTTTTGCGATAGCTTACCGGGACTTCGGTACAAGATAAGTGCTTTTTTGCCGCCTTGACTTGCATCTCTACCGTCCAGCCATAATTAGGGTCTTGCATTTTCAGTTGTAATAAATCAGGCCATCTGATGGCTCGGAATGGTCCCAAATCTGTGAATCTTACCCCATACAACCATCTTATTAGCAGTGGGGCTAACCAGTTTCCGAAGCGTTGAGGAATGGTCATTGCTTGCGATTGGCCTTTTTTGAGCATGCGGGAGCCTATAACCAGTTGTTTTTTTTCCTTGATGATTGGTGCAACAATTAGGTACATCTCTTCGGGATAATCCGAAAAATCCGCATCCAAAAAGACAATGATGTCTGGTTGTGCTGCCTTCGGGAGCTGCTTTAGGTAGTTTATACCCATTAAACAGGCATTGCCATAGCCTGGCTTGGGCTGCTCTACTACTATCGCACCCAGCTTTTGGGAGATAAAAGCAGTACGGTCAGTAGAACCATTGTTACAGACAATGACCTGACGGACTAAATTCCTGGGAATGGCCTTCAATACCAGCGGTATGGACTCCTCCTCGTTGTAGGCCGGGATCAAGACGTCGATAATGAAGGGAAGATGTGGTTCTCTGTTCAACTTAGTGCTCATCTTCTTTCGGTAACGTCTCTGGATACAATTCACTATACGGTACCATACTATTGGGACCTGTTCGGTGCAAAATATGCTTTCGTTGCAATTGCTCTGGCCGAGTTAATCCAGCCGCAGCCAATAGCTCAACCAAACTGTGGACGGTGTTTTTATGAAAATTTGCCACCCGTACTGCTTTGTCTCCTACATCCAGCCCCTTCATTAAGCTTTTATTTTGAGTAGCCACGCCTACCGGACAGGTATTGGTGTTGCATTGCAACGCTTGGATACACCCCAGCGCCATCATCATTGCGCGGGCACTGTTGCATAGGTCTGCACCTAATGCCAGCACTCGGGCCAGGTGGAAACTGGAAAATATTTTGCCGGAAGCGATGATTTTGATGTCCTTTTTCAGTTGATAAGCATTCAGCGAATCACACACAAAGGCTAGGCCATCGCGCAGAGGTAGGCCCATCGAGTTCGAAAACTCTACTGGAGCTGCGCCTGTACCGCCTTCTCCTCCATCCACAGTGATGAAGTCGGGCTTTATTTTTGTTTCTTGCATCGCCTGGCACAAGTCAATGAACTCGGTTTTGTCACCAATACAGAGTTTAAATCCGATGGGTTTGCCTCCTGATAAATCCCGGAGAAGCTGAATGAAATCCATCAACCCTTTGGCGTCACTAAAGGCAGTGTGATAGGGTGGCGAAAAAACGTCTGTAAATGGTTCCACATGCCTGATCTCAGCGATTTCTTTGGTGTTTTTTGACGCTGGCAAAATTCCCCCATGCCCCGGCTTTGCGCCTTGAGACAACTTGATTTCGATCATCTTGACATTATCAAGCAGGGCGTATTTTTTAAAGGTATCGGGGCAGAATTCCCCGTTTGAGGTTCGACAACCAAAATACCCTGTCCCGATCTGCCAAATCAAATCCCCTCCTGGTTCAAGGTGATAAGGGCTGAGTCCGCCTTCACCAGTGTTGTGAGCAAATCCACCCATCTTTGCCCCCCTGTTCAGAGCCAGGATTGCATTTTGACTCAATGCTCCAAAACTCATAGCGGACACATTTAAGATGCTTGCTGAATAGGGTTGTCTGCATGCCAGTCCTCCAATTAGTACTCGAGGATTGTGCTCAGTCTCCTCTAGCTTTTTAGGGTACATTGAATGGGCCATACACTCATAACCAATTCTATATACATCAGCTTTAGTGCCAAAAGGAGTGGTGTCGGTAGTGTTTTTAGCCCGCTGATAAATCAGGGACCGGAAGATTCGATTGATAGGAGTGCCCTCCGTGTCTGTTTCCACGAAGTACTGCATGATTTCCGGCCTGAATTTCTCCAGAATGTACCGAAAATGGCCAACTACCGGGAAATTGTTTCTTATGGTTTGTTTTTTCTGAACAATATCTCCGATTCCTATGATGATTATAGGCCCCAAAACGACCAAACTCCATAGAATGGGGCGCCAAAAAAAAGCTACACTCGAAACAAGTATTACCATGAAGATCGAACTGAAGATAAATATTTCTCTTGGTTTCATAGGAAAGGTTTGTTGGTGAAATTGAACGTTTGTGCTGGAATGGAATAGTGAATGTCCCTTCACCAACCCCATTTCTCCCAGTCTTCTATCGTGTCAATATCGCTTAAGATTGGCAGCAAGAAACAAGATTTTTTCTGTTCATGTATGCGTTGTAAAGTCATTTCAGTAACCTTGTCGGTGCTCCATTCCATTTTGTGAAACAACCCAGGGCAAGGTTCCCGCATGCCCAGGAGATAATATCCTCCATCCTGAGCAGGGCCCAACACGAAGGGGTGTTCTACTAAGGCTTGAAAAGCATCCCGGAGTAGATCAGCCGTCAGTTGAGGACAATCGCTACCAATGATGACTGCTCTATTGCCCTGCTTTAAGGAATCTTGAAAAGCTTGGTTCATACGAGCCCCCAAATCTGAACCTACTTGCTGATGCTTTACAAATTGCTCTTCCTTCCAGGCATCATGGCGATCAATAAAATCACTGTAATAGAGTTGTCTGTCTACTTCTACGCCCAATACAGTCTGACGTGTATGCTGGCACAGTTTATGGTAAACGGCCAGTGCTGCATCGGCACCAATACTTGCCGCGAGTCGAGTTTTGACCTTCCCGAGCTGAGGATTTTTGATAAAAATGATCAGTTGGTTCATTACTTCTTGGGATTGCCTAACAAGTTACGATAGGTTGATTTGATTTTTTGCGGTTTGGTGCCAACCCGAAACAAAAAAAAGGCAACCATATTGGCAAGCTGAACTTTGAGCCAACTCCTACCCTCATATTTGCGTGCCGACACCACTGCCTCTTTGGGCAGGATGACCATCCGATATAGTGGCCTTGAGCGTCGGATAAAATCATATTCTTCCATTACGCAATATTGCTCGTCATACATGTTGAGGCGAAAAAAGACCTCGCGTTTGATGAAAAAGGTCTTATCTCCGCCTTGGCACCATAGCCAAGGAAAACGGGTGAAAGCTGCATTGATACTCAACATTAAGTTAGGAGAGTCAAAGCGGTATCGATAACAACCCATGCTGTAACCCTGTGCAATGCTGTCTTCAATATCCTGCAAAAAGGTGGGTGGAGGAATGGTATCAGCGTGGATGAAATAAAGTACTGATCCAGTCGATTTTTTTGCCCCTTGGTTCATTTGTATGGCTCGATTAGAAGCGGTAGTAGACCATACTTTTGCACCTGAGTCAATGGCAATTTTTACACTGCCATCCTGACTCCCTCCATCAATTACTATTATTTCCAATAAGCGTTCATCGCTGTGTTGTTTCAAATATTGAATTAGGGTCTCGATTTTTTGTGCTTCATTCAGCACCGGAATGATGATTGAGAAATCCATACGTCCACTGTTAGAACCGTTCCTGTATATAGGTTATGGCCTGGCTAAATGAATAGTTAACTGAAGAAGGTCCATTGCGAACAAAGAAGTATTCAACTGCAGTGCCAGGGTCAACGACAAAAAATGGACGCGAGGAAGGGTCGCAATCGACCCTCAATACCATCTTTTCATGTATTTTAACCAGGTCGTAATGGATGTATTGATTGACATTGCTACCCAGGCGACTTTCTAATAAATTGCTGAAATGCAGCAAATATTTGTCGGCATTAGGGAATTCGTCGGGCTCTATTCCAATGATCTGACCACTGTCCTCCACTCCCACCAGGAGAGTTCCTCCGCGTCCATTTAAGAATGCGGCAATCGTTTTGAGCACGGCTACCTCGATTTTAGGGTCTCTGGCATTCGTTTTGAGGTTTTTTCGCAATGTCGATTTAAATTCCACATGTTCATTCTCACCTTGCTCAATCAAAATTTTTGTCGATACCTGACTCCGGGATTGTACACGCTGTATCAGTTTTCGGGCAATACATTTAACCACCTGTAAGCTGATAGCTGGAGCTATCAATGTAGTGTCGAAAAAACCTGTGGCGTTAATTTCCAATACGGAAGAATGGTTTTTTGACACTGCCGTTGCTAAACGTACCGTGTTGTTGATTACTGCCCAGTCACCAAACAACTGCCCTGGATGTAGTTCTACAGGGTCGCGTCGACTAAAATTTAGCCGCACAATCCCTTTTTCTAGAATAAAAAAGGATTGTGCGGGCTGTGATTCGGAAAAAATGACCTGACCGGGCTGAAACGCTGAAAAAGTGGCGATCTTGGAAAAGGTTTTTAGCTCCTGATCGGATAAACCACTACACTCTTCGTTAAGCCGAAGTAAGTCAACAATCCGATGTTGATGCAGTTGAGTTGGGCTCATCTCAATGACCTTTCTGATTGAGGTAATTCCGTACATGATAGGCCGCGATTACACCTTCGCCCGTGGCTGCGGCTACTTGTGCGGTTGCCCCTTGACGACAGTCCCCCGCAGCAAATACCCCCTCCGTTGAGGTTTCAAAGGAAGGATCCTGGGTTTTAATGAATCCAGCTTCGGTCAAAGTCAGGATTTTTTTCAAAAAACCAGTGTTTGGGCGAAGCCCCACATACACAAATGCTCCATCAGCAGGGATGAGGGTCGTTTCAGCCTGATCGGCCAGTTGAACGTTCAAACCCTGGAGTGAACCGTCCTCGTGCTGGCTGAAACTATGGGGAACGGCATGGTCGATTAAGGTAATGTTTGGGGTGTCGGCTGCTTTATCCAGGTACGTTTTGGATGCACTGAACGCAGTACGGGCAACAATGGTAATCTTTTTGCAAAAGCGGGAAAGGTAGAGCCCCTCTTCTAAGGCACTATTTCCCCCTCCAATGACCACCACTGCTCTATCCCGATAAAATGCACCATCACAAGTTGCACAGAAATGTACGCCATGACCAATTAGGTCGGCTTCACCTGGGATGTCCAGTTTTCGATAGGTGGATCCTGTTGCAATGACAATGCTGCGGGCTTGAATTTCTCCTTCGGTGGTGTCAATGGAAAAAAATGCACCCGTGTGGTTAAAGCTGCGCACTTCACCGCCCACGCGAATGTCTGCCCCGTAGAACCTGGCCTGCTCTGCCATCCGATTCATTAATTCCGGGCCTCCAATATCAATGAATCCAGGATAATTTTGGATTTGATGGGTCAGTGCGGCATTTCCGCCAATGTCTTTTTTTTCCAGAATAATGCTATTAAAATGGTCGCGCTGTAGGTAAATGCTGGTCGTCAAACCCGCAGCACCGCCTCCAATGATCGCGGTATCGTACAGTTGATGATTATTCGGGAGCTCAATCCCCAACAATGCCCGCAATTCGGCATTGCTGGGATTGGCATGGGGCTGTTCATCGATTACCACTGTTGGAATGATCCTTTTACCGTTGTTGACTTTTTCAAGATAGTCTACAGCTGTATGTACTTCATCGATGTCTACTTCGTGAAAAGTAATGTTGTTTTGGGTCAAAAATGCTTTTGCCCGTTTGCAATCAGGACACCATTTAGCACTGTATACTACAATATTGTTTGACATAAACTTGGTTTTATTGATTAGGGCTGTGGTTGCGGCGGGGTACGGCACAACTGCCACCCATCAGGCACATAACATTGAAGGTGGCCTGGGCGATGAGTAATACGCCAAAAAAATAAAACAGGACTTCACCCGTAGTATATCCCTGGAAGAGACTGTAAGCCCCGACGAGAAAGTAGAGGATTCGCTTGATGTTGAGCGTACGAATAAGCATGCTGGTGAAATTTATTGCCGTTTACTGTTTTGGGTCAAGGAATTTTTTGAACTGCCGTTGTCGAATCGAATAGGCGTGAATCGCATACAGCACATTAAAATGGATGGCTATGCCAAAAAGTGTGATGGCTATAAAAATGAGCACCTTATCGTTTTTGGGTGACAGCACCCCATATCCTGATAACAGTGCATTGACAACCAACAGCATCAAACTTATATTCAAAATGACAATCCCCCTACTCAACCGTTTGATTTGTTGCACTTTTAAGGGGATGATCTCCCGGTATGCATCAGGGTTAAGCGAAAGTCTTTGGTTGATTTCGTCAGTTATTCCCAATACCATCCGATTGGAGCTGCTCAGAATGACTGCCATGCTGGGTATAAGGGAAATATTGAGCTGCCAGGTTTCCATCTGCTTTGCCGTTTGTTTCACCTATGTCCGTGAGAAAAACTGAACCGCCTTCCGCGCTACTTTGAATACCGCCCATTCACGCATTTTGAACGGAGCGTCCAATGGGGTCTGGAATAAATGATTCGAATAGTTACTGATTGTTTTTACGGCAATAGCCAAAATGATTTCTAAGATATGATTTTCGCTATACCCTGCTTCCAGAAAAATGCGCACATCCGTTTCCGAGGGGTGGCCTCTTTTGTTGACCATAATCGAAGTGAAATCACTCAGCGCTTTTAGTTTAGGATCAGGTATAATCTTACCATCGCGGATTGCATTGGTGACTTCTACCGGAACCTTAGAAATCATGTCCGCTAACATACTGTGGGCAGCCATGCAATATTCACAGCCGTTTTCGTAGCTGATGGTCAGAAAAATTACTTCCTGCTCAGCTTTGCTAAAACCACTATTCTTTCGAAAATGATCGTAGCCAAATTTGTAGGTGGCCAGCAAACCCGTTGAGTTGCCCATATTGCCGTACATATTGGGCACCATGCCTAGGGAAGCTTTTGTGCTTTCAAAAATGGCCTTAACTTCTTCGTTGGCATCTTGAAGTTTTTTTGGCTGAAGAGCAATTTGATAACTATTTTCCATCCTATGGTTGTTTTTTTTGATTGATAATTTCGGAAGCAATTAAGCTTCTTGGATGGTAGTCTGTTAAAACTGGGAAACCTGACAAAGGTTTGTACTCTTTTTTCAAGTGGATGCCCGGACGAACCAGTAATCGAAGACTGGGTAAGAAATATATTTTTGATATTCAGTTTTTTATACTCAATTGCTTGAGTTGAATCAATGAAGTTTATTTGAAATTTGTACTTGGTTGGTTTGTGCTTGATTCTCATTTTTGCATTGGATAATCTTTCAATTCATCTAGAACTATCTACAGGGTGTCTCCACTGTTTGTGCTCGTGATAGGTTGACTCAACCATGGTCGTTGGTCTTCCTACTGCAATATTTTTTTAACCATACAAGTACTCTAACATGAATTTTACAGTTAAACTCAAACACCTTCTCTGTTTGCTGCTTATCCTCGGTCTTGGATTAGTCAGCAGTTGTAGCAGAGATGAGGAGGATGATGTCCTATCTGCCGACAAGATCACTAGTGCCTTTAGCGCTAAAGTACCGCTTGAATGGAATAAACTTCTGCTAGACATTGACCGTTATTCACCTGGCTATCGACCACCCGCAGTCGCACGCATGATGGCCTATATGGGGCTTGCCGCTTATGAAGCAGCAGTCCCTGGTATGCCCAATAACAACTCAATGTCTACTCATTTCACTGGCCTGTCGGTACCAACTGTTGAGCCAGGAAAGGAGTACAATTGGCCGTTGGCGGTGAATGCGGCATATGCTACGATGTTCAAAGTGTTTTATCCCCATGTTAACACCTTTTACATCGACAAGATCAATTCCTTGGAAACCGTTTTGCAAGTTGAAAATGCAGCCAATGTTTCTAAGGAAGTAAGCACACGTTCGATTGCTTTTGGTAAAGCTGTTGCCGAGGCGGTATACAGCTGGAGCAAAACTGACGCCCAAGGGCACGATGCATTCAAAGACCCTCGCCCAAGCTCTTACATTCCTCCTGCAACTGGTGCCAATGGTGAGAAACTGTGGCAGCCTACTTTTCCTGATTATACGCCAGCATTGTTCCCCTATTGGGGTAAAGTGCGGACTTTTGCATTGAAGGAAAGTGAAAAAATGGCCAAGCCACCACTTACCTGGAGTGAAGACCCCAATTCTAAATTTTATAACCAAGCCAAAGAAGTAAAATTGTGGGTAGACAATGCGACTGAAGAGGATAAGTGGATTGCAGAATTTTGGAGCGATGATATCTTCGAATTAACCTTTGAACCAGCAGCTCGATTGATTGCGATTGCCAATCAAATGGTAGTTGATGAAGAAGTAAGGTTAGATGAAGCTGTTGAGATTTATACCAAATTGGGCTTGGCGCTTAGTGATGCAGCGGTGGCGGTTTGGCATTCTAAGTATGCTTATAATGTAGAACGGCCAGTGACCTATATCCGGCGGGTGATGGACCCCAATTGGAAAACCCTCTTGAATAATCCTCTCAAGAATGTAATTGGAATGTCTCCGGAGTTTCCCGCTTATCCTTCTGGCCATTCTGGGTTTGGAGGAGCAGGGGCTGCTATTCTTACGCATATGTTCGGTACACATGAAATGACCGATGAAAGCCACAATGGCCGTACGGAATTCATCTCAAAAGCACGGACTTTTACAAATTTTGCGGAATTAGGAGTAGAAGATGCTTATAGCCGCTTGCCATTGGGCGTACATTATCGAATGGATTGTGATGAGGGCTTGCGCTTGGGATATCTTGCTGCCTTAAGGGTAACTCAATTGCCATGGAAAAAGTAAAAGCTTTTGTACTAAGTAATTTTTTGCGTCATACTAATGCTTTCTTTTGAAAATAGCCAATTGCTCTACATCTCTTCCTTTCTCAAAAGGGGAGACTGAGTTTAGTGGGTGTCGCTTGTGCATGTTGTTTATGGCTTGCTGTTCCTATTTATGGTGTTAATGAGTAGTAAAACAATCCCAAAGCAGTTCAGCCAGAAACGTGCGACATGCCAAGCGGCTCATCTTTCTCAAGGTGAAACCCATCTAATAGGCTTATTGGCCGAGGATTCATCAACCTAATATTTCTACCTCGTCCACCTCCCAAATGACTGCGAGTGTTCTTCATAGATTGCTTTTCCTGATGCCAATAAGGCTTGAACATATTGTGCTTGAGTATTTAACCGGAGCAAATAACTCTGTAGCTCTTCTTCTGTTGCCAAAGATTTGGCATCAACTTCTAGTTCTTGAACTAAATCATCTAGATTTTGAGTCAATATGTTGAGATTATTTTTATTTTTTAGCGCTTCAAATTCATTCACTTTTGATAAGCTATC
Source organism: Haliscomenobacter sp. (assembly GCF_041740695.1). Taxonomy (GTDB): domain Bacteria; phylum Bacteroidota; class Bacteroidia; order Chitinophagales; family Saprospiraceae; genus Haliscomenobacter. Next base: position 45,522 of record NZ_JBGSLK010000029.1, on the reverse strand, counting down.
CTGTTTTATCTGAAATAAGGGAATATAGAGATTGCAGGAGTCTATAACACTTTTGGCATACACTACTTCTGGTACTTTGTTCCAATTTTTTTCTTTGGTTGAAATGGTATTACAGTTCCAAAGGAGTAAACATAAGAGTACGGAAATTCTGGTTTGTCGTTTCAAGCTCATGGTTTATTTTGCTTAAATTTGTATCCTAAACTTACAACACAAACTCCCTTTTCCATAATATCTTACCAGCCTCTTTTTAAATTTTTCTTTAGGAATAGTTAGAAACATGAATCATCCCGAATTTTTGAAATTCAATCGCTCCGCTATTAGATATTAGTCCGATTTTGGCTGTTCAAAAATTCGAGATGGCTCATTTTTTACTCATGACTTAGCTCAAAAACCGCACTACACTCACGCCAAACACAAGGTGCCCCAATACACTCCCTACCATCATCATGGCCATTGATCCCTCCACCGCTGGCATGGGAAAAATAGCGCCCAGTACGCCCATGGCTACTTGTGCAAAAATGAATGCCAAGAGGCCAAACAAAGCCCCCTTGAGGTAAACGTTGCTGATTTTTTTGAATAGACGGGCAACGAATAAGGCATAGCCTATCGCAAATGTTGCGCCAATGGCAAAATGCATGATCCAGCCCACTGCAGTGGGCACACCCAACATGCCGGATAACATTGCAGGTGGCGACATCTTAGGGACACCCATAGTGGTTGAAAGTAACATAAACAAAGACATAATTGCCGTACCGATTACGCCCGCTATAACGGGCTTCGTGATTTGGTTCATTGTAATGATTTTTTGGTGAATTAATGGGTATTTAAATGTACAATGCTATTGATTGGAGGCTGATTGATGTAGGCCACCTCCCCGCTCAAATATTGGATTCGAACCCTGACGATGGACTTGGCCTGGCCCAGTCCAAAATGTAAAGCAGCGGTTTGGTCGCTAGCCAGCCCTTCTCCGACCAATAAAAATTCAGTCAATATTTGACCAGAAGATAGCTCTACCTGGACTTTGGCCCCGATATTTTGAGCATTTTTAGGCAAAATAACTTTCAGGTAATTCCCTCCCTGACCCTGGTTCAAAAAAGCCAGGCTAGGAGAGTTGATATTGGTCCAGATCAAATCTAAATGACCATCTCCGTTAAAGTCGCTTACGAGTGGGGTGATGCCAAAGTAGAGGTTTTTTACGCCGCTGACTTTTTCGGTTGCACCAAAGGTATGATCCGGACTTTGAATGAGTAGGCGACTCGGTAGCCGGAAAAATTTATTGGGTAAGAGGTCTACGTAATTTTCGGCTACCATCAAGTCCTGAAGCCCATCATTGTTCATATCGGCAAAAACGGCACCCCAACCAAATTCATAATTGGCGATTTTTCTAACTTGGGCTACGTCTTGAAATTTGAAATTGCCATTATTTTGGTACAACAACCACTTTTCATTGAATCGACGAGCATCCTTTATGTCTCCTTTGGCAAGGAATCTGGGTAAGGTGCTCCCCGTGTTGGAAAAAGCAAAATCTATCCGTCCGTCGTTGTTGTAGTCTCCGGCAGCAATCCCCATCGGATAGGCAAATTTCTTGGTAAGTGGATTTTCTTTAAGGGTGAAGCTAAGGTTTCCATTGTTGCGATAAGTTCGAACTTCGCCAGTGTCGTGGGCTACAATCAAATCAAGATTTCCATCGTCATCGATGTCAACCAGGATGGCCATAAAAGTATTGTGTACATAATCCAGGCCTGCGGCGGTCGTAATGTTTTTGAAGCGCTCCTTTCCTTCGTTGAGTAGCAATGCACTGGTCGAACCATAGGCGTAATCTTCAAAGATGGTTTGGCCTTCCATCAGCTCTTTTTTCAGATAAGTCGATAAAAACACATCAAGGTCTCCATCCTTGTCAATATCTCCCAAGGTGATTCCTGTAGGGGTCGATTTCTGATTGATTGGGGTAAGAATGGCTTGATGACGAAATCTGCCTTGTTCATTGTAATACAAGTGCAACCCATCTTCTCGACTTACCATGATGTCCTGAAAACCATTGTTGTCAAAATCAGCAGTGGCCACCCCAATTGAAGTGTACATGCCTTTATCTTTAAAGTTTACTTGTTGGGTTATATTTTGGAAGCCTTTTTTGCTGAATTTAAACAGTGCATCTGCTTGATGTAGACCTCCTCCCAAAAATACTTCATCATGTCCGTCATTGTCAATGTCAACTGCTGCCGATGGCACCAGGGGGATCGACTTTTTGGATGCATATTCATGCGCAAAGGAAAGTGCTATCGGTTCGAAGATAGGGATGCTTGATGCTTCTACCTCCAGCTGGTACTTGGCGACATTGGCATCCCGCCAAAAGAAGCTTGCTCCGAACACCAGTACGAATGCGACTATGGCAAATAAGATGAGAAGTGCTCGTTTAATCATGGTGGGATGGGTTGTACAAGATAATTTGAAATAAAGACAAGCCAAATAGAACTAGATGCGTTACATTCATCAAAACGGGCAGGATATGTCGACCAATTGCAGGTATACTAAAGCCAACTGCGATCCAAAGCAATAGAATGATTGCAGGATTGAATATAGCCATCCATTTTTTGTACGCGGTATTGCCTTTTAGGATAGCCATGCTAAAAAAGATGGAGACCAATCCAATCACTCCACGCAGGATATATACCAACACTTCAAGATGCGTTTCATAATCTCCTAGAATGGATTTGTAAGCTGAGGTTTCGATCTGATCCTGATGTTGAACGATGCTTCCTAAAAATGCTCTAGAGCCAATCCAGACTCCCCCTAGAGCAAAGGCGATAAAGCCTAACCCTAAAACCGCTTGAGCCAAAAGCTTATTTCCCGGCCGCAGCATGTAGTAGATGTGTAGGTAACCTGCAAAGTAAAAAGGTAAGCCTGACAATACCAGGATGTGCCCAATCTGTAAGTGGCTTTTTGGGACATAAATAAAAAAGTGAAAATCGACAACTTGATCTAAAATGTGCTCCGAGTAATGCAAATAATGCTCTCCTAAGCCAACCAATATGCTGGCCATTAGTCCCAAACATCCTAGGAATAGGATCATTTGCTGCTCTTTCATTATTCCTGATTTTTTGCTGATCCTTGCTGTAAAAGGCACTAACAGCCACGATGCAATAGATTGCTCGTGGCCGTCAATGTCCGATAACTTCCTTGTGCATTAACTCTTTTTCCGATTCAACTCCATGTGGATGTTTACATCTACGTCATCGCCTACAACCATGGTAGCTGCCCAGTTACCAGTACCTACCCCATAATCGGTTCTTTTGATCTTCAGGTTTGTGGAAAGCCCAAGGATGAGATTACCCTTCATCATTGGATGTTCCATTTCTCCCGTGACTTTTAAGGGTAGGATAATGTCCTTTGTGGTATTGCGAATGGTCAGTTTCCCGTGAACGAGGTATTCATTCTCCGATTTTTTCACAAATTTGCTGGAAACGAATGACATCTTTGGGTAAGTAGCTCCGTCAAAAAAGTCATTCGATTGTAGGTGCTGATCTCGTTTCTCTTCACCAGTATTTACACTGGGAACCTCTACATTAAAATCAACCTTTGATCCTTTTAAGTTGGCTGGATCAAAATGAACCATGCCATCAAATTTGGAAAATTTACCAGTCACTGTTGAAAAGAAATGGTTGATCGAAAAATTGACAGAGGTATGTGCTTTGTCTACCATCCACATGGTTGCGTCTTGTGCATTAACAGCATACACACTAGAAATGGCCAATAAGGCTAAAAAGGCAATTTTTTTGATTGCTGAAGTCATGATACAGAATTTGAATTGTTTGAAATACAAATGGCACGCTGAAAATGTGCCATTTGCTGAATTGGCATAAACTTTTATGGTGTGAACACCAGGGTGCAAATTGTGTTATGATTCACCGCAAATTTGAGGAGCAAATAGGAAACAGGGGCCTTGGATTGCCCCCATTTCACTATAAAAACACCTAATGGTTAACTTTACACCCTACTTAGCTTCGTTCAAACTCCATTGATAGTCTAAATAACCCAATGGAGTACTTTCCGCTATTTTTATCGCGGCGTAGCGGTTGATAAACGCCTTAACAGACCCCGCATCCCGAACAAAGTCTCCACTGAACCATTTAAAAATCTCGGAGATTTGTACTTTGTCTTTGGTGACCTTGTTCCGAATCGGATCGTTAACAAACTTGCGCATCGCATCGGTTAGTTGAGCGTCTAAGTTCTCCGCTGTAAATGCTTCGTTGCGCAAGGCTGGACATGAATAAGAAGCGCAATTGACCGCTGCATGCACCCGGGCATCCTTAAAGTCTTTGCGCAAAATACCGTGTTCTATGTTGTTCAAGTCGTATACCTTTCCTTCAATCTTGATGAACTTGATGTCCCAAACCGAGTTGACAAAAGCAATGCCTTTTTTAATGTCTTTGATGCTTTTGACAGGATAATGTTGGACAATTAGCTTGACAGTGTAAGCATTGTAGGCATTAATCCAGTACGCCATTTGTTCATCCTTAGACCAGTTTTTATTATTGGGGTGGGCGGACTCAAGTACACTGAGGTATTGATTTAAAGTTAAGCTATCGCGGACAAAACCTTTATAATCGACCCAGCCATTGGGCTTGACGTGTTTTGCGAGCAACGTATTCCATATTTTGTGGGATACAGGCTTCGATACGGAGTTCGTTTTTGAAATTTGACAAAAGGCACATGTCATCGAAAAAACGAGTAGTGTGCTTACTAGAGCACCAATCAACAACTTTCTCATGCTTCTTTTCTTATTGGTTTGCAAGGATAGTCGTTGACTGGGCTTAGTCCTGACAATTTTTTTATGCAATTAATTTTACTTCGCCTTCTTGAATGTGTATCGTCCGCATGGATTCTCCCCGATCGTTGATGTCAACTAAACTTCCTTCCAAACGTAGGACCCCTCTCGGACACACTGCCGAACAAATTCCACATCCTACACAGGAAGCACGTACAACATCCTGGCCTTTTTGCGCATATGCCCTTACATCAATGCCCATTTCACAGGAGCTTGAGCAGTTCCCGCAGGAAATACATTGACCACCATTTACGGTTATTCTGAATCTTGATTTTTTCCGTTGCCAGATACCCAACCAGGCAGCCATTGGACAACCAAAACGGCACCAAACTCTACTCCCTAACAAAGGGTAAAAACCGACCCCCACCACACCGGAAAAGACGGAACCAATCAGGAAAGAGTACATTCCATAAAATCCTTGGGAATAGGAATGCAAAATACTTCGCCCAGTGGCCACATTGATCCACAATAGTGCCGTCATCAAAACGGCGAAAATTAGGACGCTATGAATCATCCATCGCTCGATTTTCCAAGCCTTGAGGCTTTTATCGGATAGATGACGAAAAGGGTCTCCTGCGGTTTCGGCCAATCCACCACAGCCACATACCCAGGAACAGTACCATCTTTTACCAAAAAAATAAGTCAATATGGGGGTGCCAATAAAGAACATCGCCAAGCCAAAAAAGAAAAAGATCGTCCCAATCGTCGTTGCAGAATGACCATTAAATGCCATGGGTGTGCCGTGATAATAGGACAAAGGCCAGAAGTAGGTAAAGTACAATTCTGGTTGTTGGAGCCGAACCATTAACCCTGGTATGATGAAGGAAAAACCGAGTTGGAAAAACATCACGGAAAAGGTGCGGAACTGCTGATAACGATTGCCTCGGTATTTGAATAAAAATTTGATTCCCATCCACAGCACCGCTACAGTGTAGAGTGTACCGTAAACAAACCATTGATTCGATTTTGTGCCCCGCAACCAATGGCTTAAGGGGTCAAATAGTTCAACCAAACCTTTTAAGTATTGAGGAAACCAGTAAAGACAAACATAGAAGCCCGTAATCACAATTCCCGTAAGCCAACCCCATACGCCTCGGGAGCTTAGACTCCTAAACCAAAGTCCGTTGTTCTTAATGCCTTCGGGACGGTTGAGGTATTCTTCGCGTACAAAAATGACCACGCCGCTTAGACTAAAACCTAGTGCAGCTAAAAAAACGGGTACAGGGGCTATCGCAGTGCCTGCTGCCCAGGTAATGAGTAATAAAAGAATACCTACTCCTGCCAGACTTATCGCCAGCTTTTGTTTGGGAGTGGTAAACATAGGACTGGGATTTGCTATCGAGATGGATGCATTTTTCATGATCGCTTTGGATTAATTTGGAAAAAATGGAATGTCAATTGGGCTGCCGCAAAAACTGGAGCACTGAAGTTAGTCCACGTTTTTGTTTTAATCGAAGGTCTTTGCCCGTAATGTGGTTGTAGGCAGAAACCAAATCGACTTCGTGTTGTGGATAAAATTCTGGATCAAAATTGGCGAGCCCCAACTGCTGCAATACTGTCTCGATGTGGGCTTTTGTGCGCAGCCATTTTTCGCATACCTCTTGCCGGTAACGTACACCCATCAGATTGAACCCGACTACTTGCCCCGTCTCACGCTGGTATACAATTCGGATACTTTTTTTTCCATCGCTGTGCTCCCAATACACTGAGGTGTAATGTTCAGGGAAAATTGCTGGAACATCGCCATATACCTGATATTCGATATCCAGGAATTTTGCGGAGTTGAACCAAATGCCCGGATTATATGCTGTGGGTTTTCGACAGATGGTATGTGCCAGCGCTTCCCCCATCATCCGCCCAGTATACCAAATCGCTTCAATGGGTCGACGACCTGCATAGGGCTTACGCATTTCGGCACAATCACCAATGGCGTACACATCGGGAATGTTTGTGCGCAGATAATGGTCAACCAGGATCCCTCGATTGATTTCGAGTTCAGTCTTTTTTAGAAAATCGATGTTGGGACTAACTCCAACGGTCAGTCCAACGTAGCCACACTCGATTTTTTCGCGGGTATTGGTTATAACCGCACAACAACGGTCTCCTTCATCTGGTAAGATGGCCTTTAGCTCAGTATTTAACCTCAAATCAATTCCATGTTCCTTGATGTGCCGATTGATCATGGCCGACTCTTCTTTGGGCAATACAATGTCCCAAAAACTGTTTTCGCGAACGAGTAGGGTTACAGGGATATGCCTGGAATGAAACATTTCCGCCATTTCAATGCCAATCAGGCCTCCGCCCACAATCACTGCCCTTTTTAAACCTGAACTAAATTGCTCCATTTGTTCCAGGTCTTGCCAGTGGTACAGCCCCCCTACGCCTTGTAAATTTTGACCTGGCCAGTCAAATTTATTTGGCTTGGATCCCGTGGCAATAATCAGCTGATCGTAGGTTATTTTTTGTTGCTCTTGGGTAAGGAGTATTTTTTTAGAAAAATCCACCTCCTCGATTCTGGCTCGTACCAGTTGAATGCGATTTTTCTCCCAAAAGTGCTGCTCGTAAGGCTGTACATCTCCTGGTCTTAAATGCCCCATGTACACATACATTAGAGCAGTTCGACTAAAAAAATAATCTCCTTCATCCGAGATTACGGTAATGTTGTGGTTGCTGAGCTTGCGTATAAAACGTGCTGTAGTAATCCCACTGATTCCATTACCAATGATGACAATGTTTTTCATGTAGAATGAGTTAATTTTCCTGTTCCATCTGTTTGGCTAATTTTTCTTTGAACTCATCAGTCAACTTCAGATCTTTTAAATCTTGAGGTTGATCTTTGAGCATAAATTTTTTCATCGCATTGCTAATCATGATGGTCTGTTGTGCGTAGGCATGACAAGCATCGCACATTTTGAGGTGCAACCAAAGGCGAAAACCTTCTACCCTGTTCAACCCAAATGAGTGCTTCTTTTCTACCAGTTCAGTGGCCTTTTTGCAAGACAGCATCAACATGTTTCTCAATCTTTTCATTTCATCCTTGTTTAAACCAAAGTTGTTCTAGACAATAACGGAGCTGTAATTTAGCGCGATGTAAAATTTGCCAATAGTTGGACGGTGAAACCTCCAATTCCTGACAAATTTCATTGCTGTCGCGATCATCGATATACTTGGAGTTGACGGCTACTTGCCAGCGTGGAGGCAGTTCATCCATACATTGCCTGAATACTTTATTAAAATGTACATTGTCCAGCAGATGTTCTGGCTCATCTTGCCAGCTAGATGGGCGATATCTTTGGTCCCAGTCTCCAAATTGATCAAAGTATTCGCCCGGAATTCCGTCGTTGTGATTGGAAAGATCAACAAATGCCGTTTGCCGGAATCGCTGCCGGAAGTAATCGGCAATTTTATTTTTTAAAATAGCATAAATCCAGGTCTTGGCACTACTTCGGCCATCAAATTTAGCCGAATTCTGATGCGCGGCAAGGAAGGTGTTTTGAACTATATCTTCGGCCTCTTCACGGCTCGGAATTCGGCTAAAAGTAAAGCGAAACATCTCGTCCGCATACTCGTAGATCAAAGTTACCAGGTGATTGTTGGATGAATTGGGCATTCTTTTTTATTCAAAGGTAAGGTTTGACGCTCAAAATAAACAGAAAGAAAAGTGGGGCGGATGAGTAAATTTCCAATAAGTCTTAACTACTACAGTTTGTCGAAATCCAGACAACCTGATGCTTTGACCAAAAAGCCGCGCTGAAGTCAAAATAATATTCAGTCCTTTAGTCGTAGGTGCCTCTTGCCCCATTCCTCCAATCCCGCTATCTTTGCTCCCAACAACCAAGCCACTTCAGGCACTCATCTCCACAACCAAGTTTCACCAACCTTAATAATTTTTCATAGCAAAGCACGTTCGGTCTTACCCACCGCAGCCCCCATTCATCATTTATGACTCATCATTCATCACTATTCATCATTGCTATGAAAACCAAATTTCTTTTCCTCCTCTGCCTGGCCACCACCGCCTGCACTCTCGACGAGCGCACCTACTTCATCCCCGTCACCGTCCACGGCCACTGGGCCCCGGCCGACGGTGTCACTTGGTCCCCCGGCTCCACGTGGGTTGACCCCTGGCTCGACTTCGAGGGCATGGAATCCCCCAACTGGTGTTGCAGCACCAGGCTCCAGCTCCAGGCCATCCGTATGCCAGGCTATCGCTATTACGCCGAAGTCTCTCGCCCCATCCCTACCCTACTCCAGGGCTGCGTCGATGTCTACGAAGAGCGCTACGCCGCCGCCTTTGATTTTGAAATCGATCTCCGTGTACCCGAAACCCTCGTGCCATGAAAATGATCTTCCTAAGCATCAGTTTGCTTACCCTGCTCCTGCTGCCGAACCTCTCCGCATCCGGCGCAGCCCTCCGCCAACCCAAGGATTTATCCGTGGGAGGCCACCATACCGCCTCACCCCATGGCTTTAGCCGTGGGAAAATATCCTGGGAGGCATCCCCGCTCCGGGAACCCTCTCGGCCCCAAGAGGCATCTCCCCGTCATACCCATAGCTGCCTTGATTCGCTACCTCCTATCTCCCTCCTCCACGCCTCCATCGACACCTTCCACGCCCACGCCGCCCATTCCTCTCTCCTCGAGCTCCAGGAATCCCGCCGCGGCAACTGGCTCAAGTACCTCCCCACCCTCGGCCTGGCCTACACCCCCACGGGCGCCCCCCGCCCCGGATTCTCCTACTCCACCGCCGTCATCTACCAGGCCAAGAAGGACAAACAAACCCGAGCCGCCAAGCGCCTGGCCATCCTCGAACAAGCCCAAGTCGCTGCCCGCCGCGACAAGGAGGCCCTCCTCCCCTACCTGGAGCGCCACCTCAGCCTTCGCCGCGAACTGGCCGCTGCCCTCCAACTCCTGGAACTCGACCGCGAGCTCCTCTCCTACTGGCAACAAGAACTGGCTGCCAAAAACATCGGCCCCGTAGAATTTCTAGGCAAACGCAAAGACTTTCTGGAAAAAGAAGCGGGCATTGAGCGGCTACGCGATCGGCTCCGGGAGCTGGAGGCCGAGGTGCTGGCAAAGGCACACTTTTTTGAACAATAATTTGCAATTTGTTGGAATTGCAAGTGCTGAAGCATAATTGTTGCGGCGGGACAATAGCGGCTCCTACCGCGACAAACCTTTCCTAAAGCCCAAGGAGAAAGTTTTTTAATGCGACTTTTAAACAAAAAATTGCAGCATTGGGCTGTATTGTATATCTTTGGCAACAAAAGCTAGCATATATGGCAGAGCCATTATTCATCAATCCTTTCACCGATTTTGGTTTCAAGAAAATCTTTGGCGAAGAGCAAAACAAAGATTTACTAATCGATTTCTTGAATGAACTGCTAGCGACTCAAAACCAGCACATCAGCGATTTGGTATTCAAAAAAAACGACCGATCGGGGAGTGATGACCTGGATCGGAAAGTTGTGTTTGATCTGTATTGCGAAAACGAGCAAGGGGAAAAATTCACTGTCGAGTTACAAAAGGCCAAGCAGGCATTTTTTAAAGATCGGATGTTGTATTACAGCAGCTTTTCGGTTCAGGAGCAAGGTCAAAAGGGGGACTGGGACTACCAACTCAAAGCGATTTATGTGATCGCCATCCTCGATTTTATTATGGATGAAGACAATAGTGAGAAAATAGTGGTTAGTAAAAACAAGATGATGGACATAGAACGTTACAAGGTGTTTTATGACAAACTGACCTTTGTAACGCTGCAAATGCCCAATTTTTCTAAGGAAGAACATGAATTGGAGAGCAATTTCGACAAATGGCTGTATGTTATCAAAAATTTACACAAACTGGATCATATCCCCGAAAGAATTCAAGAGCGGGTATTCCAGAAGTTATTCAAAGTAGCTTCATACACTGCCTTAAGCAAAGAGGAAAAAGCCAAGTACGAAGACAGCTTGAAGTATTACAACGATTTGAAAAACTCCTTAGATACTGCCCAAGAGGAGGGCTACCAAGAAGGCTACCAGGAAGCACAGGCAGTATATGAAGCCAAATTGGAGGAAGAAAAACAAAGGGTAGAGCAGGAGAAACAAAGAGCAGAACAAGAGAAACAAAGAGCAGAACAAGAACTCAAATTAAAAGATGAAGCATTGCACTTGCTTGAAAATGAGCTTAAAAAATTTGTGCAAAGTGTCTTGAATATGCAGGATATGGGCTTGACATCGGTTCAGATTGCACAGATCACCAATCGGAGTGTTGCAGAGATTGAGGCGATCTTGCAGGGCGAAGGAGAATGAAACTTGGGCACATTTACATTTTAAAAGTTTATTTTCTTACGATTATACACATCTGAAGACGTGCGAATAATGGTAAGAGTCGTGAGACCATTGGTCTACTTGTTACTCCTACAGCCCCACTCATCAGTTTCTACTATCCCTCCTCAAGCTCCAGGAATCCCGTCGCGGCAACTGGCTCAAGTACCTACCCGCCCTCGGCCTGGCCTACACCCCTAGCGGTGCTCCACGTCCCGGCCTCTCCAGCTCCTGGAACTCGACCGCGAGCTCCTCTCCTACTGGCAACAGGAACTGGTCGCCAAAAACATCGGCCCCGTCGAGTTCCTGGGCAAACGCAAAGACTTTCTGGAAAAAGAAGCGGGCATCGAGCGGCTACGCGATCGGCTACGAGAGCTGGAGGCGGAGGTGCGGGCAAAGGCACACTTTTTTGACTCCTAATATTGTGTATTGTTGGAATTGTTTCTATATTACCACAAAATTGTTGCGGCGGGACTATTAGGCTCCTACCGCAATAAGACATTAACTGGGGTTTAGTTTTACTTAGGCCGAGGTGCTATGCGTCTCGGTTTTTTATTATCAGGAAGTATGGCATCTAAAGCCGCCTTTTCCAGGCACTCCCAGTCACTTTTCCACAAAGAATGGTAACTTTGCAGCATGAGTGGAGTAACTAAATTTGATTATGGAGGTCAGACAATCAGCTTTGAATTTGCTGATGGTAACAAGATGATTAATGCTACTGAAATGGCCAAACCCTTTAGAGGGAAAATGGTAGCGGATTTTCTTCGCTTGAAAAGCACCCAAGACTATATGGGCTTACTGGAGGAGCGATATGGGAATTCCCATATCGCTCCTTCACGTGAGGTATTGAGGGTTATCAAAGGCGGGGATGCTGCCGAAGGTCTGCAAGGCACGTGGATGGAGGAGAAGCTTGCTTTAAAATTTGCCGCTTGGTTATCACCCGAGTTTGAATTATGGGTGTATGATCGTATTCAGGAACTCATCACCACCGGATCAACCCGCCTTCAGGGTATTCCCCCCTCTGGCTTCGCGGCGACCTTGCGCCTGCTTGCCGAGCAGTGGGAGAAGCAGGAACATATCAATGAAAATGTGCGGGAGGAACTAGACAAAACCGCCCAGCGCCTCGATGAGCTGGAGTCCAAGATCATTAGTGTCGATGACCATTACTACACCATCGCTGGCTACTGCAATTTGCATAAAATACCCTGTCCACTTCATCAGGCCAAGGAATGGGGAAAAACCGCAGCGGCATTAAGTCGTCAGAAGGATATTCCCACCGGCACCGCGCACGATGAACGGTATGGCCAGGTTAGGACTTATCATGAAGATGTGTTGAAGGAAGTGATTGGGTAGCTCAGAGCTTATTTCTACTCAGCTTGGTAGAATGCACCCCGGATTTATCAACAAAAAATTGATTATTAATTCAAAATAACTTATTTTTGTAGCATCAAGATTGACCATCTTGACCAGTTTTTTGTTGTTTTTGTATCTACACGAGCCGTCCTTCCCGATGGCTCTTTTTGTTTACCGTGGTGTCAACACTTCTTCCAACTCCACATAAACATCCTCATTCAGCTCACTGTACAGCTGTACGGTATTCCCTCTGAAAGCAGCAATGCTTAAAATGCACAGATACCCCCAGTCGGTCTCTTGGACTAACTCCCAAGGATACCCTATCGTTGCCAGTTCCAGGAAATTGTCTTGCGGGATCTCTGCCCGCACGGTGGCATCCTGATACTTCTGCTGGATGCCAGTAGTGGTACTTACCTCAATCATGGTTTTCTATAGCTTTATATGAAATACAATAGGACAAAATACGGGTATATACTGAGATTTCAAAGCGATATTCAGAAGTGAATATCGCTCTTCAAGCGGTTCAGAGCAAGCTGTTTTAATTCCATGCAATTGCATGGAATTAAAAAGCAGGTTGTGTAAGTAGGGCGATATGTGAATGCCCACACCTTAATATGAGATAGACCCGATAATAAATGTCGCTCGAAATCGAGCGACATTTATTATCGGGTACTTCGTGCAGGGTGGTATTTCAAAGGGGAAGCGCAATCTTTAATAGGACTGCCAGTAACGTTCAAGCTTCCAGAAGTGATCTGGTTCGATGCGCCGAAGGGTTTTAACCAAAGCTGTGTACTTGACCTCGTCAAGTTGAGTCCAATTTGGCAATTGATCATCGAATATCTTGTGACATTTCGAAATTGTTGATAATAGAATCCGGTCAATTGGTGGATGGGCTACCCGACTTAATGCACACTCCGGGTCAGGGATCACGTAGCAAGTTTTGATGTAAACGGCTATGATTTTGGCCGCCCGTCCATAGGTTACCATTTCTTTGGCAGCTTCGCTTTCTAGTCTATTTTTAAGTACCTCAATCAGTTCCTTGGCTAATTTGTTGTGCGTCTCATCGAATGCCTCACTGCTCAACGCCTCCGTATTTAATTCTGATAGTTCCTGTTTTAGGTTAACGTCTTCAATGACTTGAGCAATGACTTCATTCCCCGCAAAAGCTCGTCGAACTGCTGCCGCTGCGGTCCAACAAGCAAATCGATGCAGGTGTTCAGCGTGGTCGTAGTTGGTATTTTTACTCATTATCTTCAGGTTTAGTTGTGCTCAAAGCAATCTGATTGACTTAAGGTAATTAGATGAAGCCTCGGCCATTCCAGCTCATGTCAACCTAATCGAATTTGATAAGGTTAAAACCCTCATCTTCAGCCGATGCTCACATCCGAGCATCGGAAAAACATCCATTATGTATGAGGGCTATTTTATTTCCAAACCTTAAATGTCGCTCGATTTCGAGCGACATTTATTGCTGCAACAATTGATTGCAGAGTCAGGGACGTTTGATAAGGAATATTTTTTTGAGAAAGTATCACCCTGTTGAATTAGTGACTATAAATGTCGCTCGATTTCGAGCGACATTTATTTCAACGGTTACGACCATACTTACTTCAATAGCCTACGTGAAACGTCGGTCATGGCTTTTTGGATATTCGGCAAATCGTCTTCTGCCATTTTTTGCAGCGACCGCGCACGCTCAGAAAAAGAACGACCGTATTCCACTAATTTGGCATTCATGTACTCCAAATTGGCCAACAAAATCTGTTGTTCTGGCGTAGAATAGTCACGGATGTTTCCACTTGCTGATGGATTGCCTCTCCTCCATTCTGCAGCGGTTTGATGAAATACCAACTTGTTGAACAAGTCTGCCTCGGTGGCAAAAGTGTGACGAATTTCATCGTCGCTCATTTGTTCGGTGATGATCTTGTCTTTGATGGCCAGGGTATGCAATTCGTAATTGACCGCAGCAAAAAGCCGGGTACCTTCGCGTACTCTTTCTTCAAAGCGCTCACTACTGAACTTGTATTGCAGATAGTCCTCGATGACCAATAACTCAAATTTGGGGCTGATCCAAAAGGCAAAATCAAAGGCAATTGGCAAAGCGACAAAGGTACCACCATTGCGTCCTCGCTTAATAGAGATACTCTTGGCTTTGGTCTCTTCTACAAAACTGCTAAAACTGGGTGAAAACATATTGCCTTGGTCCAGAGCCCGCAGCACGTAATTGGTCTGGAAGGCGTGGAAATCAAATTCTGTGGAGTTGTGCAGCAATTCCCATTCTCGAATCAGCTCCAAGGTATGCCGCCGCCGCAGGTAGTTGCGAAGAATGGTATTGACATCTTTACTACTACCAATGTTCTTGTCTTCTTTAGCGGTTGGACTCATCAATAGATCACTGATGGCTAGGTAATCTTGAGCCGGTTTTTCTCCAGGAATGATTCGGATGGGATGCTTATCATCAATGTTGAAAATATTGGACATCGCTAATGATTATTTTGTTTTATCTGAGCATTCAAAGCTGATGGGATTTCCATTGCACTCAAATTTTTCAGATTAGAAGTATTGTAACTTATTGGTTTACCTCGATGTGCAAATCTGCATATCGGGAAAATCGTCAATGCGTATTCATTCCTGCCACACCAACGCCCTTCCCCTCTTTCTCCCACCAGGCACTCAAATCCTTATACCCCCGATACCGCCGGTGCTGTGGCTGTACCCGTTCCTCCCCCAGCCGGTAAATCAACTCCAGGGTAGCCACGCCGCCTGCTTCATCGTTGTCCAGGTAACTGTGCACCCGGGCGTAATTCCGCGACTCCAGCAGACTGAATCCTTGTTCCTGAAAACTCAGCGAGTTCAACACCAACACATCCTGCGGCAGTTCTGCACTGATTTGTTCCAAACACAGCCAAGCCAGAAAGTCAAAGAAGCCCTCAAAGATACAACACTGGCTCTTGTCTTTTCCACCCAAAAAACTGATCCCCTTGGCGCCCAGCGAGGTTTTGAAATAGGGATTCCGCAACTCGTAGCCGCCACAGCCGTTGGCAAAGGCCAGACCAAAATATTGTTTCCGGGTGTCCCGGTGGTGGTAGTAGGCTTCTTGTACCCAGTGGCCAACTATACCTGGCTCAATGCCGCGCGATTGGAGGTATTGCCCCAAGGCCTGGTTCTGGAGGGGCTGTACCTTGTCCAACTGAAATTTGTCCCCAGGGGCAGCGGCTACGGCCCCGCTGCTGGGCAGGTTCCATAGACTGGGCCTTGCTGCTCCTCCCCGACCGTACAGCTTTTCCAAAAATGCCATCGCCCGGGCAAAGGAACAGTTTTCGTGCCGCATCACAAAGTCAATCAGGTTGCCCCCGGTACTGTCGCCATCGCCAAAGTCGTACCAAACGTTGCGCTCCTGGTGGATGTGGAAGCTGGGAGTCTTCTCCGCCCGAAAGGGCGACAGGTACCATACGTCGTTGCCACCTTGCCGCGCTTCCGCTGGCTGATGCCCTAATCGGGCCAAGAGGTCGGCTAAGGGAATATTTTTGGCTTCTGGCACGGTCATCTGTCTCGATGTTTTACACAAAGGTAATTGCTTTAATCTTTTTATTATCAATTACTTATCCACGTGTACTTTGGTAGGAAAAAGCACGTGAAGTTTGGTAGCTGCGCACACTAAGCACGTGTACTTTGGTAGAAATCGACGTGTACTTTGGTAGAATGAACGTGCATTTTGGTAGCATCCGCGTGTACTTTGGTAGACTCTCCCGCGAAATCTTCGTTTTGGCGTGAACTTTGGTAGGATTTTGGACTTAACAGCATTCTTCCTGAAATTATCCACATGTACTTTGGTAGCTTTAGATAGGTTATCCACATGTACTTTGGTATAAATCCACGTGAAGTTTGGTTGACAAACCTATATACTCCTATATTCTTTAAATACCTATAATCATTCGCTCGCTTCTGTGGATTTCGGAAACCCTAAATTTTCCCTCCGACAAAACTAAGCAAAATTTTTTCTTGTGAAAAGAAAAGAAATAACAAAGCGTTGACTGCTATTCCTGATAGCTTCTTGCGAGCACGTGAAGTTTGGTAGGGGTAACTCTTGCAGTTACCCTCAACCCTGCCCGCATACCAAACTTCACGTGCCCCGCCTTTTACCTGATGATTTGCCCGACTTATATCACTGAAACCGTCCCTCCAAACCTACCAAACTTCACGTGCTCTCCTGCAACTTAAATCCACGTGTACTTTGGTAGGGTCACCCCTCGAACTTGCCCGATCCCCACCATCTACCAAACTTCACGTTGCTATTTTTTAATACTGATTATCAACAGTTTAGAACACTAAAACCACCCCAAAACCTACCAAAGTACACGTGCTCCCTTACCACTCAAATGCACGTGAAGTTTGGTAGGTTTTCACCCACACAATCTCCAAAACCTCCCTCCCAACAGTGCTCGCAACCCTCCCTTAGGTGCCCTTAGATGTCTTAGGTGGTTCAAAAACCCCGCAGCGAAGCTGCCCAAGTCTAACTTTGTGCCCTCAGTGTCCTCTTATTTTTTTCTTTGTGCTAAAAAAAATGCCGCTTTCGCCCTCAAGTGCCCTTTAGTTCCTTCAGTTTCTTAGGTGGTTCAAAAAAACCCGCAGCGGAGCTGCCCAAGTCTAACTTTGTGCCCTCCGTGTCCTCCTATTTTCTCCTCTGTGCTAAAAAAAATGCCGCTTTCGCCCTCAAGTGCCCTTTAGTCCCTTCAGTTTCTTAGGTGGTTCAAAAAAAAACAGCAGCGAAGCTGCTACCCCCTCTCTCACCATCCACGTGAACTTTGGTAGCCTCTCCTCCCCAACTCCCTCACCAGAGCCAGTTTAGCCATTATCTACCAAACTGCACGTTATAAAATAATTTAATATGTTTTCAACCCTACCAAACTTCACGCTACTCCAACCGCTTATGCGCCACCTCATCAATCATGCTGAACACCTTAGTCGGAATCGGCGGCGGTGAATGAAACAATTTGAAGCCCTTGTTTGGATCCTCTTCAATCCTGGCCCCTGGATACTGCATCAATACATCCTTCATGGTCTTGCGAAACACTTGCTTGAACTTCGAAATTTCGCTATAGGCATGCCCAAATTGATCCCGCAAATTGGTCCAGGCAATGAACTGGGGCCGCTCGTAACTGATCCGGTGCAAGCGTTGTGCCAACCAGGCGTAGATGTCCAGTCCCAACGCACTGTGCGACAAAGCGGCCAGCGCCCGCTCGTCCAGTGGAATGGCGTGCTCCCGCAAACTGTTGAAATAATCATCAGTCAGCAAAATGGTGGAATCCCACATCACCCGCTGGTTCTGATCCTTGGGAAACCATAGGTCAAAGGACTTCACAATTTTTAAGTCGGCCTGGGTGCTGCCTTCTTCAGATACAAAACCGATCGAAAAAGTAGCCACCGAAATGCGCCGCAATTGTTCTTTCACCACCTTGATGGTCCGGCCATCGGTGTTCAATCCCATCTTGCGGATAAACGCCGTCATACTTTCTTCAACGTGGATTTCGGCCTGTTGGCTCTTGATGGCCTCGGTATTGATGTGCGCCAGGATCAAACGGGCTTTGGGCCCATAGGGCAACCCGATCTGGGTGAATTCCTGATTGTTGGGGTCAAAAGAATTCCCGGCTTGTACGGCTAGCGTCGCGGCACCTTGCTTTTGTTGCCACAGGTTGATGTTGTTACCAGGATCCCGATACGGCAAAAAGGTCTGACACAACACGCTGTGCTGAAACATCGCGTCGTTTTTGTCGGCCTCTGTGGTTTTGAGCAACACATGGGTGCCCAAACTTCTTTTTTGAACCTTGCTGAGCGTGGTGATGCTCTTGGCTTTGTTGTCTTCTTCCATGCTGGATGGATTTTGTGGAAAAACTCCGGTTTAGTTTTATTCCTTGTCCTTCTGTTCGTTCAGCGCTGCCTCAATGATCGTGGTCACGTATTCTCGCATGGAGAGCCTGAGTGTGGCCGCCCTCATCTTGAGGGCCACGTGCAGATTGGTAGGCAGGTCAACAGTAAACCGCTTGACTTCCTCGGCTCCTGCTGCTTCGGGCTTGATACCAGGTACGGTAGGACTACTTGTTTCTTGGTTCATAAGCCAATTTGTTTAATTTTGATGACAAGGGCGATAAAAAAATGAGCACTTATTTTTGCCCTGGTGCCAAGATAAACCATAAAAACTTAAAAGCGTAAAAACTTATTTAAGTTTTTACGGAAATCTTTATTTAAGTGCTGATTTGAATTTTGGAGCAAAGCGAAAACGGAGCCACTTCAGCCTAAATGAGTAAGGAACAATTTTTTTAAAAACTTCAAGAATAGTCTCCCCCTCCCAACGAATAATTGCCAAATGCCTACGAATAATCGATAGGTGCCTACGAATAATTGCTCGCCCACTCATTTTACGCACCAGACCCGCATCTTTGAACCGTTCACAAAAAATACCGCTATGAAAAATGCTTCATGCCTTCGCTTCGCCTTTAACACCCTATTGCTGTTATTGACCATGCTGAGCCAACTTCAGGCCAAACCCCAACAATCACCCCTCCCTCAGATTACCTTGCTTCAGCATTTTTTAAAAACAGCCTCCTGGCTTAAGGATTCTCCAGATGAACAGCTGAATAAGGCATTGATCCATGGACTGGAGCTGAAAAGAGGCAGAATCTAACTAAATTTGGACCAATCCATTTTTACGCTTTTCGGCAAAATCCCTACGAATAATCGATAGGTACCTACGAATTCTCGCTACTATTCACATTTCTGTCAGAACTGCCCCATTTTTGAAACACCATTAAAAGACACCTTGCTATGAAAAATATTAAGCCTTCCATTGCTGCCGACCTCTTGATCCTACTTGCTTTTGTGCTTGGAATAAATGGTGGGCTATTGGCTAATCACAATCCTGTTTCAACTAAACCTCAAGAGGAGCGCCAGGCCTTAGTTGCGACTTTTAAACCTTACATCGAAAGTATAGCCTGGGTAAGCGAATTCCTCAAGGGCGATTCCAGCTCTGTCCGGGCACACCAACTCAAACGTGTGCGCAATTTGAGCATCAACTGGCTGGATACCGCCGCCTTTGCTAAAACGGTTCCTGTTGTATGGCAATTTTATTGGCGCGGAGGGCAAAATGATGGGCTATTAGATGTGTTCAAACACAACGTTTTTTACGAAGAACGCCTCTGGCGAGTTCAACAGGTCGCCTATTCCAAAAATATGCTCTTGCTAAAGTTTGGCGACATCTATTCTTCTAAAGTGATCTACATCAATCGCTGGATTAACAATAGATTGGAGATCAGAGTGAGTGCATACGAACTTTTTCCTGAAAAATTTAAAGAACCCATTTCTTGCCTCGTATCGCTGCGTAAACGTGAGCAAGTCAACCACCTTCCTGATTTTTTGTGCGGTGATTTTGTAAACACGATTCAAAAAAAATCGATCACCAAGGTAGAGACCGATGCCATCGAGGCCTTGGGTAAACGTTGGCTCATCCAAAAAAAGGGAGAGATTTTTCTCAACAACCGCAGAGCTTATCGGGTCTATGCGCTGGAAGAAACAACTGGTTTGCCAGGGTACTTCGTTTTTCAGGCAGTGACTAATTTTTGGGTACTCACGCTGAGCCTAGAGGCTTCCAACAGCAATAGGCGACAATCCTCGTATTCCTTGGGTGAAAAAAAAGACCCAACAAAATCCCGGAAATTGGACTACCGCTGGGTATTGCTTTTGTCCTATCTGGGACTAGGCGCTTATCTCTATTACCACAACCGGATGAAAAAACTGGAGCGTGCTCAGTTTCGCACCCACTTGGCCCTCAATGGCCTCCGCGCCCAACTCAACCCCCACTTTCTCTTCAACTCCCTGGCTTCTATCCAGGACTTGATGAACGAAGACAAAAAGGAGGCAGCAAATCGTTATTTCGACGAAATTGCCCGCCTGCTTCGCTACGTGGTAGATAGTTCCAAATATGCTTACATGCCCCTTGCTCATGAGCTTAAGGCTTTGGAAAAATACTGCTCCCTCGAAGCCCTACGCACCCCCTTTCAGTACAGCTTTGTGCTGTCTCCCGACATCGACCAGAACAACACTGAAATCCCCACGATGCTTCTCCAACCCTTTGTGGAAAATGCCATCCTACACGGCCTGCGCCCCGGCACCGACCCCAAAGAACTCAAGATCAGCATTTGGCACGAAAGTGACCACCGCATCGGCGTCTCCATCATCGACAATGGCATCGGCATCGAAGAGGCGCAGCGCCGTGGTCAAAAACACCTGGATACCCGCGATCACCAGGGCTTGGCCACCACCCAACAACGCATCGACCTGCTCAATGAGGGCAAAAAAGAAAAAATCACCCTAAAACTGATCGACCGCAGCCACCTCAAACCCGGACAAACGGGCACCCTGGTGCAGCTATCGATCCCCCTGTAGGGGCAGCCCTTGCGGTTGCCCCCGCCCGAAACACCCCCGCCAACCCACGGATTCATTCGTGGGAGGCAGCCTCCTTGACCTAACCCATGGCTTTAGCCGTGGGAAAAAAACAAACAATGATCCGAGCCATTCACATCGACGATGAACCCCACAACCACCGCATCCTGGTCCGCATCCTGGATGGCACCCAGTTCCTGATCACAAAAATCTCTCCACTGAGGTGCTGGCGGAGCTGAATTAAGCGAAAACGCTAGTTACGGATTATGGCAAAATGCCACGGATACAAGACAAATCCCTACGAATTCTCGATGGCATGAGCAGATTTACCCCTACAACCCCAACTTTGAAGCATCAATAAAAAAACACAGTCATGAAAAACGCTCAATTGATCTACCATACTCCGCTCTTCATCCTTGCAGTAACCCTTTTTTCTATGGGCAGCATCTCCAGAGTCCTGGCCGCCAACCCTCCTGACGGAACTTTGTTGAACCCCAAACAAATCGCCTTGCTCAAACCTTACCTGGAAAGCACCCAATGGTTGCGGGATTCGCTCCATTCGATCTATAAGGAGGATAATTTCTTCGATCCCTTACGCCAATTGAATGAACAAGATTTGCAAAATTTTAGCACCAATCTTAACGTGCCCCAGCACTGGCGAGGTTTTTGGAAAAACACCACCCGAGGAAATGCCATTGATGTGTTTTCAAGTCATATCTTTTTCCAGAATAGTTTGCATCGAGTAGTCTTCAGTGCCGATTTTAGCCATACTTTGATTTGTTTTGTGATAACGCCTGATCTTGAAAGTAAGGTTTGGGTCTTTAGTGGAAAGAGTTCCAACAGTACTTTTAATACGGCCCGGGCTTTTGAGTTAACAACCAATAAATTTGAGATCAACAACAGTTTTTTCATCCAAAAAAACAATCAAACGCCCTTCCCTCCAGCACTGAATGGAAAATACGTCGAAGTCAACAATCAAGTATTGCAAAAAAACCGGGTTGTTGCTGAAATTCTCAACAGCAGCGTGAATGCATTGGATCGCAACTGGAACATCGAGTCTCGGGGTGAAACCTTCATAGATCAACGCAGAGGATACTACATTCTGGCAGCTGATGCCAAGACCGGTACCATGGCCTATTTCCTTTTCCGCAAAATCAGCTTGTACGAAAACGATTGGGAACTCAGGCTCTATACCGAACCCAATACGATAGGCCTTACAGCTGCTGTTTATGTGTTGGGCCAACGTTTTGCCAAACTCAACCAAACGGGGCTCGATTACCGCTGGCTGCTCCTCCCCATCTTGGCCCTCATCCTGGGTTATTGGCTCTACCGCCGTCGGTTACAACAAGTACAAAAACAACAATTCCGGACCCATTTGGCCCTCAATGGCCTCCGCGCCCAACTCAACCCCCACTTTCTCTTCAACTCCCTGGCTTCCATCCAGGATTTGGTCAACGAAGACAACAAAGCTGGGGCCAATCGCTACTTCGACGAAATTGCGCGCCTGCTTCGCTACGTGGTAGATAGCTCCAAATATGCCTACATGCCCCTTACCCAAGAGCTTGAGGCTTTGGAAAAATACTGCTCCCTCGAGGCGCTGCGTACCCCCTTTCAGTACAGTTTTGTGCTGTCCCCTGACATTGACCAAAACAATACCGAAATCCCCACGATGCTGCTCCAACCCTTCGTGGAAAATGCCATCTTACACGGCCTCCGCCCCGGCACCGACCCCAAAGAACTCAAGATCAGCATTTGGCCGGAAAGTGACAACCGCATCGGTATCTCCATCCTTGACAATGGCATCGGCATCGATGAAGCGCAGCGCCGTGGCCAAAAACTCCAGGATACCCGTGAGCACCAGGGCTTGGCCACCACCCGACAACGCATCGACCTGCTCAACGAGGGCAAAAAGGAAAAAATAACCCTCAAAATAATCGACTGCAGCCACCTCAAACCCGGCCAAACGGGTACCCTGGTGCAGCTATCGATCCCCCTGTAGGGGCAGCCCTTGCGGCTGCCCCCGCCCGAAACAACACCGCCAACCCACGGATTTATCCGTGGGAGGCCACCTGCTTGACCTAACCCATGGCTTTAGCCGTGGGAAAACAAAAACACAATGATCCGAGCCATTCACATCGACGATGAACCCCACAACCACCGCAGCCTCGCCCGCATCCTGGCCGAAACCTGCCCCCAGGTACAAATCCTCGGCCAGGCCAGCAACGCCGCCGAAGGCCGCGCCCTCTACCTCCAAACCCAGCCCGACCTCATCTTCCTCGACATCGAGATGCCCGACCAAAATGGCTTCCAGTTCCTGGAATCCATCCACCCCGTGCGTGCCGAAGTCATCTTCGTCACCGCCTACGACCAATACGCCCTACGCGCCATCAAGTTCGCCGCCCTCGACTACCTGCTCAAACCCATCAACGTCACCGAAGTCCAGGCTGCAGTAGCCAAGGTGCAGGAAAAGCTGCTGGCTCGCTGGGGCAATCTCCAGCTCCAGCAGCTCCTCGACAACCTGCGCAACCCGCAGCAGCAACCCAAAATCGCCCTGCCCTCCATCGAGCGCGTCGACTTCGTGGAACCCGATCAAATCCTCCGCTGCCAATCCGAAAACGCCTACACCTTCGTGTACCTCCTGGATGGCACCAAGCTTCTGATCACCAAATCTCTCCGCGATTTCGAAAACCTACTCGCCGACCACGGTTTCCTGCGCACCCACCAGTCGCACCTGGTCAACCGCAAGTACGTCCGCTCCCTCCTCAAAAAGGATGGCGACAGCCTCTTGCTCACGGATGGAACCGTTATCCCCATCTCTACCCGCCAAAAAACGGAGGTGCTGGCGGGGCTGAAGTAAGCGCACATTTATTTTTTTTGCCTCACTCAAAAAAAATCGGCACTTTTTTAAAATATAAGCCCTGCTCAAACGATCCACTATATAGAGCACCCTATGGAAACTGACACACCGCAATGCAAACATTTGAAATCCTGGATGAAACAGCACGAAAGAGTGCTCCAACATTTCATCTGGAAAAAGGTGAAGGATCAAACTTTGATGGAGGACATCCTCCAGGAGGTTTGGACCAAACTTCTGGAACATCCGGCTCCAGAGCACATTCAGCGTTTGCGCAGTTGGCTACTAACCGTTGCCCTCAACCTGGTTTATGACCGCTTGCGCCAACGCAACCGCTTGTGCTCAATCCCGCTGAATGTTGACCCGGAGTTCGGCCAATCCATCAATCCTACACGTTGGGTAGAGCCCAGCTCACCCAGCGACGCACTGGAACGGCGTGAATTTTGGGAGGCCCTGGAGGCTGAACTCATGCGACTGCCTTCCGCACAGCGCGAGGTCTTTGTCCAACATGAATTGGAAGCCGTCCCCTTCAAGGAATTAAGCCAAAGAATGGGAACTTCCATCAATACCCTGCTCTCGCGTAAGCGTTATGCAGTCCTGCAATTGCGCAAGAGGTTCATTTATTTTACAACAAAATAAAACCAATTCGCCAACCCATGGATTTATCCGTGGGAGGCAACCATACCGCCCCACCCCATGAATTTATTCGTGGGAAAAAAAACATCCATCTCCATTCCAACACACACTATTGTTTTTGTCCAGCTATACAGGTCGTCTTTTTATTTATTCCGCCAAAGTTCGGAACAGGCCGCGCTTTGGGGAGCGAAAAAGGAAATATGAAGGAAAGAGGTACACCGTGTTACTATTCCCATCATCGTACCTCGTACTTCATTCCTTCGTACCTCCCCAAGCGCCCCCCTGTATGGGTTCGATCCCCATGACGGAACCGAAACCGCCAGGATACCTGGCTTCATGGAGATGATTTGATTCGGTCTATCCGAGCCCCGTTGCCCAAAGCAGCGGGACTCGTAGACCTTTCCCGAGTGACCAGTTTTTTGAATGACCCACGACAAATGCCGGGAGCTACCTCCCAATTCGTCATTCGTCATTCGAAAAACTCGTCACTCCCCAAAGAAATTGCTATGAAAACACCATCCGAGAAGCTTACAAACTACTATGAGCAAACCAGTAAGTACAGTGTCAAGTGGGCCAAAAGCAGGAAACTGCTGGAGGCCCAGCTTTTGACCTACAACACTGGCAAAGCCCTCCACCAGCAACTCCGCAGCGCCCACCAGGCCCTCGCCGAGAAGCTCCTCTACCTCTATTCCGTGGCCCTACACTACCACCAAGGCTACGTAGGCCTCCTGGTTCCAGGCACCACTCCCCTACCCGCCCTCTGGGTCAACAACGTCCAGCTCTCGCAAATGCTCAACTGCTCCGAGCGCACCATCCAAAACCTACGCCTTCGCCTCCGCACCGCCGGCATCATCACCCGCGAGGTTTGGCATGGCACCAACAGCCAGTACGAGCTCTTCCTCTCGCCCCAGGTCCTCCACCTCCAGCTCGGCGGCGATCCCAGCAACCAGGTCGACGCGTTTTTTGCCACCCCAGCCCCCACTTGCTCTGCCCCCCAAGCGCAAACTTTACCGCATACTGTAACCAGTAAAACTATTCTAGAAACTAATAAATTAAATAAATTAAGCGGCGCGGATTGTCAACAAGCGCCTGCGCCTGAGTTGGGTGCGGAGCCTGACCCCGATAGCCAGCCCCTGGATGTGGTTAGGGAGCCTCAAGAGCTTGTTGAAAATCCGCAATCGGATAGTATTCTGGATACCGCTCTGGAACTTTTTTCTGGTTACGAAACCACCAGCGACACCCCCTCCGGAACTACCCCCCCCGTTGCGGCGGCCCCCCCTAAATCCCCTGAATCCCCCAAGCGCCGCAGGCGCCCCCTCCCTAAGGTGACCCCTAAGGTGCCTGAGGTTCCTAAGGTGGTGAACAAAACAAGCAGCGAAGCTGCGCCAAATTCCCCCACGCGCGAAGCGCGCAATCGTCGTGTTCGTCGTGACGTCGTGGTGAATAAAACCAGCAGCGAAGCTGCGCCCTCACTCACCTTACCTACCCAACTCCCCCTAACCCTAGAATCTGTTTACCTCGGCCTCCCCCCCGCCGACCGCCTCCAGCTCGATCGTCAAGTCAGCCGCATGGCCTCCGTAGCCTCCGCCACCCTCTACGCCGACCAATGGATCTGCGACCAGGAACACGACCGCCTCCGCATCGCCCTGGCCGAATACCTCCGCTACGCCCCCGCCGCCAACTACACCCGTGGCGCCAACGAGGTCGTAGAACGCATCCACCTGGTCCGCCGCTGGATCGACTCCGGCCTGGCCAATGGCCAAAACCGCTGGGTACCCCTCCCCAGCCTCTACTTCGATGTGCGCAATGCCAAGGGCTTCAAAGCCACCAAAACCTGGTTCAAAAAGCACCAACAAGCCAAAATCGCCATCAAAGACCGCGAACTGGTCACCAAAGCGGTCAATTTCTACCTGGCTAGCCTCCGCCCCGAGGCCACCATCGCCCCCACCGAGGCCTACCGCCGCGTCACCCAAACCCTGGGCAAACGCAAAGCATCCTTGGTACAATTATTCCAACAAGAAATCCAAAATTCCGTCCCTCATGTCCAGCAACACCGCGCAGCGTAAAAACAAGCCGAAGGCTTGCGACAAAGGCCGCTTCAAACTCGGCGTCCGTTTCCTCAACAACCTGGAAAAGGTCCATTACTTCTGGTCCAACCGCAACCAGGACACCCGTGGCATCAGCGCCTTCCGCTTCCGGCAACTAGTCCTCTCCAAACCGGAATGGATCGGCAAAATCGCCTGGGCCGCCATCTACGACGACGGCCAACGCATCCACGAATTCGCCCCCGACCACGGCTGGCGCTAACCTCTCGTACGGGCGACCCTATGTGGTCGCCCTCTTGTGCGACACACCCCCAATCCCCAGACTCAACCCACCCTAAGATGCCCTTAGATATCTTAGATGGTTCAAAAACCGCAGCGAAGCTGCCCCCCGTGCGCAGCACCCCGTCAACACCTAACTTTGTGCCTTCAGTGTCCTCATATTTTTCCCTCTGTGCTAAAAAAAATGCCGCTTTAGCGACCCCCAAAACCCCAAAAAACCAATACCTTCCCCTAAAGTGCCCCTTTGGTTCCTTCCGTGCCTTAGGTGGTAAAAAAAAACCGCAGCGAAGCTGCCCCCAAAATTTTTCAACCCTCAACACCGAGACTATCCACATGAAAACCACCTACAAAGTCAAACGCCTCAAAGACGGCCGCTTCAAGTTCACCCTCGACGACGAGCTCCGCAGCATCCTCTACAACGCCACCGCCTCCGTCCTCCACTTCAATGGCGACGAACTTCCAGACTACCTCTTCGCCCTCCTCCACGAAACCCTCACGTTGTTGGAAGATACCCTGGAGCCCCGACTGCACAAAAGCCAGGTGCTGGCCATGTTGCAATTCGCCAGCAAATACATCGACCAGCCAACCCAGGTGCTGATTGTGGGCATGGTGCAAGAAGCAGGAAGGAAATAAATCCCGGCTCCTTTCTGAGCGCAAACGCTCTATGGTTATACTTGATTTAATACTTGGATTAAAAGAAAAGACTCAATCATCACCAATGCTTACTGCTGTATCCTAACTACTTCAAATTCCCAGGTTTTTGAATATCTATCTAATTTGAGTAAAAAACCAAACTGTTTTACCGCCAGTGACAGTGAATTAAAATTCACACTTTTTTGGCCATTGAGCAAACGGCTCAGGTAATTGGGACTACATCCATATACTTCGGAAAACTTAGCCTTTCTGATTTTAAACAGAACTAAGAAGTCTATTAAGCAGGCTCGCAAGAGTTCGTGATATTCGGCTCTTTCGGCACTTTCCTGCGCATTACTTAGTGCTATGACACTATTATAGTCGATGGCAATTGGGTAAAGTGGGGTGGCCTCCTGATCCGGAGCAGCTTTAAAATCAGGATGCTGATTCAATAGTTCCAGTACTGACTCCAACCGCTGATATAGTTCAATTTCCAGTGGGCTTCTTTCGTCTTTGGTACCTTCAGCGTGTTCTACTTCCTGAAGCATGTTGATGAAGATCATGGATTCAACTACTGGCCCATAAAGTTTATTGACCCAATTTTCTTCAGGGAGTATCTTATTGTGATTGTACATCATTATTGATTTATCGGTCAAGATAAAAATATTTACCTTTTGGTGCAATTTTTTTTAAAACCACCGGCCATTTTTCCATTTCACTGCGACTGCGACGAGCCCCCTCGTACGGGCAGCCCTACGTGGTTGCCCTGCGCTCATTCCAAAAAAACAATTTCACCTCCTTTCTTTGCCCCTCCCACCCCATTTTCCTATATTTGACAAAACAGAAATTTACCGCCTCCTCAGGCACCCAAAACACAACCCTACCCTTATGGCAGGCAATACCGCAGAAGCGCTCCGGCGTATCCAAGAAAACAAACGGACGAAATCCAAAATCCTGGACTTGAGTGGCCTGGGGCTGACTGAGCTGCCAGAAGAGCTGTGGGATTGTGTGTGGGTGGAGGAGTTGGGTCTGGGGCATTATTGGTCTTGGAATGGGGAAAAAGAGAACTGGATTTTGGAATATGATGATGCTAAAATCGCCAACCGACTCTCTAGTCTTCCCAACTCCATCTCGAAGGTGAAGCATTTAAACAAGCTTTATTTAGATGATAATCCAATTAACGACATCAGCGTGTTGATTAACTTGGTTAATTTGACTAATCTTTCCTTGAATTCCACATCCATTAGCGACATCAGCGTATTGAATAGCCTGGTCAATTTGACTGATCTTTCTCTGAGTTCCACGTCCATCAGCGACATAAGTATGTTGAGTAGCCTGGTTAATTTGAATTATCTTTACTTGAGTTCCACGTCCATTAGTGACATCAGCGTGTTGAGCAGCCTGGTTAATTTGACTAGTCTTTCTTTGAGTTTCACGTCCATTAGTGACATCAGTGTGTTGAGCAGCCTGGCTAATTTAACTAATCTTTACTTGAGTTTCACGTCCATTAGCGACATCAGTATGTTGGGTAGCCTGGTTAATTTGAGGAATCTTTCTTTGAGTTCCACGTCCATTAGCGACATCAGCGCGTTGAGTAGCCTGGTTAATTTGACTAATCTTTCCTTGAGTTCCACGTCCATTAGCGACATCAGCATGTTGAGTAGCATGGTTAATTTGACGAATCTTTCCTTGAGTTCCACGTCCATTAGCGACATCAGCGTGTTGAGTAGCCTGGTTAATTTGACTACCCTTGACTTGAGTGAAAGTTCTATTGCCTATTTCCCTTTTGATCTCCTCTTTTTACCCAAGGTTGAATACTTAAACCTCCAGGACACCCATTGCCTCAACATCCCTTCCGAACTTACGCACAAAAGCAATGCCCTACTCGACCTCAAAAACTACTACGCCGATCTCGAAAAAAACGCCTAAACTACTTATAACGCTAAAATCATCCCTGTGGGGAATCACAAATCAGTAAAGGCAAAACTCAGATAGCTTCTACCACTGGTGAAATTCTGGAATTGGATCCTTATTACCCGCTACTTTCTTCCAGGTATCCTGATCAGGATAACGACCAAGAGTCACCAGGCTTGAAAGAGCTCTCCGACCGCGAATTAGGACTCCAACTTTTAATCCCAACCGCACCCCCTAACCCCTTGGAAGGCCTCAAACTGCTTGTAAAAAAAGAATTGATCAATGAAGGCATCGGAGCCGCCATCATCTGTCTGGAAACACACCTACACACCGATTCAACTCCTGCCACCGATTTAATTGTCATCAGTAGCCAATTCCAAGAATTCAACCGAAATGTGGCCAAGGGTTTACACAGTGTCGATGAACAGTACTTGCTTTCCAATCGCATCAGGAATCAGGTGGTGGCGTTGTTGACTACCATCCAAGAGGCTGATCTGAAATAATTTGAAGTTGACTTGGGTATTGGGATAATACGCAGCTTCTTACAACTCCAACAATTTTCTCCCTTCTCTTGCCCCTCCCACCTCATTTTCCTATATTTGACAAAACACAAATTTACCGTCCCCACCGGTACCCAAAACACAACCCTACTCCTATGACAGCCAACATGGAAGAAGCGCTCCAGCGTATCCAGGAAAACAAACGGACAAAATCCAAAATCCTCGATCTGAGCCGTCTGGAGCTAACCGAGCTGCCAAACGAGTTATGGGAATGTGTCTGGGTGGAGGAACTGAACTTCGGGCGGAGCCATTATTGGAATGAAGAAAAAAATGCTTGGGATTACTACGAAGATAGAGGAATATGTTCCAATCGTTTATCCAGTCTTCCTCTGAGCATCTCGAATTTTAGGCATTTAACCCTCCTCTTTCTAGATGCTAACCCTATTACTGACCTTGCCCCTTTGCGCCTTTTAACCCATTTGAAATCCCTTGACTTGAGTGACACCTCCGTGTCCGACCTTAGCTCCTTGAGCGCTTTGGTCAATTTGACTACACTTAATTTGATTTACACTCAAGTGTCTGACCTTAGTGCTTTGACTCCCTTACTCAATCTGAACTCCCTGTATTTGAGGTTTACCAAAACCACCGACCTTAGCCCCTTAAGTTCTTTGATCAATTTGACTACACTTAATTTGAGTTATACTCATGTGTCTGACCTTAGCCCCTTGAGTTCTTTGACCAATTTGAGCCATTTGGACTTGGGTCATTCACATGTGTCAGATCTTAGCCCCTTAAGCTCATTGCTCAATTTGAACTACCTGGATTTGAAATTTAGTTCAGTACACGACCTCGCACCACTGAGTTCTTTAACCAACTTGGACTCCCTTTACTTAAGTGCTACGGCCGTGTCCGACCTTGATCCCTTGGGTTCTTTGCTCAATTTGGAGTTCCTTTTCCTGGGTGGCACCTCAGTATCCAATCTTGAACCTTTGTGCCATTTGCGCAATTTGAAGTGGCTGGAACTAAGTGCAACTCCAGTCTCCTATTTCCCTTTGGAGCTACTTTTTTTACCCGAACTCGAAATGCTGGAACTGGACTATACGCACTGCCTTAACCTCCCCTCGGAGTTCACTAGCCTATCTAATGCCCTTCCCGCTCTCCTTGACTATTTCACCGAACTCAAAAAAAACGCCTACCCCTCCTACGATGCCAAACAAATCATCATTGGCAATGGCCGTGTTGGCAAAACGAGCCTGCTCAAAGCCCTCTATGGACTCGACGACTTCAACCCCGCTGAAGACTCCACCCACGGCATCCAGCTATTCGACACCACCCTCACTCTCCCCGAAAAACAAGCTACTGTCAATCTCAGCCTTTGGGACTTTGGCGGCCAGGAACTCTACCATGCTACCCACCGCATTTTTATGCAATCCAGCGCCCTGTATTTAGTCGTTTGGGATCCCGCTACCGAGTCCAACCCTGGTGAGGAAACCGTCCAGCTCCATGGCCAGGATTACACCTTCCGCAACTACCCTCTCAGTTACTGGCTGAGCAATGTGCGGGCATTAAGCCCTGACTCCAAAATCATCGTCGTCTGCAACAAGTGCGACGACGGCCAGGAACATTTTCCACTCGATCTTCAGGAACTTAAGGCAGTATACCGCATCGATTCCTTCATCAGCATCAGCGCCAAAACCGGTTATGGCATTTCTACTTTGCGCCAACGCATCCAATACCTGCTGGATCGAATGCCCGAAATGGGGATGTATATGCCGGTTTCCTGGCGAAATGTACGCGAAAAACTGACTGACCTTCGTGGCTCCCAGCCATGCATTTCCTTGGAGGAATTCCAGAATGTTTGTGAATCAGAGACAATCTGGGAAGATTCAATGCATACCCTGCTTTACTTTTTGCACCAAGCTGGCTTTTTGTTTTGGCACGAAAAATACCTTAAAACTCATATTATCATTGATCAAAAGTGGGCGCTGGAAGCCATCTACCAACTCCTCGACCGCAACGGCTGGTACCCTCTCCTCAAAGGTAATGCCCTCCGCCAACGCAACGACCTTGCCAAATGTTGGAGTGCCTACACTCCCGTGCAGATCGACCTTTTTTTAGACCTGATGCAAACCTGTGAGCTAGCACTCAGGTTAGAGGATGAGGAAAGTGACAACCCCCACTTCCTCATTCCTGAATTCCTGCCAGGTAAACCGGCCCCCGCTGTTGCCGACATTTGGGGGGCAGACAAAAGCCCCATTTATCATTGCTGTTTTTATAATCCTTTCTTTTATCCTTTCATTATTCAGCGTTTCATTGTACGCTGTGCCAAACTGGCCGAACGTTATGACCTGCTTTGGCACACTGGACTTCTGCTCAAGGTGGATGGTACCATGGCTTTGGTACGAATATATCCTGAAATTGGTGATATTCAGATGCAACTGCGTGGGGCCAACCCGGCAGATTTACTGGAGCGAATCATCAATGAAATCAAAGATCTTCAGATGACAGCCGATGATGAAGGCTTCTTTCTTTCTGTGAGTGGAGATCCCGATGAATGGGTGCCCCTGCCGGAATTGCAGGATGAAATCAATGACGACAAAACCCACATTGCCTCTACCACTAGGAAAGTCCTTGAAATAGCCCCCTTCCATATTCTGCTCACTCCTAACCAGCAAGAAGAAGAGAATCAAAATGCTCTGGGTTTAAAGGAGTTGTCAGACATTGTTTCTGGTGCTCAATTGCTAGAACCTATCGAGCCAACTTCTCCCCTCGAAGCCCTCAAAAACCAGGTCAAATCCAAACTCATCGACGGCATCCCCGCTGCCATTACCCTCCTACGCCAACACATCGCGACCAATACCTCCACATTCGACGACCTGATCCTCATCCATGGCCAATACCAACGCTACCACGAGGATTTAACCCTCTATGATGTACTTAGTGCTGAAGAACGCAGGATTGGCTACAACCGCATCCAAAAGTCGATTTTGGAGCTGGTAAATAGCTTGGAGGAAGGCGATATAAAAGACTAGCGCATTGCCCCCATTTTTACAAACTTTTACTCCCACCCAATTTGTATTTCCCCCAACAATATGTACTTTGTCAATCCTTGGAAAAAGCCTCAACCAGAGCCCTTCAAAAGGATTAAAAAACGAAATAAAATTGTTGTAACCTTTTCCTTACAATTTCGTATATAACCTTCGGAAGACCACGTATTCCCAATACCGAGCAAACGAACAACCCAATGCACATTCAAATAGGTCAGATCGTCAAAAACTTAGTACCCAGTGAACCGGTAACCATCAACCACATCCAAACCTTGGGTGAAAAAATTTCCTTGAAGTACACTGGCGTAAATTCCAATCGAACCAGTTCTAAAATACTATCTCCTGACCAATTTGCACAACTCGAAGTACTCACAGCACAAGGCTCTTTTAATTTCAAGGGTGATCCTACCCGCTTCGCACTCTTTGCCGAAGCCGAACGCATCAATTCTGCTTATCAATTCGACCCCCTCTTTGCGGTCAACTGCAGCATCGTCGACCCGCTCCCCCATCAGGTAGAGGCCGTGTACAAGTTTTTGCTGCCCTTGCCCAAAATCAGGTTTCTGCTGGCCGATGATACGGGTGCAGGTAAAACCATCATGACCGGTCTCCTCATCAAAGAGCTGATGATGCGGGGACTCATCGAACGGGTGTTGATCGTAACCCCCGGCGGACTGACCAAACAATGGCAAGAGGATGAAATGGGCATCAAGTTCAATATTCCCTTCACGCTGGCAAATCGAAGCCTGTTTTCCTCTGATCCCAACATTTTTCATACCGCGCCGCGGATCATCACTTCCATTGATTTCATCTCGCGGGAAGATGTGCTCAACGTGGTGAGCAATTCCCATTGGGACTTGATTGTATTTGATGAATGTCACAAGTTGTCGGCCTACGATTACGGAACCAAACAGTACCTTTCTCAGCGCTACAAGGCTGCACAAGTGCTGTCGCAGCAGTGCGAGCACATTCTTTTGCTTACGGCTACGCCGCACCGGGGTAGAACCGATACGTTTAAGAAGTTGCTGCAACTCTTGGATGAAGACATTTTTGCTACCGATGAAATTGCTTCGGCCCGGATCAGGGAACTGGAACACAACGGCATCAACAAGTTTTTCATCCGCCGCTTGAAGGAAGACATGAAGGACTGGGAGGGCAATCCCCTGTACAAAAACCGCTATACCCGTACGGTCGCCTACCAACTCACCCCGGAAGAGAAAGAATTGTACGATGCGGTGACGTCTTACCTGACCAAACGTAAGGAGGAAGCCTCTGAAACCAGAAACATCCACGTTTCACTGGCTTTGACCGTGATGCAACGCCGCTTGGTCAGCTCCATTTTTGCCATCAAAAACACGCTGGAACGGCGCTGGAAGGCCCTGCAAGGGATCGTTGATGAACTGACCAATAACCCTGGCCTTTGGAACCAACGCCACAAGATCGACGCCATCTTCAACCAGGTCGAAGACATTGAAGATTTTGAAGACCTGGAGGACGATGAAAAGGAGGCACTCGAAGGAATCCTCGCCGACCCCAAGAAATTCAAGCTATTCACTACGGCTAAAAACCCCCAGGAGCTGCGCCAGGAAGCCAATGAAGTGAAGAAGTTATTTGAAATGGCCCAGTCCCTCTTCAATCGGCACCAGGAAGAGAAGAAATTTCAGGAACTACAAGGTTTACTCAAGTCCCAAGGGGTACTCGAAAAGGGTGAAAAATTGGTCATTTTTACCGAGCATAAAGACACATTGCTCTACCTCGAAGAACGACTCACCAAAAGTGGGGGCTACAAGGTGGCTACCATCCACGGAGGCAAGTTGGTGGATGAACGCCGCCAGGCGCAGTGGGATTTTGCCAAACCGGATACCCAAATCCTCATTGCCACCGATGCGGCGGGGGAAGGGATCAACTTGCAGTTTTGCCGCTTGCTCATCAACTGGGACATTCCCTGGAACCCCAATCGCCTGGAACAGCGCATGGGCCGGATTCACCGCTATGGCCAGAAACAGGATGTTTTGGTGTTCAATATGGTGGCCAACAATACCAAAGAGGGCAAAGTGCTGGAGCGTTTGTTGACCAAACTGGACATCATTCGGGACAGCATGGGCGATGACCGCGTGTATGATGTAATTCAAGATGTTTTTGAGAATGTCAATCTCGATGCCATCATCAACTCGGTTTTTAATGGGGAAACTACCGCTTTGAACGACCTATTGGATCAGGATGTGGAGCAACTAAAGCAGAAGTTTCAGCAGGAAATTCAGGAGCAAAAGAATAAACTGGCGCACAGTACCGTCGATTTTAAGGATGCACGTACCTTAAAGGAGAATTCCGATGAGAAACGCCTTCAGCCGATCTACGTTCGACTGTTTTTTGAAAAGGCTTTCAAATACCTGGGTGGGGAGTTTACCGAATTGCGTCCCTCCATCTATCGCATCGACAAACTTCCGGATGAAGTGGCCCTTGCGCTCAAAAACGACCACAACATCTTTGCGGATGCCATTCGACAGATTCAGTTTTGTTTTGACAAACAAGTTTTTCTGGACTACCAAAATATCGGCGACCTGGGTAAGGTACACTACATCAACCCGGGCAACGCGATCTTTGATTGCCTGGTCAAGGTGGTGCGCCACAAGTTTCGGGAGGATATGCTGAAAGGCACCATCCTCATCTCTCCGGATGATCAGGAGGACTATTTTGCGTTTTTCGTCAAATCGCAAATCATCGATGATCGGGAAAGCAAAAGGGAGGACAGTGTGGCCGATGAGCGTTTGGTGATTGTGGCGCAAGCTAAAGATGGGAGTTTTCAGCTGACCTCCCCCGCCAAGTTCATTGATTTGCACCCGCCCCTGGACTTCAGCAAACCCATCGAACCCCCTCCTGCGGCCAGCAGTACCGAGGTGATTGAATGGAGTTATCTGAACATCACCCAGCAGCAGTTTGATGACACCAAAGCCCACATTGAAAAGGATGTAGCCGATCGGCAGTCGTACCTGGAAACGGCGTTTACGCAGGTCATCCTCGATCTGCAAAGCCAGATTCAAGAGCTACAGGGCAAGGTGCTGCTGGGCGACCAAAAGGTGCAGGAAAAGATTGTTAAAAAACAGGAACGCATCAGCGAACTCATCCACAAAAAGCAGGCTCGACTGGCCAATTTGGAATTGATGACCCAATTGAGCCCCAAAGAACCGGATATCCTGGGTTGTGCTTACGTGGTTCCCCTGACGCAGGTGGAATACCTGGGGCATTACGGCATGAGTAGAGACGATGAGGCCGAAGCGATTGCCATGGAAACCGCCATGAATTACGAACGTAGTGTGAACTGGCAGCCCACTGATGTAAGCGCCAACAATGAAGGCTACGACATTCGTAGCATCAGCCCCGAGGGTTTGAAACGCTACATCGAAGTGAAGGGACGAAGTGGAGCGGATGGCAGTGTCATGCTCAGTGAGAATGAATGGAACCGCTTGGCTCAGTTGGGTGAATCAGCTTGGTTGTATATCGTGATCCTATGCAAAAGTGATCCAACGCTTTATCGAATCCAAAATCCCGGAAAAGGCTTAAAATTTGAACTAAAATCAAAAGGTGTACAATATTTTTTACCCATGAACGAGTGGATTTTAAAAATTAAATGACATGAACAATCAAAAAGAAACTATTCGCAAGTTTGTGAATTACATCAACAATTCATCACATCTTGGTGGATTTTGGCTACCAAATATCCAACGGCCATTTGTTTGGAAAGAAGAACAGATTGAGAAGTTGTATGATTCTATTTTAAGGGAGTATCCAATTGGGACTTTGTTAGTTTGGAAAAATAAAAACAAAATTAAACACCGTAAATTCATTGACAATTGGATTGATGGCCTAAATCTTTTACATTTTTTTGTGCCCATCAATGAAACTCCTAAAATGCTTGTCCTAGATGGACAACAAAGGATGCAAAGCCTTTATATTGGTTTAAAAGGTAGTTATAATGGCAAAGAATTGTATTTTAATGTGTTAAGTGGAGAGGCTAAAACTCCAGATGACCGAAAATTCCTGTTTAAATTCTACAAGGAATCACTTGGCTTCCCCTGGGTGAAATTCAGTACGCTAGTTTTTCCAGACAAAAGAACCAAGGAGTTTAAAGCAGAAATTCGACTTTTAGCTGGAAAAGACTTAGATAATCAGGCTGATGACCGCATTGAAGAAAACATTGAAATTATCCGTAAAACTTTTTGTCAAGACGACAACATCCTTTACCAAGAAGTTGATAGCATTGATAGACCCTCAGCTTATTCCGAAGACGATATCGTTGAAATTTTCATCCGCGCGAATTCAGGCGGTACAAAGTTGGATAAGTCTGATTTGTTGTTCTCATTATTGGTATCTTCTTGGGATGAAGCCAACGAGAACATGACTACTTTATTGGACGAATTGAACAAGGACGGTTATGACTTTGGTAGAGATTTTGTCTTAAAGACCTGTCTTGTTCTCTTTGAAAAAGGAGCCAGTTATGAAGTTGCAAAATTTAGAGACGGGGATACCAAACAAAAAATTGAAGAAAATTGGGAGCGTATTTCAAATGCAATCAAAGATGTGAAAGACTTCATCAAAGGAAGAACCTTTATTCAGAATGATAAAGCACTTACCTCTTACCTTGCACTTATTCCACTAATCTATTTCCGGTATCATTATCCTGAAAAATGGTCGTCAACGCCTAAAATCAATGAATACCTTGTCCGTACCATGTTGATGGGAGTCTTTAGCGGAGGCCCAGACGGACTTATAGACAAGCTTGTGAAAAAAATAAAAGAAGACTCAGGCTTTGTAGTTTCAAATGTTTACGGCGCTATTCGAGATGACAATAGAACATTGGAGCTGACTTTGGATAACCTTTTAAACCTTTCCTATACAGATCGGAGAATCCACCTTTTGTTCAATCTGTGGTATGACTTTAATTATACGCCAGCCTACAACCAAAATGCACCATCAATTGATCACATATTTCCCCAGTCAATATTGAAAAAGGTAAAAATGATGAACCCAGAAACGGGTCGAAAAAGCCTTACCCAGTATCCGCAACCAGTTAGGGATCAATTGGCAAACTTAATGTTGCTCACCAAACAAGAGAATGGAGCAGGGAATAAATGGGATCAGTCTCCAGAACGATGGTTTGCAGGGAAAGATCAAACGTATTTGGACTTACATTTAATCCCAAATAATCCTGACCTTTGGAAACTCGAAAATTTTGAGCAATTTTTGGATGCTCGAAAGCAATTGATCCTTAAAAAGTTTGACTACTTGCTAACCAAGACCCAATGACCCAAGCCAAAAAGCTCATCGAAGTAGCCATGCCGATCAAGGAAATATCGGCTGAAAGTGTGCGCGACAAATCGATCCGGCATGGGCACATTTCAACCCTGCACCTCTGGTGGGCGCGGCGCCCTCTGCCCGTTTGCCGTGCTGTAGTGTTTGCTAGCTTGGTTCCCGATCCCATGGATCCGCATTGCCCCCCGGCTTTTAAGGATGCAGTTACTTTATTGCTGGGTAAAGACGCCAACCCTGGTGATCCGTACAGCACTTATGCCGACATTCCCTGGACGGTCGTGTTCGATCCGATGGAGGACAACCTCCGCAACCGCCTCCAGCTGTTCATCGGCAAGTTTACGCCAGACATGCAGCAGCACCTATTACACAACAAACCCAAACCTGCTGCGGGCAACCAACTGACCGATTTCAGCCTCATCAAGTGGGACAATAAGAACAATGAAACCATCATCAACAAGGCCCGCAAACTGATTTGGGTGGCCCACAATGCGGCTGCGGGCCAATCAGCTCAGGAATTGCTCGCCGATTTTGATCGGCATTACGCCAACATCAAAAAGGCCGAGGATGAACTGTACCGCTGCACCGATCGGCACCTTGCGGCTACTCCCATCCAGCTCAAAGAAACCGCCCTGCAAGCGGCCATTGCTGCTTTTTTGGCCA
This sequence comes from Haliscomenobacter sp., assembly GCF_041740695.1. Lineage (GTDB taxonomy): Bacteria > Bacteroidota > Bacteroidia > Chitinophagales > Saprospiraceae > Haliscomenobacter. Next base: position 6,726 of record NZ_JBGSLK010000029.1, on the reverse strand, counting down.
AAATGCCCCGAGTGTTTGACCCCTTCGCGGGCGGCGGTGCCATTCCGCTGGAAGCGGCTCGCTTGGGTTGCCATACTTTTGGCAACGACATCAATCCTGTGGCGCACATCATTCAAAAAGGCAGCCTGGAGTTCCCGCAGAAGTACGGCAAACCGATCACCTACAGCAAGGCTGCCTTCATTGAGCTGTACGGGGAAGACTCTTGGCAAAACCTGCCCCAACAAAACCGGGTGGTCGAGAATGGCCATCCTACTGGAGCGCTGGTGCACAACCGCCTGTCCTTTGATGTGGAGTTTTATGCCAAAAAACTCCTGGCGGAGACCGAAAAGGAGATCGGCCATTTGTATCCCGCCGATGAAAAAGGCCATAAACCCATTGCCTATTACTGGGCTAGAGTAGGCACTTGTAGCAACCCCAGTTGTCGGGCCGAGGTACCTTTGCTGAAAGGGTTTTATTTGGCGAATACCAAGACGAAACAAGTTTACCTGAAGCCAAAAATTGACAACAAAACCATCAGTTTTTCCGTAGAATCAGGTGAAACTGATGAAGAAGGTTTTGTACACTCCAGAAAAAATCTTCGTTGTCCGGTCTGTGGAAACAATACGAGCAATAGTGACTTGAAAAAACAATTTTTAACTGGAACAATCAAACAAACCATGCTGGCGGTGATCGAGGATTCACCTCAGGGCAAACAGTATCGAATTCCTACTGCGGCAGAGGGCAAGATTCTTGAAAGTGTGCCCAGTGAGATAGAAAGTATAGATGAAAAACTGGCCATCGGCAATACAAAACAGTTTGATTTGTGTCCTTGGGGATTTGAAACGGTTGGAAGCATGTTTTCACCACGTCAACTCCACGCGCTGCAAACCCTTACCCAAAAACTCCAAGTCCTCAAACAAGAATTGAAAATGCTGGAGGAAGAATACCAGAAAGCAGTTGTGACGTATTTGGGGATCTTGATTGATCGGGTAGGCATAGTCAACACATCTTTTGGTCGATGGCATACAAGTGGTGAAAAGCTTGAACACCCATTTTCGAAACAAGCAATTGCCATGACCTTTGATTACCCTGAATCTAATATGTTTTGCAATTCTACTGGTAGTGCACTAAATCAAATAGACTGGCTTATTCGGTATATTGAGTCTGAATGTAAATGTCCTTTTTCAACTGATTCTATCAATGCCAGTAGTGGCGACAAATCCCAATTTGCTGATAAGTATTTAACAGCAGTTGTAACCGATCCTCCCTATTATGATGCCATTGCTTATGCTGACCTGTCTGACTTTTTCTATGTATGGCTTAAACGCTCCTTGGGTGATGTTTATCCCTTGAACTTCGCTACTCCTCAAACTCCCAAAAGTGAGGAGTGTACCGCCTTGAAACACCACCACCAAAATGACAAACAAGCAGCCAAGCTTCATTTTGAAAACAAGTTGACCCAGATTTTTGACGCCATTGAGCACCAAACCGCAGACATTGTCAGCATAATGTTTGCCCATCAAAGCACCGAAGCCTGGACCACCTTATGCAATTCTATTCTTGGGGCAAGGATGAACATTACCGGAAGCTGGCCTATGGATACTGAAATGGCCAATCGTAGCATAAGCCTGGCTGGTGCTGCACTGGCTTCTTCAGTTACCGTCTCTGCCCGACCCGCCCAAAAAACCGGCTATGGCGATTATAAAACGGTTAAAAAAGACATCCAGCGCACCGTAGCCCGGGAAGTCGACGAACTCTATAAACTCGGCTTCCGTGGTGCCGACCTTCTCACTGCCTGTTTTGGCCAGGCCGTAAGTGAATTTGGCAAATACCAAAAAGTAGAAAAAGCCGACGGCAGCGAAGTTACCGTAGCCGAACTACTGGAGATGGCCCGCGAAAGTGCCTTCAATGCCTTGCTCAAGGGATTTGATGGAGATGATTTTACCAAGTTTTACATCGGTTGGTTGCAATTGTATGGTTTTGTGGAAAGTGATTTTGACGATGCAGCCAAATTCAGCCGCGTGGGCCTGAGCATCAATGTGCAGGAGCTGTTCACAGAGCACATCTTGGTGAAGAATGGCAACAAACAGACCCTGGCTACTTTTGCCCAGCGCCTGGCCGCCGATCCCAATTGTGGCCTCAAAGGAGACGAAATTCTGTTGAACCAGGTGCACCGGGCCATGGCCTTGTACCAGGGAACCCAGCGTGCTGCCTTGCTGCAATACATCAAAAAAGTAGCCTCAAGCTCCGAGAGTGCATTTTGGAGGGTGATCACCTCGATGTGCGAAGTGCTTCCCCCTGGCAGCGATGACCACAAACAAGGAACTGGACTATTGAGCAACAAAGAAAGTTTGATCCGGGAGAGTAAAATAGCTGAACAACAAACCCTTTTTGAATAGCATCACCATGGCAACAACCCAATCCCACCAAGATAATTTATTCAAAGCCTTCGGTTTGTTTATCGAGGCGTTCCGGCCGTATGTCGTGGAGCTGCTTTCCAAAGAAGCTGGTGAGCGTTGGCCCGCCTGGTTTGTGGAGGCTTTGTATCCAGCGCAGCAGGACAGTTGGAACACCGGATTGCGTTCGGGGAGTACCCCCGAGGCTTTGATCGATTATCCTTACCTCAAGCCTTTTGCGCTAAAATACCGCGAATTGTTGAGAAGCGAATTTGGCAAAGAGGTCAATAAACTGGCTACCCGGCTGGAAACCATCTACGAGGTGCGCAACAAACTGGCGCATTTTCAGGAGATCAGTGAGGATGACTTTTCTGAAGTGTTCATCAACATGAAAAGTATTGCCCGCTCGATCAAGATGACCGAATTGGAGCAAGCGCTGATCAACCTGCAGGAAACGAAAACCCCTCTAGTTGCGGCTACTCCAGTGCCGAAGACAGCAGCAGGGTCCTCCGCGCAGGCTCCCTGGTTTCGGGTGGTATCGCCCCACCTCGACATCAAACAGGGTCGCCTGGATGAATCTATTTTTGCGGCGAATCTGGCCGAGGTCGCTTTGGGCAACGGTCGTGAGATTTACAATAACCCGGTGGTATTTTTTTCCAAAACATATTTTACCGCTGGACTTAGAAATGTGGCCAAAACCGTCATCCAGGGACTGAATGGCCAGCAAGATGCCGAAAACCGGGTCATCTCCCTGCAAACTGGCTTTGGGGGAGGAAAAACGCATACCCTGATTTCGCTTTACCACCTGGGGAAATGGGGCAAAAAGGCCACCCAATCGGCCTATGCACAGGAATTGCTAAAGCATTCCGGAGCGCCGGATTTTGATAGTGCCAACATTGCCGTTTTTACCAATACTACCAATGATCCTGCCAATGGCAGAACCACCGACAATGGCACCCTCATCCAAACCATTTGGGGGGAATTGGCCTACCAGCTGGGTGGTTCTGCTGCCTATGAGCTGGTGCGCAAGAATGACGAACAGTTGATCGCTCCAGCGGGCTTGTTCAAACAGGTGCTGGAAAAATGCAAACCTGCCCTGATCTTGATTGACGAGTTGGCCGACTATTGTGTAAAGGCTTCGGCCAAAAAAGCGGGCAACAGCAGCCTGGCCGATCAAACGATCAGCTTCATGCAGGAGCTGACCGAAGCGGTAGCGAGTACAAACCACTGTGTAGCGGTAATCACGCTGCCCGCTAGTCCGCAAGAAGTGGGCAACACCCCCGAAGCGCAGGCCATCCTGACTTCTTTGCAAAAACGCGTGAGCCGGGTTGGTGCCGATACACAACCGGTTGCGGATGATGAAATTTATGAAGTGATTCGTCGACGGCTATTTGAAGACATGGGCGATGCCCAGGTCATGGAGTCGGTGGCTGCGCAGTATTTGGAGCTGTACCAGCAGTTTCGAGCCGAGCTTCCTGCGCACGCCATTAAGTCGGAGTACAAACAGAAAATCCTCAAGTCTTATCCTTTTCACCCGGAGTTGATCGATGCCTTCCGCATCCGTTGGGCCAGTCACCACGATTTTCAACGCACCAGAGGCGTTTTGCGCCTGCTTGCGGCCATTGTGAGCGACCTTTGGAAACGGCAGCAGTCGCTTCCCGGCAACAATTTATTGATCCACCCTGGCGTAGTCAATTTTGCCAATTTGGACGCCTTGTCTGGCCAGCTCAAAAAGTTGTACGGCAATGGCTATGATTCGGTCATCGCGGCGGATGTTGCCGGATCTTCATCCAATGCCTTTAAGATCGACAACAACAAAGCGGAATATGGGCAATGGTACCTCACACAGTCGATTGCTTCCGTCTTTTTGATGAACTCCTTCGGCAATGAGGGGGCCAATAAAGGGATTTCGGTTCCGGAGTTGAAATTGAATCTGTTGACGCCCGAAGGCTTCAACCACAATAGCATCAATGGTGCCCTGGATGAATTGGAGAACAATGCCTATTACCTGTATTATGCCCAGGCTGGCGGTACGGGTAAACGGTATTGGTTCAATACTAAGCCCAACATCAACATCCTCATCAACCAGGCCAAAGGCGACATCAAAAACGAGGACATCAATGCCGAAATCATCAACAGGATCAACCTGAAGACCAAGAATGTCCCCCTTTTTAATGTTTTGGTGAACCCTACCCTGGAGCTTCCGGAACAGACCAAACCCACCTTACTCATCCTTAGCCCCGAGCACCTGGTAAGCCCGGGTGGGGTCAGTGGAAATACCGCTGCTTTGATTGAAAAGATCGCGACCAAAAAAGGCAATAGTGAGCGAATTTACCGCAACACCATGCTGTTTTTGATCTGCTCTGAATTGGGGATCGGCAAACTGCAATCCACCATCCGGGAATTTTTGGCCTGCCACAAAATCACCCAGGAGTACCAGGGACAGTTGGAACGGGAGCCAAAAGAAGACCTGAAACGCCGCATGGACGATGCTTCCCAACAAGCAGAGTCGGCCCTGGTGGTGGCGTATTCGATCCTCATCAAGTACGCGGTAAAAAATGGAGTGAGCCAACTACAGGTCAAGCAACAATTCAAATCCAGCCTCGATCAGCAAATCAGCGTCATCATCGATGCCCTGAAAGAAGAAGAATGGTTGTTGAAAGCCGTTGGGGTTAATACCTTGCGGAACAACAACCTCTTGCCCACAGTGGAGCATGCCCTCAAAACGAAAGAGGTCTACGACGCTTTCCTGCGCTTTGACGACAAGCCCATGATCACGGGTCCCGATGCAATCAACGAAAGCCTGCTGAGGCATTGTACCAACGGGGAGATTTGTATCGCCGCGGGTGATGGCAGCACGTTCACCAAGTTCTTTTTTAAGGAATCGGTGCCCTTCTTTGACGCCACTGCCGATTCGTATTGGTTGGTGGACAAATCGCTTATCCCGCCACCACCCGCTGTCGACACTCCCCCACCCTCGGCCATTTACCCCGAAGGTGTTCCAACTGGAGAGTTTAATGACCCTGGAGTACCTTCTTCCCCAACTGATGGGCTAGATGAAGCGATCAAAAAATTCAACGCACTGGTGATTTCCGGCAAGGTTCCCTTGGAGCGCTACACCGAATTGTTCAACTATTTCATCACGCCTTTTGCCATGAATGGCAATAAAATCGAGATCGAGGTGAAATTCAAAATCAAGGCTTCCGAAAGTAGTCCCCTGGATGAGAGCAAACAGCAGTACAAATCGGCTAAGGAGGCGGCGAGGCAGTTGGGGCTGGATTTTTGGGAGGAGTAGATCGTGATGTGGGTTTCAATTTGCAAAAAAAAACAATCGTTTAATGATGTTGAGCTATATTGAAAATATTTTACCAAGAATCAAGCAGTTCAGTGCCACACTTGAACGCAAGGAATTCTTTGTAGATACTCCTTGGGTGATCATTGACGATCAAAAAAAACAGCAGAAGTATATTTTTAGACGTAATGGAGATTTGATAATGTCACTGAATGGCACTGTCTCATTGGGGCATTGGGAGTATATTTCTGCTGCGAGGAGTTTATTGATTGATCGAATCAATGATAAAATTTTGCTAAACCAAAATTTTGTTGACCCAGCAGTAATGGTCCTAAATCTAGATGGGCATAAAGATGGATATTTCATTTTGGCTAATGAGTTATTAATTCCCGATTTAGACGTAAGTGGTTATCTTCAAAGATTGTACTATTTAAAAAACAATATAGCGACAAGAAAACTTAAATCTGGAGAATTTTTAGAGTTAATCACTTTTAGCGGCATTACTTCAGGAAGCACCGTTGCCATCAATGGACAGCCAGTTTCAGATTGCTTTGTAGAATTAGCGGAATCGGATAAGAAATATGATATGCGTAACTTATAATACAAACAGGGGAAAAATTACCATTGAGAAGCAAGAAGGATTTAATCCTGCAATTGGAGACTTTGCCTATCAAAATGACACAGTTGCCCCAGACGGAAAGTACAAACTTGGTTTTTTATGGTATATTTTTGTCAAAGATGGAAAGATAATCAAAACATCCTCCTTTTGAGAAAAAAAGACCTATAAGTGGTTTCCCCATCATAAAGGATTATGCGTTACGCATCTACTCATCTATGAACGACGATATTGTGATTCATTACAGGGCAAACCTGGGATTTTTGGAAGATAAGTGCAGTGCATCGTTGTGTTGATTATGAAGGGTGTAATTCAAATTGTCGCACCTCATCATTAAGCTGCGGATTTCCTGAAAATATTAGTGATGAGATCGAATTTTTGGCTGCGTAAAGCGACCCTAAGTTTGATCATCTTATCGCAACCATCATCAGACCAGCGTTGCC
>NZ_JBGSLK010000028.1:0-56297 GCF_041740695.1 Haliscomenobacter sp. | reverse complement strand
CTCAAGCGGGCAGGCAGTTGGTGGAAGGAGGGGAATAAAGTGAAAAGTGAAAAGTGAAAAGCTGTATACCAGCAGCCTTTCAACTGCTTTATACATTTTTTTTGCTTAAAAATTTGGAATGAAAAGGGGAGTGTATTTTTTTCACTTTTCACTTTTCACTTTTCACTTTTCACTTTTCACTTTTCACTTTTCACTTTTCACTTTTCACTTTTCACTTTTCACTTTTCACTTTTCACTTTTCACTTTTCACTTTTCACTGGCTCAACAAATAATAAACTCCAATCCCGCTCAAATACCCAATCAGCGCGTAAAGAGAAATATTGCGCATGTACCACAAGAAGTCGATCTTCAGGATACCCATTGAGGCTACCCCTGCGGCTGAACCAATAATCAGAATGCTCCCGCCCGTGCCTGCACAATAAGCCAGGGATTCCCAAAATGGGTGATCGATGCCATAGGTCGTCAGGTCGTACATACCCATTGCCGCTGCTACAAGCGGTACGTTGTCCACAATAGCCGAAAGTAAACCTATGACCGTATTGATCAGGTAAATGTTTCCAATGGATTCATTGAGAAAATTGGCTGCCAACTCCAGGTGCCCGGAAGTATCCAAAGCCCCTACCGCCAGTAATATCCCCAAGAAAAATAAGATGCTGGTCGTATCAATGCGCCGCAACATGGCTCCCACCGAGAACTCCCGTTGGACTTCTTCTTCTTTACCCCGGTGTAAAAACTCGGTCACATACCAAAGCACCCCGACCGACATTAAGATGCCCATGTAAGGCGGGAAATGGGTAAAATATTTAAATACTGGCACCCAAAGCAATGCTACGCCCCCCAGCACAAACATCAATTGTTTTTCCCAGGGAGATAAAACCCGGCTAATATTCATGTTTTCTTGCGACGTGTCCTTAGTTTCCAGTTTCCCACGCAGGAAAAAGCTGGCGACCAACAGTGGTACCAATAAACTAATCACCGAAGGAATAATCAAAGACTGCATGATATTCACCGTCGATACTTGTCCCCCAATCCACAACATGATGGTCGTAACGTCTCCAATCGGGGACCAGGCCCCCCCGGCATTGGCAGCAATGATCACAAAACCACCCAACAACCAAACGTTTTCCTGTTTTTTCACCAGCCGCCGAATCAAGGCGCACATGATGATGGATGTAGTCATGTTGTCTAAGCCCGCCGACAAGAAAAAAGAAACCCAGGAAATGATCCACAACAACTTAATGCGATCCGTAGTCGTGATGCGGTCGGTGATGACCCGGAAGCCATCGTGCGCATCCACAAGTTCGACGATGGTCATCGCACCCAGGAGAAAAAAGAGGATTCCAGCTATTTCTCCGAGGTGTTCAAACAGGGAATCATCCAAAATTTCGCTTACATTTCCAGTAGCCTCTGCACCCGCTGGCATGGAGTCGTAGCCATAGGCTAGAACTAGCCAGCAACAAACGCCAGTCAACATTGCCGAAGCTGCCTTATCCAGCTTCAATGGATGTTCCAGGGCAATCAACGCATAACCAACAACAAAAACAATAATCAGGAGTGTGGCCATAGGTGTAGGTGTTGAGGATTGATAGATGAATGAAACAAGCACTAAGCCCCAAATGCACAATTAAGGCACTTGAGGCGAATGATGAGGAAAGCTTAGGCACTTGCAATCATTGGCCAGTGATGTAGGCTTCCAGGTATTTGATTTGTTGATCTTGCGCTTGCATGATGGCGCTTACGATGTCGCCAATGCTCAGCATGCCAATCACTTGCTGATTGTCCATCACCGGGAGGTGACGAATGCGCTTTTCAGAAAATAAGTTCATACAATCCTCAATGTCCATATCGGACGATACGGTAAACACATTGGGCGTCATCACCTCAGTCACCGGGGTGCTCTTGGCTTTTCGCCCGGCGATGATACCCTTGCGTGCATAGTCTCTTTCAGAAAAAATCCCAGCCAGGTGATCTCCATCCATCACCAATACGGCCCCAATGCCTTTTTCAGACATGAGGTTGAGGGCGTCAATCACCATATGGTTGGGAGTGACGCTCCAAACCGAGTCATTTTTCTTATTGTTTAGCAGACGACTTACTGAAAGCATGGCAGAGAGAATTTGATTAGGAAAATATTGGATTAAATTTGGCCTAATCCAATTTTGATTCCTAATAATAATGATTCTTTTTGATTTTGTAAAATTAATCGCTTAAAAAAGAAACTACAGTGAAATTTTAGCGCACAATACTTTAAAAATCTAATAAAATCTGGAAGCGCTTTATATTTAACCCCAAATCGAACTCCACTCCGTTGGAGACTGTTTTATCCAAAAAAGAAACCAATGAATAAGCGAAATTTCCTGCGTACCGGTTTGTTTGTAGCTGCCGCCTCCTTGCTCAAGCCTCGCAACCTTTGGGCTGAATCCGCATTAGAAAACGACCTGGATTTACCTGGTGAAGAACAAACTGGGCCATTTACCCTGGCACCACTCCCATTTGCGAATGATGCACTGGAACCCCATATCGACAAAATGACCATGGAGATCCACCACGATCGCCACCACAATGGCTACGTCACCAACCTCAACAAAGCTGTAACTGGTACTGCTTTCGCGACCATGGGCATCGAGCAAGTGTTGAGTACGGTAACCAGCAAACAACCCGCCATCCGCAACAATGGCGGCGGTCATTTCAACCATACCTTGTTTTGGTCTTTGCTTTCTCCTCAAGGGGGTGGCGCACCCACTGGCAACGTAGCCAAAGCCATTGAGGCCAAATTTGGTAGTTTTGACAAATTCAAAGAAACCTTTGCCACGGAGGCAACCGGACGTTTTGGTTCTGGCTGGGCATGGCTAAGTGTAAACAGCAAGGGTGAACTTTTCATCAGCTCTACCCCTAACCAGGACAACCCCCTGATGACTAAAATTGTTAAGAAACAAGCGGGAGCCCCCATTCTGGGTTTGGACGTGTGGGAACACGCCTATTACCTCAAGTACCAAAACAAACGCGCCGATTACATCAAGGCCTTTTGGAATGTACTGAATTGGGCCGAAGTTGAAAAACGTTACAACGCGGCGTTGTAGAGACGCACGGCTGTGCGTCTGACCATGCGCCCAAATTGTGTAGAGACGCACGGTTGTGCGTCTAAACTGATGCAACAAAATCATAGAGACGCACAGCCGTGCGTCTCTACACAATTGATCGAAAAATGAAAAAACTAGTCGAGCTGACCGTAGATGGAATGGACTGCGCCAACTGCGCCGCAGGCATAACCCGCTACTTGGAGCGTAAGGGTTTGGAAGACGTCTACGTCAATTTCCAAACCAAAGAAGTACGTTTTCGCCTGGTCGACGAAGATTTCAGTGTAGACGAGGCCAAAGGAGGTATCCGCAAACTCGGCTATACGGTAGTGGAACCGGAACAAAAGCCTGAATTTTGGACCCTGGAGCGCAAATTGCTCATTGGTGCAATTTTTACAACGCCACTGCTGGTTGGGCACTTGCTCATGTCGGCAGGTATCCATTGGTCGTTGATGCACAATGCCTGGTTGCAGTTTTTTATTTGTTTGCCTGTATTCATTTTAGGGGCCTGGCATTTTGGCAAAAGCGCCTGGAACTCGGTGCTCAATGGGATGCCCAATATGGATGTGCTCATTTTTATTGGTGGCACAGCTGCCTTTGTTTACAGCCTTGTGGGCACCCTCAGTGGTGAAGCGCAATACATTTTTTACGAAACCTGTGCCACCATTTTTACCCTGGTTTTATTGGGCAATTGGATCGAAAAACGCGCCGTAGCCCAAACCACTACCGCCATTTCCGAGCTGAGTAAATTGCAGGTAGAACACGCCCGTCGGATCATGCCTTCGGGCACCATCATCAGCATCCATTACCCGGAAATTCAGCCCGGTTACATTTTACAAGTCAACGAAGGTGATAAGGTGCCTGCGGATGGTGAGATTTTTATGGGCCAAGCCAGTATCGACGAATCCATGCTGACGGGTGAAAGTTTGCCGATCAACAAAACCTGGGGTGATCAGGTTATCGGTGGCGCTTTGGTCCTAAGTGGCAATTTCCAATTGACCGTAGGAGCGGTGGGTAAAAAATCGGTGCTGGGGCAAATGATCGAACTGGTCAAAACTGCCCAGCAGGACAAACCGGACATCCAACGGCTGGCGGATAAAATCAGTGCCATTTTTGTACCCGCGGTACTGGGCATTTCAGCCCTGACTTTTGTACTCAGCTATTTTTTGTTCGACATCGCGTTCAAAAATGCGCTGATGAACGCCATCGCAGTGCTGGTCATTTCTTGTCCTTGTGCCATGGGCTTGGCCACACCAACCGCTGTTATGGTTGGAGTAGGTCGTCTGGCACGCAATGGTATCCTGGTTAAAGGCGGCAAAACCCTGGAGATTTTTGCCAAAATCCGCAACATCGTTTTTGACAAAACCGGAACCCTGACTACTGGGCAGTTTACCATCGAAAGTATTGACTATGCCCCTGGAGTAGAGCCTGCCGAAGTGCAAAACCTCATTTATGACCTGGAGTCCCATTCCTCGCACCCCATTGCCAAATCACTGGTGAATGAACTAGAGGGTAAAATCATCTTCAATGGACAGAGATTTGGCCCCATTTCCCTGAATCGGGTGGAGGAAGAAAAAGGCAAAGGCATGTTGGGCTATGATGACACAGGCAATACTTACAGTTTGGGGGCATCCGAAAATGGGCAAGGCCACCTGGTGCTGCGCAAAAACGGCGAACAACTGGCCACACTCAGCCTCAGTGACCAAATCAAACCCGAGGCCAAAGCTTGCATCGACTACCTCAAATCCAAAAACATTCGGCCCTATATTTTGAGTGGGGATAAGACCCATAAAACGGAAGTAGTGGCACAGGCATTGGGCATTGAGCACTTTTTTGCGGAGCAAGTTCCCAGCCAAAAACTGGAACGGATTGCCCAATTGAGCCAGGAAGCACCAACCGCTATGGTAGGCGATGGCATCAACGATGCGCCAGCCCTGGCCAAGGCAACGATAGGTATTTCTTTAAGCAATGGCTCCCAGGCAGCCATCCAGTCCGCACAAATTGTGCTGCTCAATGGCAGTTTGGAACGTTTGCCGCAGGCGCTCGCCATCAGCGCGCATACGGTACTGACCATCAAACAAAGTTTGTATTGGGCTTTTGCCTACAACATCGTTGCCATACCCATGGCCGCAATGGGCTACCTGAATCCGATGTGGGGCGCACTGTTTATGGCCTTCTCGGATGTGGTGGTGATTGGCAATGCGATTCGGTTGAAGTACAAAAAAATCTCGTAAAAAATTAACCATCAGCTCTTTAATATTAATTTTTTCTTTTAGTACAATTTTAACCTTCGGATACAACCCACATGAATTGCCTCCAGCTTTAGCTGGTGGTTGACGTGGGCGCTCTTGTTTGGGGTTTAGCCCCAGGTGCCATGTTGAATACTTGGGCTAAAGCCCATTGAAAGAGCTTACCAACTATCCACCAGCTAAAGCTGGAGGCAATTCATGTGGGTTGCTTCTAAGATTAGAGGTGTTTCATCAAACCGTCTGGATCATATCGTACTGCGTAATGATGTGGTAAATCCCCGCCTTATCCCGTGCCAAAACCGCAGGAATCTGCTTGCTGATGTAATTCCTCAATTGACTGAAAGGCAGGTATTCATCCACCACAGGCAGCGGTTCCGCCATGATATCAGCTACGGGGCGATCACCATTGCGCAAGGGATTTTCCAGCAAAAAGTTGAGCACCGCGCTTTCGGAAAGAGAACCAACGATGGCTTCCCCATCCACAACAGGCAACTGCGAGATGTCGTGGCTCTTCATCAAATCAAAAGCAAAACGTACCGTATCGTTCTGACGGACGGTGTAAAAAGACTTTTCCTGTTTGCGGGTGATGATGTCTTTCACCCGAAGTTCGGTATCCAAAAAGCCCCGTTCCCGCATCCAGTCGTCGTTGTAAATTTTGCCTACGTAGCGGCTTCCGTGGTCGTGAATGACCACTACCACGATGTCATCGGCTGTAAGTTGGTCTTTTAGTTGCAACAAACCAGCTATCGCTGAGCCCGCTGAATACCCCAACATGATGCCTTCTTCCCGAGCCAGACGACGCGCCATCAGGGCTCCATCCTTATCCGTTACCTTTTCCAGGTGGTCGATGATGTCAAAATCGATGTTTTTGGGAATGATGTCCTCCCCTATCCCTTCGGTGATGTAGGGATAAATTTCCTTTTCATCAAACACGCGGGTTTCGTGGTATTTTTTTAATACCGAACCGTAAGTATCGATGCCCCAAATTTTAACATTAGGGTTTTGCTCCTTCAAATAGCGACCGGTGCCAGAAATGGTTCCACCTGTACCTACACCAGTGATCATGTGGGTGATCAGGCCATCGGTTTGTTTCCAAATTTCGGGCCCTGTACTTTCGTAATGTGCCTGGCGGTTGGAGAGATTGTCGTACTGGTTGCACCAGTAGCTATTGGGAATTTCCTTGCTCAACCGTGACGCTACCGAGTAGTACGAACGAGGATCATCCGATTCTACATTGGTGGGGCATACGATGACCTCGGCGCCCAGGGCCCGCAACAAATCCATTTTTTCCTTGGATTGTTTATCCGTGGTGGTGAAAATACACTTGTAGCCTTTGACTGCCGCTGCAATGGCGAGCCCCATCCCGGTATTGCCGGAGGTACATTCAATGATGGTTCCACCTGGCTTCAAATCTCCACTCGCCTCTGCGTCGAGTACCATTTTTAGGGCCATGCGGTCTTTGATGGAATGTCCGGGGTTGAAGGTTTCTACTTTCATCAATACCAGGGCGGGCAGTTCCGCCACAACTTTGTGCAGTTGAACCATGGGCGTATTGCCGATGGTGGAAAGGATGTTTTGGTGGAAGTCCATACCTTTATTTGTAGTATTTAATTTTTACAAAAAAGTTCGAATCCTTGGCACCCAATAGCTTTGCAGTATTGGGTGAAAGGATTGCCACAACGTTGGTAGAATAGGCAGTGGCGGGAATTTTACCCAACACTTCTGCATAAACGGTTCTTTTGGTCACTGGGTTGTGTAGTTCGATGATAGAACCTTTGCCAGCTTTGTCGTGCAAGGCGTAATAATTCCGGGCTGCGGGTGCTTCTTTTTGCCATACCGCAATGCCCTGCTGGGCCGTGGTTTTTTTCTTCTTATCTACAGCGTACGCATCAAATGTTTTTTTGAGATCCGCTACTTTTTTTAACGAGGGAGGTAAAGCTGGTCGGGATTGCCATTCCGCCGGGATTGCCTGTGGGCTCACCCAGCCAATGTGGATCAGTTGACCGGGCTGTAAGGTCCCTTGCTTTAGTTTTGCTCGGGCCTTAATCGTGTCTTCAGGCATGCGAAAATAAACCTTGCTCAGGCGGAAGAGGTTGTCCCCTTTTTTTACGCGGTAATACACTGGAGTGTAAATCCGGGGGTTGAATTTTGGCTCCCGATAGCGGATGATCGCCCGGTTGGGGATCACGACTTTGATGCTTTGATTGGGGTTCACCACGTCAAAATTTAGGCTTGGATTGAGGTGACGCAGGTCATCCATCTTTAGTCCGTAGAACTTCGCCAGCGAAAAAATTGTTTGTCCTTTGACAATCTTATGTTCAAATATTTTTTCTTCACTGCCACTGATGCTCAAGACAATGGTATCTCTCGGGGTCAAATAACGCAGGCTATCCCCGGTTGCAAAAAGGTAGCCGGGCAACAAGAGCAATAAGATTTTCCACATAGTTTTCAGTATGTTTGGAGTTTAATAAATTACCATTTTTACAGGCTTTTAAACCCTTGCAAAGGTATGAAAACTCTTGGTATTATCCCGGCTCGATATGCGTCAACCCGCTTCCCGGGTAAACCCCTGGCAGATCTCAACGGCAAGTCGCTCATCCAGCGTGTGTACGAAAGAGTAATGGCTGCCCCTGCATTGGATGAAGTGGTAGTAGCAACTGATGATCAACGGATTTTTGATCACGTACTGGCATTTGGAGGAAAGGTACACATGACCAGTGAAACCCACCAAAGCGGTACCGACCGTTGTGCCGAAGTAGCCCTTTCTTTTCCCGATTGTGAAGTAGTACTCAACGTCCAAGGAGATGAACCCTTTTTAGACTATGAGCAAATTGAAAAAGTAGCCAATCCGCTGCGGCGGGGTCTGGCGCAAATTGCTACGTTGGCCATGCCCATCCGTGATGAAGCAGAATTGTTCAACCCTAATGTGGTCAAAGTGGTATTTAATGCTCAAAAACTGGCGCTGTGCTTTAGTCGAAGCACCATTCCCTATCTGCGTAATTTTCCCCAAGAAGAATGGTTGGCCCAGGGAGCCCATTATCGACACATTGGGCTGTATGGTTATCTGCGTTCCACTTTATTGGAAATCGCACCACTTCCCTTGGCGGAATTAGAAAAGTTGGAAGCTTTGGAGCAACTGCGATGGTTGTACCATGGCAAATCCATCTATGTAGAATTGACAGACCAGGCTATCGTGGGGGTAGACACGCCTGAAGATTTGGAGAAAGCCAAAACCTTTTTGAATCTTTAAAATATTCATCTTTAGCAGAGGCTGGTTCAATGTTAATTCAAGGTTAATTTTTTGTAAATTAAATGTAAAATCGTATCTTTGTGATTCGGGATAGCGTACTCATCTTTTAACACCCGGATTTTGTGCAATGAAGATATACCTTAAAACGCCTGAGTTTGATCAGGACAAATTGATCCGCAGCTATTTGCATCCAGACAAGGGTTTATTTTTTTACTTCCGCCACATGTGCATGCGCATGCAAGCCCATTTTACGACCCTGATTCCACACGAAAAAATTCCCAAGGTGTTCATCCACGGGAACCCCCATACCGAAAACTACCTGATTACTGACCAGGGTGCAGGTATGGCCGATTTCGACCGTTCAAGGATTGGCGCTTACGCATGGGATATTACCCGTTTTTTGTGCTCTCTTTCCCTTAAACGTGCCGACACTGGTGCGCCCTTTTTGAACGCCACGGTATTGGAATATTTTCGAGAGGGTTACATTCGGGGCTTTGAATTACATAAGACTCCTTACAAGGAAGCGTCTAAATCCACCGATAGAGCCAATTTTGACGTCTGGTACAACTCCACTCGTGATTACCTGGATGCAGAAGTCAAATGGGCCAAAGAAATGCGTAAAACTCCCTTGAGTGTCGACAACAAGGTCTTGATCAAAATACTGGAAGGCTACCTCAAAAGCCGTAAAGAGGAAAATTTGCTCAAGGAATACGAGATAGAAGAGGCAGGCAAAGCCAAAGGCACCTTTGGCAACAAGCGGGTTTTGGTGGTTTTGCGGCCAAAAAAGAACCAGACCAAGGATAAAATCCTGCTGGAACTCAAAACCGTCTATGAGGATCCTGACACGGAGCACTATTACAACCCCTTCAAACATCATGGTTTGCGCATGATCAAGGCTTCACAATTGTATGCCCCCCTGGTGGAGCAAGGCTTAGGTTATACGACCTACAAAGGGCAAGAATACTGGGGGCGTCAGATTCCCCATCGCAGTGCCAAAATCAAGGATGCGCTCAATGAGTTTGAACAAGTAGACATTGCGTATTCCGTTGCTACCCAATTGGGGCGGGCTCATCGCAAATCTTTACAAAAAGACGTAAAGCCGGATGTGCTGTTGAAGCATTTCCAACAGCATTACGACTTGTTCGTTGCCTTGGGCATTCAGATGAACCAGGAGTTGATTCTGGGGCATCAAAAATATGTGGAGCTGTACCACAACAAATACAGCCCGAGCCAATTGATCGAAGATCCTGGCTTGGGGCTAGAGTTGGTTTAAGGTAAATAAGCATCTTCGATGCAAATACTTAGGTGCTTCTTTAGTGTCTTAGGTTTCTTAGGTGGTGAAAAAAGAAAAGGCCTTGCGAAGCAAGGTATAATTTCACCACCTAAGAAACCTAAGACACTAAAGAAGCACCTAAGCCACAGTATAATTAGAGAAATTGGGTCCAGGAATTTACATTATTTTGGCGCTAGGGGTAGTCCTTGCATCGATTGTATCTGCCATATTTGGCTTAGCGGGAGGTACCCTCGTCTTTGCGATGCTGAGTTGGGGACTAGATGCCAAACAAGCCATTCCCTTGCACAGTGCCGTTCAAGTGGTGGGTAATTTGGCTCGCTTTACGGCATTTTGGCGTTTCATCAAATGGAGGGTTGTAGGCTATTTTTCCATTTTACTCCTGCCTGGTGCTTGGCTGGGCGGTTTGTTGTTCAACTATTTTGACCCAATCCTGTTGGAGTTTTTGGTGGGTGCTTTTATCCTGATCAGCATTTTTATTCCTGAAGGCAAAATGCCCGCTACGCGGCCCTGGATGTTTGTTGTACTAGGTTTTCTGTCTAGTTTTTTAGGGATGATTGTAGCCGTTACCGGGCCCTTTATTGCTTCCTTTTTTGTACTAAACAACATTGCCAAGGAAGAGTTGATCGCTACCAAATCGATATGTCAGGCCTTGACGCAGATCGTCAAAACTGGGGTGTTTTTGTTTTCCGTAGGTTTTGATTTTGGGCAGTACCAATGGCTCTTGTTGATCTTGTGTACAGCCACTATCCTGGGCACCTTTATTGGTCGGTGGTTGATGGGAAAAATCTCTCAACAGCGTTTCAATCAATGGAATCGGATCTTGCTGGCCATTATAGCATTGGGCATGTGGCTGGATGTACTACGGCATTGGTTGAATTAACCCTCTCGGGGTATTAGTCCATTTTAATGTGGTTCTTTTCGATGAAATCCTTGAATGATTTGCGGTAAGAATCACTAATTGGGAGCAAAGCGCTGCCGACCTTGACTTTCTCCTTGTGGATGGAGTCCAGCCATTCCAGGGCTACAATGTAGGAGTTGTGGATGCGGATAAACTGGCTTTCCGGCAACTGTTCTTCCATCGCTTTCAACCTTTGTAAGGTAACAATTCGCTGCTGAGGGGTATGGATGGCCACATAATCTTTCATTCCCTCCACGTACATGATTTCACTCAATTTCACCTTGACCAGCTTGGTCCCATCTTTGACGAAGATATACGCAGGGCCTGTTTCTGCAGCAACTGGTAGCGACGCTAACTCCTCAGAGGGCAATTGTTGATTGACGATGCGCTGCATCCTTTGGTTGATTTTTTCCATCGCCTTCAAAAAGCGCTCCAGAGTGATGGGTTTCAACAAATAATCTACCACATCCAAGTCATAACTTTCCAGCGCATATTCGGAATATGCCGTGGTCAGGATTACCCAGGGCTTTTTTTGCAAAATCTTCAACAGGGTAAGCCCGGTGATTTCGGGCATTTGAATGTCCAAAAACAACAAATCGACCGGGTTATCCCGCAAAAAATCCAGAGCCTCCATCGGGTCGGAACAAGTGCGCAAAAGCTTGAGGTAGGGCACTTTTTGAACATAATCACTGAGGAGTTTGCGCGCCAGTGGTTCATCGTCTACGATCAAGCAATTCAGCGTATTGTTCATGACAAATCCAATTTAAGTTGTACAAAATAACTGTCTTTACGATCTTCCTCGATCAGTTCATACTTTGCGGGGTAGCTCAATTCCAATCGGCGGCGAACATTTTGCAGGCCAATACCCGATTTTTCGCCCGTAGTTTGAGTAGGCAATTTGCTATTTTCTACACTATAAATACAAGAATTTTGGTCAATTTTAAGACTGATGTTCACCCAGGCATTGGGATTGTTGTTCCCCACGCCATGTTTAAAGGCATTTTCCAGAAAGGTAATCAAAATCAGTGGCGTAATCAATACTTGCTCGGGGTTCCCCTCTACGTCAAATTTGATGGGGATTTGATCGTTGAGGCGCAAATTCTCCAGGCTGATGTAGTTCTGCATGTATTCCAATTCTTTGTTCATCGGCACGCGCTGGTGATTCGAATCGTAAATCATGTAGCGCATCATTTGTGACAACTTGGCAATCACCTCCGTGGTATTCGGAGATTGGGTATAGGCCAGGTAGTACAAATTATTGAGGGTATTGAACAAGAAGTGCGGGTTGATCTGGGCTTTGAGGAAGCGCAATTCTGCACTGAGATTTTCATTTACCATTTCTCGCTTGCTCGCTTCCAGTTGAAACCAGTCCTCTAAAAACTTGAGCATGGCAATGAACGACGCGATAAAAATGGCAGACATGGATACCGTGATGGCAAAACGATTGCTGTAAGCGAAACGAACCTGGTAGGTGTACCCATCAACAAGATAGCGTTTAAGAATCAAGAAAATCCAGGTGGCAACCACCACCGTCAGCAATAATTCCAAGGCGAATTTCCACCATTTTTTGTGCTTGAAAAAACGGGGCAAAAAGAGAAAATAATTGGCGTAAGCCACCGACATCAAATAAGCTACCTGTAAAAGGGCATTGTTAATGATGCCAAACCAAGTCTCATGCACATCTTTGTGATCCCTTAACTGGTAACAAAAGGTAAAAAAATAAAAGCACCAGAAGCAGAAGTGGATCAAAAAGACCCGCTGCTTTTGTATGAAGTTTTGCATCAGTTTTGCGTTTCCATATTCACCAAAATACTTTCAAAATTACAATTAATCGTGGTGTAAAATGGATATGCTTCGGTGAACGGCTTGTCTACTCTGCAAAAAGGGGTGTTCACTTGACCATTTTGGCAAACTAATAGATGCTTTAGTCAAGTGAGATGGGGCGAAGATGGTGCTAATAAGTGAGTTGTGATGAATGATGAGTGATGAATGGCATCCGCAGTGTCTTATACAAATGTCGCTGCGGCAGCAATTCATCACTCATCACTTATCATTCATCACTCCAAGTTAAG
The DNA here is from genome assembly GCF_041740695.1 of Haliscomenobacter sp. GTDB lineage: Bacteria > Bacteroidota > Bacteroidia > Chitinophagales > Saprospiraceae > Haliscomenobacter. The sequence goes on along the minus strand of NZ_JBGSLK010000028.1, from coordinate 43,457 downwards.
GAATCACCTTCGGTGCTGGAGCCAAATCTCCTGCTACCAAAATCCGTTGAACCCCTTTCTTTTTGCCAACTGTTTTGATGGCCAATTCTACTGCTTTTTCCACGTTGACAATACCACCGCTTTTGCCGAGGGTGCTAAAGTCAACCTTTTCATCTTCCGTACCGGGTTTGATCACCTTGCGGTTTTGTTTAACCGAAGAAGCAATCAGCACCTCTTTCACCTGATCAGCAGTGAGGTCAGGGAAGTATGAGCGGAGGATTGCCGCAACGCCTGCAACCATCGGCGCAGCCATACTGGTACCCTGGAGGTTTTCGTAAGTATTTTCAGGCGTAGTGGCGTAAATTTCAGCGCCGGGGGCAAATACATCAACATATTCGGGATTGTAGTTGGAAAATTCTGCTGCCATGTGTTCACCCAAATCTGCGTTCAAAGCACCTACTTCAACCCAGTTGGTCGCTGATTTTTTACCAGGTTTGCCTTTTTTCTCAAAATGGTCGTTGGGGTAATTGTTGGTCAAATCCAGGTTTTTTCCATCGTTACCCGCTGCGTGGATGAGTAGTACATCTTTATCCTGAGCGTATTTCACGGCAGCGTCTACAGCCGCTTTTTGGGGAGAATAACCTTTGCCGAAACTCATGTTGATCACGGTAGCACCATTGTCTACCGCGTAACGAATGGCGTTGGCCACGTCTTTGTCGCGCTCGTCGCCATCAGGTACGGTGCGAACCGACATGATGCGAACGTTATCGGCTACACCGTCCATCCCGATGTTGTTGCCACGTTTGGCACCAATGATGCCAGCAACGTGAGTGCCGTGCTTGGAATCAGGACCTTTTACATCGTTGTTGCCGTAAAAACGCTCATTGACATCGGCGTAATTGTCACCTACAATGGTACGAGGATTGTAATCTGGATTGTAGTTGTAATTCAACTGGCCGTAATAGTGGTCGTAGGCTTCCAGGATTTGGCCGGCCATACTTTTAAAAGTCTCGCCAGCTTCGATACCCTGGACAAAAATCCCTTTGATGCCGTTTAAGCGTTGATCGGTGGTTTTGAATTTTTTAAGGTCATTGAGCGAAGGATTGTCCGTTCCCAAACCTTTCACCAACTGATCGTACATTTCTTTGACCATAGCAAATTGCTTAAGGTTGCCTTCAGCACTCTGGCGGCCTTTTTCCACTACAGCTTTGTACTCTTCGTATTTGGCGTACTCAACTTTTTCCTTTTTGCTCAAAGTCGCCGGGTCTTTGCCGTCGAATTTCTTTTTCAAGGTAGCATAAAGGCGCGTTACTTCTAGGTTATCGTGTACCACGTTTTCGCCCTTGGCATTGCCCAGGAAGCTCCAGCCGTGGATGTCGTCGATATAGCCGTTTTTGTCGTCATCGATGCCATTGTTGGGGATTTCATCTTCGTTGACCCACATCACCTCTTTCAGGTCCTCGTGCTTGTAATCGACACCGGAATCAATCACGGCTACAATTACGGTTTTGCCTTTTTTGGTTTTGGGCAAACGTTTGTAGATCGATTCAGTGGCCATACCCGGGACACCGTCTTTGGAAGGATCCAAGTGGAACCAGTTCTGTGGCGCTTGAGCCATCAAGTTGCTAGCCATCATCCCAATCAGGAATGCTACAATTGTGCAAAATTTGCGCTTCATTTCAAGGTTTATTTGATCAAAATAGAATAAAAACAAAAATAGACTATCCGCAAGGTATTCAAAGACCAAAGCAAATTATATCTTTCGCGTTGAACTGAATTTGCATGATGTTATTCCTTTTTTACCTGCGGTTCTGCTTTCGTTGCTTGCGATTTTATTTTCAAGCCGCTACTAAATACGATGTTCATTCGCCTTTTGTTGCCGACTTTGTGGATTATGTTGTGGAAGACGAGCGTCTTTTCTACGCTTTTCCCTTCATTGAGCGCATGCGTGCCCGCCTCAATCGCAACAATTTTCCGCTGGAAATCGTCGACCTCGGCGCTGGCTCCAAAGCCAATCGAGCCAAAGTACGCAGCGTACGCAACATCGTGCGGTACAGCGCAGTCTCTGAAGCTACTGGCCAACAATTGTTCCGCCTGGTCGCTCATTACAAGCCCAAACAGATCATAGAGCTGGGCACCTCCCTGGGTTTATCCACCATGTACCTGGCTGCTGCTGCCCCTAATGGACAGGTCACAACGCTGGAAGGTTGCCCCGATATTGCGGATGTGGCGCAAATGAACTTCCAAAGGCTCGAATTTTCGAACATTTCACTCCTTTTGGGGGATTTTCAAAAAACCTTCCCGCAAATCCTTAATGAAATAACGCAATTGGATCTTTTGTTCATTGACGGGGATCATCGCGCCGGTAGGGCAGAGCAATACTTTGAATGGGCTTTACCCAAAATCCATGCCAAATCGGTGATTGTGTTGGCGGATATCCATTGGTCGAAGGAGATGGAGGGCTGTTGGGAGAAGGTAAGGAAACATCCACAAGTGAAGTTGTCGATTGATTTGTTGCAGATCGGGGTTTTGTTTTTTGATGATGCCATTCGGGAGGAGCAGCATTTGAGTTTGTTGAAGTGGAAGTGGAAGCCTTGGAGGTTGGGGGTGTTTGGGAGGAAGTAACTAGGGATAAAAGAAGCCCCATTTCCAAAGACACTGCTTCAGAAATGGGCACTGGAGTTAATTAGCAGAAAAAACTTTCTCTTTTTGAACTTCCTGAATGACACCATTCAGATGCGCCGAGGTCATATCCATGGATTTGGCCATATCTTGAATCAAACGGAATTCTTCATCAGCCATGTGACCATCGGCCATTGAAACAGAATAGGCACATTTGATGATCATCTCTTTGCCATGGTTGTTTAATCCTGGCGCAACTGTTTTCAGATACGTAGAAACTGGCTGTCTTTCTTGCTGAACTTTTTGAATGTAGGCTTCTAGCTGCGCCATAGACATATCGTGATGTCCCGTTTGGTTGATGATGTTCAGAACAGTAATTTTTTCCTGCTCTTCGATTACCCCATCTGCCAAAAGCATCAGCACCATCGAATGTCGAATAGCTCTCTCGTACTCAGCCATAAATTCGTTATGCTCAGCTTCAGGATCATAATCCAATACATCGGGCACAAAAGTTCCCCGGCAGCTTTGGCATTCTACATACTCACCTAAAAGATCGAGGGGAATGATGGGAATGAAGTACAAGGTGAAAAATCGCCGTACTTTTTTGTGTTTGTAGGCTTGTTCGGAGGCACATTGAGGGCAATGAAAGTCTCCTTTTTCTGAGGTTAGGGTTACACCCCGGGTTCCAAAAATGATCATTGAAATAAATTATAGGGTTAATAATTAAAGTTTTATGTGTGTACCATCTTAAAGCAAAGCGTTTATTGGCAATGCTTCCTACAATTTTCAGAAAAATATAGTTCCAATCGTATACAAATAATAAAACTACCGCTGCCTCCGCCCCACAAACTTCGCCCGAATCACATCCTGCACCTCCTTGTCCTCAATTTTACTCTCCAACCAGGAAATAATATCCAGGTACATAAAAGGCCGGCGTTCAAAGGGATCGTTTTCGAGCTTGACCAGCTTGTCGCGCAGGGAGATGAATTCGTTGCGCAATTCTTGCTCACGCATCCGCGGGATGCGACGCAAAAAACGGAAGACTTCCCGGTGTACCGCCCCAATGTCCTCCATTTTGGACAAAAAGCGATAAACCGATTTCACCTGGTACTCCACCAACTGGGCATTGCCCATTTCAAAGTGTGCAATGAGGTTGAGTATACGGGCAAAAACCTGGATATCGGCGCGGTAATCGGGGTTCTTTTGGTTGATGATCAGGTTGAGGTAAGTGATGGCATTGTCGTTGTCGCCGCTGCCGAAATATAGGCAGGCAATCCGGTAATAAAACACCAAGATGCGGTGGTGGTCCCAGTTGTAGCGATCACTCTCAATGATCTCCATCAGTTCGGGGATCAAAGCAATGCCCTCGCTAAAGGTCCCCTCAATGAAGTGTTTCTGAATGGCGTGAATGTACTTGAACAAAAAGTAAAGGCCTTCAATGTTGTTGTCGTCGGCCATGTCGAAGCGCTCCGGAAAGCTCATCAAATCGTCAAAAACTTCGGCATAACGTTTGAAATGCAGCATGTTGTACAAAGTGCTCAGCAGATTGTGCAAACCCTTGAGGTACAAAGGTGTATGCAATTCCAGCATTTCGGGCTCCTCTTTGTACAAATCGACCCAACGCTGGGCGTAGCGGTAGCAAGAAGTGAACTCCTGATTCATGTGATAATACCACATGTAGGCTTGGTTGTGGTACAACTTGCCCATAAAATCAAGGTTTTTATACTCCGCATTGGGCAATTTGGAGTAAAAAAACTGTTTTACATCTTGGGCATCCTTTTCATTGCGCACATAGCCCACTTTTAAATACAAGCCGTACAACTGCAAGGCCAGATTGGAAAAAGCATGGGTCTGCTCAATGATATGCGTCAATTCCAGGGTTTCCGCTGCCAACAAATCGGCTCTGCCTTCAATGCTTCGGGTGATGTATTGGCCTTCGATGTGTTTTTCAAATTCTAGAATCTCCAGTGCCAAGGCGTGGTAATTGCCAGTTTTTGCTCGCCCCTTGGCCTTTTCCAACATATCCAGAGACTGGCGGTACAAGCCCTTGTTGTAGAGCACCCGTGCGTAATCCACCATTTCGCGGATTTGAATGTCGTTGGCATTTTTGGTACTCAGCAGCCGTAAACTGGTCAGTAGTTGTTTGTACAAATGGGCTTTGAGGTTGGAGAGTTGGCTCTTTTTAACTTCGGGAATTTTTTTCAGAATTACATCCTCTTCGTACTCGCCTCGTTTTTCCAAAAAATCAAAAAGTTGCAGGAACAGAATGTCTTCGGAAGACTGATTGCGTTTCACAAACAAGCGAAAATGCCTCTTTTCGGCCCGCGTAAGGGAGCGGATCAACGCCACAAGGTCATCAGTTTTTTGTTTAGGCATTGTAAATTCGATTTTATTAATCGACTAAGTGTCAACAACTTTTGGAACATAATGTTGCTTACCGACTTGTACTAATTTTTGATTTTGATTTTAAGCCGCTTAAGCAACAAAATATCTTTGAAGACAGCAAACATACAAAATCCGCATCAATGAGTAGCAACAGGATTTACATATTTGATACCACCTTAAGGGATGGGGAACAGGTTCCAGGGTGTAAGTTGAACACCGAACAGAAAGTTGAGTTGGCTTTGGCCCTGGAAAAACTAGGCGTTGATGTGATCGAGGCGGGTTTTCCTATTTCCAGTCCCGGTGACTTTGCATCGGTGGAAGCCGTTTGTAAAGCCGTGAAAGACCCCATAGTTTGTGGGCTTTCACGATCGGTGGAAAAAGACATCAAAACTGCCGCCGAGGCTTTGAAATACGCCAAACGCCCCCGTATCCACACGGGCATTGGCACTTCAGACTCGCACATCCTCCACAAATTCAAAGCCACCCGCGAAGAAATCATCGAACGCGCCGTAGCCGCCGTAAAATACGCTAAATCCTTCGTTGAGGATGTAGAGTTTTATGCGGAAGATGCAGGACGTACCGATAATGAGTACCTCGCCAGAGTCATCGAAGCCGTTGTGGCTGCCGGTGCCACGGTTTTGAACATCCCAGACACCACTGGGTATTGCCTGCCAGAGGAATATGGCCTCAAAATCAAATACCTCTACGAGAACGTAAAAGGTATTCACAAGTGTACCCTTTCCACCCACTGTCACAACGACCTCGGGCTGGCCACTGCCAACTCGATTGCGGGTGTGCAAAATGGGGCCCGTCAGGTCGAATGTACCATCAATGGGATTGGGGAACGCGCTGGTAACACTTCTCTGGAAGAAGTCGTGATGATTCTGCGCCAACACCCTTATCTGGGCTTCACCACGGGCATCAACTCCAAGTTGCTTAACCCTACCAGCCAATTGGTCAGCGATCGGATGGGTATGCCCGTACAGCCCAATAAGGCCATTGTAGGTGCCAATGCATTTGCCCACTCTTCCGGTATCCACCAGGACGGGGTGATCAAGCAGCGCGAAACCTACGAAATCATCGATCCGCTGGAAGTAGGTGTGGATCAATCCAAAATTGTATTGACCGCCCGTAGTGGTCGTGCCGCCCTGGCTTTCCGCGCCAAAGAAATTGGCCAGAACCTGACCAAAGACGAATTAGACGTCACTTACGGCAAGTTTTTGGAATGGGCTGACCGCAAAAAAGAGATCGACGACAACGATCTGGAGCACATTATTGCCGAAGCCAGAGAATTGGCAACAGTTATTTAACTAAATATTACCAAAATTTTACTTTGCCTTAAGACGCATTGTCAGCTTTTCGTTCGTTCTTTAGGAAAGAGAAAGGTTTCCCATTTTGGTGTTGCCAAAAAGGAAACCTTTTTCTATTTTATTACGTCTAATGATTAAACGTTTGTTTAAGTATTGGGGGCGAAGGCGAAAACGAGGCCAATTTCGCCCAAATGAGGCACAAAAAGCGGAGTTTAGCAGCGCTAAATGAGTATTTTTGGAACGAAATTTGGGCGAAATTGGACCGTTTGCAGCCCGGTCCCAATACTTAAACAAACGCTAACCCCAAAAGACAACAGTCCTTTACTGACAAATTATTAGTATCCCATGGAAAAGAAAATTGCCATACTTCCCGGCGATGGCATCGGCCAGGAAGTAGTTGAACAAGGCGTCAAAGTGCTGGAAGCCATTGCTGACCGATTCCATCACCAATTCCAATTGCACTATTTTGATGTTGGAGCCGCCGCCATTGAAAAATATGGTACTCCCCTACCCGCCCATACCCTAGCCGGCGTACAATGTTGTGACGCTATTCTGTTTGGGGCCGTCGGGGATCCTAAATACGATGATCAAACCACGGTGCAAACCCGCCCGGAGCAAGGATTGTTGCAATTGCGCAAAAAACTGGGCTTGTTTGCCAACATCCGCCCGGTGCGTACCGTCAATTCGCTGCTGCACCTTTCTCCCCTCAAAAAAGAACGGATCAAAAACGTAGATTTCATCATTTACCGGGAATTGACCGGTGGCATTTATTTTGGAGAAAAAGGCCGCAATGCCGATGGTAGTGCTTACGATGTCACCACTTATCACCCCCGTGAAATCGAACGAATTGCCCGCCTGGCGTTTAAACAAGCGAGTAAGCGGCGGGGTAAATTGACCTTGGTTGGTAAAGCTAGTGTGCTTGAAACTTCCTTATTGTGGCGGGAGACGGTGAGCAAAATGGCCAAAAATTATCCAACTGTAAAACTGGAGTTCCTGAACGCCGACAACGCAGCCATGCAAATTGTATTGAATCCCAAAGAATTCGACGTCATCTTATCCGATAACTTGATTGGAGATATTCTTTCGGATGAGGCTAGTGCCATCACGGGCTCAATTGGTTTGTTACCTTCGGCATCGGTGGGTGACGGCACTCCCCTATTTGAACCCATCCACGGTTCTTTTCCGCGGGCAGCGGGTGAAGACATTGCCAACCCCATCGCGACCATTCTTTCGGTAGCGATGATGTTGGACCATTTTAAGTTGTACGAAGAAGCATCCGTGGTGCGCCACAAAGTGCGCAACGCGCTGGAGAAAGGGATTGGTACGGCTGAATTACATCTGGATACAGTATACTCCTGCTCACAAATGGGCGATATGATCGAACACCTGATTACCGACCATTACGACCTGGCGCACAGCATTAGTGTGATGGGTGAGAGGGTGGCGACAATTATTTAATTGATGTTTTTAGCTGCAAGGGAAACTCCTTTGCAGCTAAAAATTTACAGATAAGGATTTTTTCGGGGATCTTGTCGACTATCCCAAACGAAGTGAATCACAATAAAGTTTCCTTGAATTTTATAAAATAGGCTTCCAAACTATTGCTTTTGCCATGATTTAAATTGTTGAAATACTGCATCGTTAGGAATCACATCGCTCATGTCATTATCGGCATTTGCTTCTTCTAAATCCTGCAATATTTCTGGAGGCAAATCCGACAAGTTGTCCTCTTTTTTTAGCAACTCAAGACAATTTTGTAACATTTCTTGAAGTAGTTTTTCATCATCAACTTGCGCTATCATGCTCACGAATGTGCCCTTAATTTCCAGAATGTTCATGTTTAAGCATTTTTAACAAAAATACGTTTCTCTAAACTATTTGTCAAGTTTTTCGAGTTTAATTATTGAACACCGGAGTCACATAACATTTGTTCTCTTTGCTCCAACTGAAGGGCCTCAAAAGTGTATGGATCTTCTACTTTCAATTCTTTTGACAAATTTAAGCCATGCCACTTGTCCAAGGAGAACTTTATGGCTCTCACATTTTTGAATTCGTGTAAGCCGCATTTGTTCTTTTGGCAAGCAGGAAGAATGAACAATGCAATCATTAAAAGCCAATAGGATCTGGAGTATTTTATCATAGTCCATCTTTAAAATTGAAAAGGCAGCACAAAAAACACCAAGTGAGAACGTCGTCAACGTCTAACTTTGTGTCCTTTGTGCTGCCTTTGTGCCCTTTGTGAAAATAAAAACCAAGCGAATTACTTCAAGCTCAATTTCACCTCACTCTCCTTTCCATCCTTACTCAGCACCACCTTATAATCCCCACGCGGCAAATACATTTTGCCATCTTTCGCAGCTTTTAAGGTAGTAGGCCGCTCATCGTCTTTGCGCGCCTTGTTGAGCTTTTGATCCATGACTGAAGCTTTGTCCGCATCCATGGTCAGGTTGTAGCTCAGGTAGTTCAAGCCTTTTTTGGCGTCAGCCTCAAAAGTTTTGAGCACCACATCGTCCGATTTGATGCTGATCTTCACCTTACCCGTTGCATTGACGTACACGGGGAACTTCATCTCCGCTTTGCCCGTATCGGCCCAAACTGCAAATACGGCTCCCCAACGTGGTGACCAACGCGGTGCATCGGGTTCAAAAGCTTTAATCGTGCTAGCCAGCACATCTGCCTTGAGTTGTTGCATTTCTTTGGCTTCGCCGATGTACAGGGAGCGGCCATGCGTACCTACCACGATCTCGCGTTCACGTGGGTGGATCACCACATCGTGTATCGGAGTAGCGGGCAAACCGTTGTTCATCAATTGGAAACTTTTGCCCCGATCCAGTGAAATGTACAAGCCGTGATCAGAACCAACGTACAATAGATCAGGGTTCACCGGGTCTTCTTTCACGACGTTGAGCGGTTCCATCGGCAAGTCCTTGCCAATCGCAGTCCAGGTTTCGCCAAAGTTGTCCGACATATAGAGATAAGGCGCAAAATCGTCGTAACGGTAACCATTCAGGGCCACATAAACCCGGCCTTCCACTGTATTGGAAGCTTGAATCCGCGCCACCCACAGGTCTTTCGGCAAGCCATTGGTGATAAGTTTCCAGCTCACCCCACCATCGCGGCTAACGTGAATCAAACCATCGTCAGAACCCGTGTAGAGCAAGCCAAATTTGAGCGGAGATTCATGGATGCAGCTCAATGTACCAAAGGGAACATCCCCTTTTTTACCCCCTTGGGTCAAGTCGTCGGAGATTGCTTCAAAATTGTCGCCCTTGTTGAAGGAACGATGCAGTTTATTCGAAGCCATGTACAGGATGTCCTGGTTGTGTACCGACAAATGGATCGGTGCCTGCCAGTTCCAACGCAAGGGGCGTTCTCCAAATTTATGGCGAGGGGTAATGAACTTGCGCTCACCCGTGCGGGTGTTCTGGCGGGTATAACTACCAAATTGTGACCCTGAATACACCGTGGCATTGTCACGAGTGTCCACCATTACCTGCATCCCGTCACCGCCGCCGATGCGTTTGTAAGGATATTGACCACTGGAATACCAGCCACTTCCAGCTTGATAAGTGCTGGGGCCCATCCAAACGCCGTTGTCCTGCAACCCACCGTAGACATTGTAGGGGGTGGCCATGTCCACGTTGATGTAATAAAACTGGCCCACGGCAGGCGTGTTGCAATGCACCCAGTTTTCTCCATCGTCGTAAGAAATGTTGATGCCCCCGTCGTTCCCCAGAATGAGGTGCCCGGGGCGTTTGCCATTGATCCACAAGGCGTGGTGATCGCTATGTACGTTGTCATCATCGATGCTGCGGAAGGTTTTTCCACCGTCGTTGGAGCGCAAAACAGGCACTCCGTAAACGTAAACTTTATTGGGGTCATTCGGAGCTACACGTACCTGACCAAAGTAGTAGCCGTAACTGCTGTACACCTGATCGAGGTAATCTTTGTGGGTACGTTTCCAGGACTTGCCTTCGTCATCGGAGCGGTATATCTCCAGGCCTACCACATCGGTTTCAAACAACAGTGAATTGGCATCTTCGGTGAATTCAACCAAACTAGCTGGTTTCGCTTTGTCCGATTTGATCATTTCGGTCACTTTTTCCACCGTTAGATCCGCCGGAAAACGATTGCCTGCCAGATATTCTTTGATCTGGTATTTTTTCAAAGCCAAAAACTGGTCCTTGCTCATGGTACGCAGTTGAGCGTTGGTAAGCGCATCAGGCACTTCGGGCGTTTCGGGTGCACGGCGGTTGTAGTTGTCAATGGCTGCATACAATACTGCTTTCCCCCCGGAACGCACAATGGCCAAACCAATCCGGCCAGCTCCTTCACCAGTGGGGAAACCAGCGGTCGGGGTACTGAGTAAAGTCCATTTGTTGCCACCGTCGGTACTTTTGTACAACCCGGTTCCTACCCCAGCCTCCACAAAATTCCAGGCCCGGCGCTCGCGGTGCCAGGTAGCGGCGTAGAGGATGTTCGGGTTTTGTGGATCGATGACCAGATCGGCAGCACCCGCGTTTTCATTGGCAAAGAGGGTCAGTTTCCAGGTTTTGCCTCCATCGGTGGTTTTGTATACTCCCCGTTCCTTGTTCGGGCTATACAAGTGACCCAGTACGGCCACCCAAGCGGTATTCGGATCGGTAGGGTGCAAAATGATGCGGCTGATGTGGTGGCTTTCTTCTAGCCCCAGGTATTGCCAACTTTTGCCCCCATCGGTACTTTTGTACATTCCTGAACCTGCGTAGGAGGAACGGCTGGAGTTGTTTTCCCCTGTGCCCAACCAAATGATGTTGCTTTTCCAGTTGACGGCCACATCCCCGATGGTCATCACGGCTTCCTTGTCAAAAAGGGGTTCGAAGCTAATGCCGTTATTGGTGGTTTTCCAAAGGCCACCGGAAGCAAAAGCTGCATAGAAATGGCTGGGGTCATCTTCCCGCACGTCTACATCTACGATGCGCCCGCTGTGTACAGTTGGGCCGATGTTGCGGAATTCGACACCATTGACCAGGGAATTGGTTTCTAAAGCTTTGCGTTGTTGCAACATGCTCTGCATCCGTTGCGCTGCGGGTGTAGCCGAGGGCTGTGCTTGCAGGGCAATACTCGCGGAGAGAAGGAGTATGGGTAAAAATGGTTTCATTGATGAATGTGCTTGTTTAAACTAATCCGTGAAGTGATGGGTGAAAATAGGGATTCTTGCAGGATCGCCCAAGAGCCTAGCTCAAATTGAAGATAAAAGCAGCTTATCTAATGTTGAATAGTCGTATTTTGGGCACTTGTGACCATAATCGATAGATCATTGGCAAAATATCACCTGGGATGGAACCAATCTTACAAAACGTTGCCAGACACATTCAGCTCAATTCAACAGAGATCGAGTTTTTTTTGAGCTTGTTGGAACCACGTAGCCTCAAATCCAAACAATTGCTCCTGGAGGAAGGCAAGATTTGTAAGTACAGCACCTTCGTGCTGAGCGGCTGCTTAAAAGGATTTACAATAGACAAAAACGGTTTTGAACACATCCTCAGTTTTGCCACCACGGGTTGGTGGATCGCCGACATGTATAGCCTGATTACCCAACAACCTGGTCAGTTGAACATCCAGGCCTCAAGCCCAAGTGAAGTATTGCTGTTGTCTAAAACCAATCAGGATAACCTGTACCGAGAAGTGCCAAAATTTGAACGTTTTTTCCGCATTCTCACCGAAAATTCCCTGGTTGCCTCCCAGCAAAGAGTGGTAGACAACCTGAGTCTGAGCGCGGAAGACCGCTACCGGCATTTTTGTGAAAAATACCCCAGCTTGGTTCAAACGCTTCCCCAAAAGGAGATTGCTTCTTATATTGGAGTTACCCCTGAATTTTTTAGCAAAATGCGTTCGCGTTTACTTAAGGGGCGATGAATAATGGGTTATAGGTTATTTGGTGTGAAGCAATTTTAGGGCGAGACAGCGAGACAGTCCATTTGAATACTACCCTACCTCACCACCATCACCTCCACCCTTGACGCGTACCCCCCACTCCGATACACCCGATGCTCCGCCTTCACATAATCACTCGCCTTGGCCAAAAAGATATTCGGTACAAACTTTTGCGGGTTGCGGTCGATCAGCGGGAACCAGGTGCTTTGTACCTGCACCATAATTTTATGGCCTTTTTTGAACACATGATCCGCCTGCAGCAAGTCCACAGTATAGGCAGTGACTTCAGTAGGTTTGACAGGTAGTGGCGTTTCAAATCCCTTGCGGAAGCGGCCCCGTAGCACATCGGCAGTCACCATTTGTTGGTAGCCACTCATCCGCAGGTTTTTTTCATCCATGGCGGGGTGGACATCGATGAGTTTGACGATCCAGTCTGCGTCAGAGGCGGAGGTAGAAGCATAGAGTTGGGCTAGTACTTTCCCCGAAATGGTCACATCATTCTCCAGCACTTCTGTTTCCCAACTCAGCACATCAGGGCGGTGATGGACAAAACGCTGGTCTTCCGTCATCCAGGTGCGCCAGCGCGAGCCAGGGCCATAGGTTTGTTCGATCGGGCGACTGCGGTAGGGAACCGGGTTGGCCGGATCGGAGATGAACGCATCGAAAAGACTAGTTGTCATACTAGCAGGCTTTTCAAACGACAATTTCCCATTCGGGTGGAAGTACAAAGCCTGCGCGGCGGCTTGTTTAGGTGTCCAGGAATTGTAGCTTTTCCATTGGTTCGCTCCGGTCTGGAAAATGGTCGCTTCAGCAAATTGCCCATCTCCTTTGCCTTTCAAATGGTAATTGAACCAGGGCAATTGGATGGTTTCCCGAAAGTTTTTGGAAGTAGGCACACCGAATTGCAAATTGCCCAGCGAACTCCCTTCTCCTCGCGACCAACCACCGTGGTTCCAGGGGCCGATCACAATGTGATTCAAGTTGTTTTGATCCTTTTTTTCCAACAACTCGTACATGAACAGTGGCCCGGCAAAATCTTCCTGGTCATACCATCCCGCCACGTGTTGGGTGGGTACGGTCAAGGGTCTGTTTTCAAAGCGGTACAGCAATGATTGTTTTTTCCAAAAAGCGTCGTAGTTCGGATGATTGACGAAATTGGTCCAGGTCGGAATGCTGTTTTTAAAATATTTGGTGTTCACGTTGGACAATGGCCCCAGGCGCAGGTACCAATCATAATTGTCGTAGGTATCGAAAGGAAACAGGGTATCGGTTTTACCCGCCTCTTCCATGAAGGCGTAGTCGAAGCCGTAGCTGAGGCGAAAGGCACCGTTGTGGTGCATGTCGTCGTTGATGAACCAGTCAGCGGGAGTGGCTTGTTCGGAGACTGCTTTCAGGGCAGGGTGGGGATCGATCAGCGCCATCATGCTGGTCCAACCATCATAAGAAACACCAAAAATCCCCGCTTTGCCGTTGTTGTTTGCGATGTTTTTCAACAACCAATCGATGGTGTCGTAGGTATCGGTGCTTTCATCGATGCTGTTGGGCACTTTGGGGTCGCGGGTCATGCGCAACATTTCAAATTTACCCTCCGACAAATAACGCCCCCGAATGTCCTGCTTGACAAAAATGAAGCCTTCTTTGGCCAGTTCAGGCTGGCTCCGCTCAGGAAAAGCAGCATCGGCTACTCCATAGGGCGTACGGCTGAGCAAAAAAGGCAAGGGTTCCTGGCTTTCTTTGGGCACAAAGATGACTGTATGCAATTTGACCCCGTCACGCATGGTGATCATGACGGATTTTTTTTCGTAGCGGGATTCAGGGATGGATTCCTGAGCCCAAATGGTTAAACCAATAAGCCAGGAAATAGCGAGAAGTAAATAAGGTTTCATTGGTGTTGAATTTGATCAAAGAGCTTAAACAAGCTCAATATAAAAAAATCTGTCCAAACCCAATGCTGCCTTACCAATTCTCAATAATCAAAGGCTGCTTCCCATTCTTTTTTAAATAATTTCTGCAATTTCGGCATTTCTTTACAAGCATTTTCATAGCCCAGGTTGAAGGATTTATCGATGGCTTTGCGGTCGAGCATCCCAATCGCTTCGATGCCAGGAGGAGCAAACAGGAAATCGCATGAGGCCAACTTGGGTTGTACAATGGCAAAACGCGATAGATCCATCGCCCGCATCGCTACCTGCATCGAGCTTTTTACGTCACTTCCTTTGATGGGTGAAATGGGGTGCACATAGCTGCCAATCAAAAAATCACAACGCTCTTGCAGCGGTTCCAGTGGGAAGTTGTTCATAATACCGCCATCGGCGTGCATGGCACCATCGATCAACATGGGCGAAAATACGGGTGGCAAAGAAGCCGAAGCCAATAAGACATTGATGAGTGGCCCACTGTCATGTACTTCCCAGTCCCCTATTTCTAAATTGGTGGTGGTCACAAACAATGGCTCGTGCAACACTTCAAAAGCGTCGTCCGGGAAGTATTTTTCAAAAATAGGCCGGAATTTTTCAGAATCGAGCAGACCAGGTTTGGACGTGGAGTAATAATAAATGCTGAACAGCGGGGTAGCTTTAAAAAACTCCAAACTTTCTTCGGGGCTGTGGCCTGCAGCAATCAGCGCTCCAGTGAGGGCACCTGCACTAGAACCCGCTATACAATCGAAGTTTATTTCATGTTCTCTAAGGGCTTTGATCAGTCCCAAATGGGCCATTCCTTTGATGCCTCCTCCCGATAATACAAGGCCTGTGTTTAACATAGTGGGCAAGTTTTAGATGATTGAATTGTGAGAGAAGTTAAACGATTTTAAGATGGAAAGCAAGTATGTGCGTAACGTAAAGGGTGATTTTTTTCAAAAAAACAATCCCAAAGCATTAGCACAAAGGACACAAGGGCAGCACAAAGGACACCAAGTAAAGCGTCGTCAACGTCTAACTTTGTGTCTTTTGTGCTGCCCTTGTGTCCTTTGTGCTTAAAAAATGCCGCTTTGGTAAGGTTATATTGTGAAATCAAACGCTTACTTTATCCGAAACCGTACCCCCAAATCCACCCAACTCGGTTTCAACAATAAATCACTCGTTTTGGTGAAAGGTTGCAAGGATTGGCGGTAACCCAGGCTAGCGCTCCAGCGCGTAGCAATGCGGTACGACACAGCGCCTTGTGCCGAAAACCCAAAATCTTGAAAACTAGCCTTGGACAAGTCGCCGCTTTGAGGAATCAAAAAATTGCCATTGTTTGTAGTAAACTGGTAGCTATTTTCTGCTTTGTCAAACAGGGTGCTGCGCAGGTAATTTTCACCCAACTTGATGCCTCCCAGATAATGTAAGTTTCCGCCCAAGGCAATGCCCAATCGTTTGCCAATCGGATGGTACAAAGACACATTCAAATTGACGAATTGTAAAGTAATGCTGGATACCGATTGATCATTGCCCCGGCCTACCGAGGTACCCAGCGCAGGCTTGTCTACGTCGGCCAACTTAACATCCGTCAAATTTTCCTTGCCCGCAGCATCGCGTTGAATGCTCTGAAAGCCTACCTCCGTTTTTTCGTAAGCCAGACCCGTTTGCAGGCGCATTCTTCCAATCGGTATTGCGTTCAAAAGCCCCACCCTATAGCCACTCAAACCTGTTGTACCTGACGCTAATTGGGTACCCGTTTCAGCCAACCATTCCAGCTTTTGTTTGGCTCGTTGGGGTTTGATGCTGGGTTTTTCCAGTTCCGCTACAAAGAGATTCAAGTTTGCTTCACGGGTAGCCAAGACTTGGCTGGTGCGCCATCTTTCAACTGAAGTTTCCTCACTTGAGGGGCGAACTGACTCCTCTACATTAGGGGTAGAAATGCTTACAACTTCCTCTTGCGTTGCAGGAGGATTAGTTGAGACCTGGTTGTTCAACCCATTCTCAGGCGGCAATAGATCACTTGATGCAGGCGTCAATGCCGCTATTGCTGGAATATTTTGCTGATCTTGCTTGTCCTTAGCCAGCTTGGTTTTTCCAGTTTTTTGCAAATTTCCTACTCCAGGAGTAAGTACTTGTGCAGCAATAACTTCGACCTTGTTGTCAGCTTTTGACACAGGCGCTGATATTGGCTCTTCGGGGCTGGTTTTGCTGTTTTTATGAGCATTTGGTACACTGTGTCCTTCTACCTGCGCAATCGCAGGCTGGTTTTGTTGTGGTTTTTCTACGGCAACCGGGATTTTGACATCCAATGAGGTATCACGGCCCAACAACACACACAAACCGAACGCAGGCAGGAACCACAACCAAAAGGCACCCCGACGCTTACGCTCCGGCATTTCCCGATCTAGTAGCTTGTGCATTTCCTGCCAAGCGTGATCGGCAAACAAATCCTCGTGTAAATTATCCTGCATAGTTCCGTTGATTATTGAGTTGACGATTGATCATCTCTTTCAGTTCTTTTCGTGCAATGGAAAGGTACCATTTGGAGGTCCCTTCACTCATGCTCAGTAATTCGCCAATTTCAGCATGGGTATATCCTTCAATCGCGTACAGTCGAAACACCTTTTGACTCACAGCTGGCAATCGATCCACTAGGCTTAAAATGTCTTCCAGGTACAAATTGGACAGTGCTGAAGAACGTGTTGGTGCATCTCTACCGTCCAACTCTAAAAAGTCGAATTTGCGGGTGCTATTTTGCCGAAAATAGTCGGACAAACAGTGAAACACCACGCGGCGAATCCAACCTTCCAGCGAACCACTAAAGGTATAGGTATCGATTTTTTGAAAAACCTTCAAGAAGCCATTGTTGATGATTTCCAAGGCTACATCGCGGTCTTCTGTATAGCGCATACACATCCTCAACATCACCGGGAAATACTTCCGGTAGAGGAGTTCTTGATAGTAACGGCTATTGGCCACACAGCCTGCTACGATCTCTTGTTCGGTATGTTGTTGCGGGTTTTGCGCCATATTTGTAGTCCTTGGTCTGGTGTTTTGATCTGATCGGCACTTCGACTTCGCTCAGTGACCGCTCTGATCAAAACAGTAGACCCATTTTTAACACCCAACGATTCAATTTGTAGTCATTTTCTCTGCGCCAGCGGCTGGTTTCCCACCAATCTTCAACCAAAGTGGCCCGTTGGTGCCAGTAGCCCAGTTCGGTAGTCAAGCGGGTGGTTTTTTTATTGTTCCAGGCTACTCCAAGCGCCGGGTGGATGCGCCAACCTCCTTTGAAGAAGTAAGCTTCGTTTTGTTTATCAGCCGACCAGCCGAGACTATAGCCCGAATCAAGCAAGGCATAGGCACGGTGGCGTCGATTGGGGTTATTATAATACCGGACTTCGGCCACAATGGGAACTAGTCGGTCCGAGATTCCGCCGAACATAAAGTTCATCCCAGTACCTAGACCAACGCCCAATCTTGGCGTAAGTTGCGTGCCAAAGCTATATTCAAAGCCCAAACCGGTTCTACTATTCGCCGTAGTTTCGACCCCAAATGGGAAAAACAGGGCAAAGTTGTTGTAAAAACTTCCCGCTTGTAAAAAAGGCTTTTCCGGTTTTTCAGGTTTCAAAAAGTGCTCCACATTGGTAGTGTGCGCTCCGGCTACAAATTTGTCCAAGAGTTCAAAGGGAATTTTCATCAAATTTCCTTCCTGCGTGCGGAACAGCATGTCTTTACCCAGCTCGTACGACTGGATTTCACCCCACATCCTTTTCCCGGTTTTCAACACGATCAGGTCTTGCTTAGGGCCCTTCTTGTTGCCCTCAACCTGAGCGTCGTTTTGCCCCTTAACACTTGAAATCATCAAAACAAGTAGCGAAAAAAGGTAGATGAACTTCATTGAATTTATTTTTTACAACAAAGACACGCAGGCTCAACGTAGCTGTCAAAAACGCTTTGTCTCTTCGTGTCTTTGTGGCTACAATTCATTACTTCGAAACATTCAACACGCTCAAACGCACCAGTTTCTTTGGATTGGAATAATCGTACTGATAAATTCCGTTTTTCCCGGTAATGATCGCCAGGCCTTCTTTTTCCAGTGCGATCACATCATAGGCGTCAAAGTCGTCCAAGTGAGACAATTGGTTTTTGTCTATCGTCAAATCGTCTTTGGCATCAAACACCTTAAGGCCTTGATCGCTTTCACAAATCATCAGCACATCACCGGTGATGGACAAGCCAATGGGTTTGTGCAGAGGGTAGGTTTTGATCAACTTGGGTTGGGTGATCTCCGTAATGTCCAACACATCCAACTGGTTGTTGAAGCCCTGACAAACGGTGCCTTCGCGCAAGGTGACGTACGCCCGGTTGCCTTGGGCCACTACCGGGTCGCAGGCTCTGGCGTGCTGGAAATTGGCCAAAAATTTGGGTGCTTCGGGGTCAGTTGCATCAAAAATTTGCATGCCCGCCATGCCACCAATAAAGAGTTTGTCATCGTATGGAAAGATGGTTTCAATGTCCCAACCGATACTCACGTTACTGGCCATTTTCGGTTCAGTTGCAT
This sequence comes from Haliscomenobacter sp., assembly GCF_041740695.1. GTDB lineage: Bacteria > Bacteroidota > Bacteroidia > Chitinophagales > Saprospiraceae > Haliscomenobacter. Next base: position 24,780 of record NZ_JBGSLK010000028.1, on the reverse strand, counting down.
TCAGCAGATTGAACACCCGCAAGTTAGAACGATCTACAGTGTACAAATGGTTTTCGGTGATGGTGAATCTTGCCGTTGAGCCTCCAATACCAACGGTAGTCCCTCCGGGCGCGCCTACTTTAGAGCCACTAGATGAGCTGTTCGAAAAGGTTCTGATTGCCGCATCAGCCTGCAACCACATTTCTTGGCCCCGAAAAAAAATGATCCCACCCTGGTCACAAGAAGGAACACTTTCGGTGGTTTCGGTTTCTTTATAGGTCACCAAATAACCTTTTTCTGGATCAATGCCATAATTGGGAAATGCATCTTTGACCCGGCCTGCAAATTTGGGATTTCCTGGGTCTTCAATATTGATCATGACCAAATCTACCCAACTGTCTGCGTAGAGGATGTTGTTGCGCACCGCCATGTCGACATTCCCCGGAATGGGTACAAATGCCACCGGTACGGGTGCTTTGGGGTTACGATTGTCTACAATGTGCAGCCCTTCTTCTGGCTCATTGATGATCAGGTAACCTTCGTAGACGTATATCTTGCCCGCATCTTTGATCGGTCTGGGTGCTTCTGGTAAAATGTCTTTGCGCAGCTCCTTGCCATTGATGTATTGCGGATCATAACGAATGTAGGTTGTAGAGGTTTCACAAGAATCCTTCAAACAACTGGTCAGCACGGTCGTCAGCAGCAGCCCTAATAGTCCAGTGAGAAAATGTTTACGTAGCATCATGTCAGGTTTTTTGTTCGGATTTGGATTTCGGGTGATTCATTTGAAATCCAAAGCCAAAGAGTTATCAGGAATTAGAAATAAAAAGCAGCTACTTTAAATTCGGAAGACGGGCCTTCTTAGAAAGAGGTTGGTAAATTGTAGATTTTTTTGCGCCAATCCGCTTATTTATCATTTTCTTAGCCAAAGCTAAAACACATTTTATGAAAAACCTAAGCTTTATTCTTCTTCTATTCTGCTGTACAGCCCTTGTACCGTCTGCCTTGTTCGCACAAAAAAAGACAAAAACGGCAGTCGTTACAGATCCGTTTAAAGACATTGAAAGCTACATTGAAAAAGCCCGCAATGACTGGCAAGTGCCAGGAATAGGACTAGCCGTGGTGCGCAATGGAAAAGTGATTTATGCCAAAGGTTTCGGCTATAAAGATGTGGAGCAAAAAACGCCCGTTTCCGCCAATACGCAGTTTGCCATCGGCTCTTGCACCAAAGCTTTCACCTCCTTTGGCGTATGCCAATTGTCGCAGGATGGGAAATTGAATTTGGGACTTCCGCTGAAGACTTACCTACCCGACTTCAAACTCCACGATGAATACGCGGGTGAAAAATTGACGGCCATTGACATGCTCAGTCATGTTTCGGGGCTGCCACGCCATGATTTGGCTTGGTATGGCTCGGCGCGCAACCGGGAGGCATTGTATCAAGCCATTCCTTTGTTTGAACCTACCGTGAGTTTCCGGCAGCAGTGGCAATACAACAATTTTATGTTCATGACCGCGGGTTATCTGGTCGAAAAACTATCAGGCCAAACCTGGGAAGCCTACACCAAAGCCAAAATATTGGATCCCTTGGGCATGAAAGAAAGTAATTTTTCAGTAGTTGACATGCAAAAAAGCGCCGACTATGCCCTACCCTATGGCTGGGAAGACAAACCAATGGGCAAGGTCAAAAAACTGGATTTCCGCAACATCGACGCCATGGGCCCGGCAGGTTCCATCAATTCCAGCCCAAATGAAATGGCCAAATGGGTGACCATGTTGCTTCGGCAAGGCCAATACGAAGGCCAAACCCTACTGTCGCCAGAGCTGCACAAAGAACTGTTTAAACCGCGCAGCATCGCCTCTACTGAATTGGATTCCAGCTATTATACCTTCCATAGTTTGTATGGCATGGGCTGGTTCATCACCGATTACCGGGGGCACCTCCGCCACGACCATGGTGGCAACATTGATGGATTTTCGGCCAATGTGGCCTTGTATCCACGCGACTCCCTGGGCATCATCGTTTTGACCAACATGAACGGTACGGGTTTGCCTTCCGTAGTGCGCAATTATGTAGCCGACAAGTTGCTCGGTTTGGCAATGGTCGATTGGAGCGACAAACAACTGACCGCTCTCAAAAAAGCCTTAAAAGTTGGTGAAGAAGCCGCTCAAAAAGTGGAAGATACCCGCAAAAAAGGCACCAAACCCAGCCACCCGATTAGCGATTACGTTGGCAAATACAAAAATGAGGCTTACGGGGTATTCGAAATCAAAGCCAGCGGCGATACCCTGGCCGGGAAATTCAACGAGTTAGAAGTCAAAGTTAGCCACTATCACTACGACGTATTCTCGCTCAGTGAAGGGGTCTTAAACACGAATTTTAATGTATTCAGCAACCTGCGGGGTGACATTGAAGCCCTTGAAATTGAACTGCAAGGCGGCGTAAAACCCATCCGCTTCGAACGCTTCAACGAAGCGTTAAAAACGACCCAAAGTGACCTGCAAAAATTTGTAGGGGATTACGATTTAATGGGCGCTACGGTAAAATGTTTCCTGAAGGGTGATGTTTTATTTGTCAATGTTCCGGGGCAAACCGACTACGAATTGGTGCCAGTCGCGCCGCTCAGGTTTGACCTAAAAATTGCCAAGGGGTATCAACTCGTTTTCGCTGAGGAAAATGGGAAGATTATCACAGCCACTTTTGATCAACCAAATGGGAAGTTTACGGCGAAGCGGAAATAATTAGGGAGTAAGCAAATCAGTTTGGGCTTGTCTTTCCACTATACATCACTCACCAAATACCCGCTGGTAAAAACCTGCCTCTTAAAACTGAAATCAGGTTCAATTCCTGAAAATCTTATAACTTTCCCCAATCCTCTACCATTTTAAAACCTTAACACATGCACAATCGCAGAAATTTCCTCAAAAACATCACCTGGGGCGCAGGTTTCGCCTCACTGGGAATCCCACAATTGGTGCAAGCCAAGCCTACTACATCCAATGCCGAACAGGCCGATGCCCTCCAGCTGGATCTGGGCAAACAACAATTCAACATGTGTGGCTTCGCCGCCCCCAAGCTTGATAAAGTACGCATCGGCTTCATCGGGCTGGACAACCGGGGCCCTGGTGCAGTTGGCCGCATGAGCCGCATTGAAGGTGTGGAAATTGTGGCCTTGTGCGACAAAGATCCCAACCGGGCCAGCAAAGCCCAAAGCATCGTGGAAAAAGCTGGCCGCCCCAAAGCACGCGAATACAGCGGTAACGACGGCTGGAAGGCCATGTGTGAAAGCGACGACATCGACCTGGTCTACATTGCTACACCCTGGAGTTTGCACACTCCCATGGCCGTTTACGCCATGCAGCAGGGCAAACACACGGCCACGGAGGTACCCGCCGCCAAAACCATTGATGAGTGTTGGCAACTGGTAGAAACTTCCGAAAAAACGAAGCGCCATTGTATGATGTTGGAAAATTGTTGTTACGATTTTTTCGAACAACTGACCCTGAATATGGTGCGTAACGGCATGTTCGGTGAACTCGTCCACGCCGAAGGTGCCTACATCCACAATCTGCTGGAGATGAACTTCAATAAGGCCTCTTACTCTGACATGTGGCGTCTCAATGAAAACCTTCGCAACGGCAATCTCTACCCTACCCACGGTCTGGGGCCAATTGCCCAATGCCTGGACATCAACCGCGGCGACCGTTTTGACCACCTTGTGGCCATTTCCAGCAACGATTTCCAAATGGGTAAATTGGCCCAGGAAAAAGCCAAGAGCGATACTTTTTACCAGGAATATGTAGGCAAAAGTTTCCGGGGCAACATGAATACCACCATCATCCGCACCCAAAAAGGCAAAACGGTCATGCTCCAGCACGATGTGACCTCTACCCGCCCCTACTCCCGAATCCACGTACTGAGTGGCACAAAAGGGGTGGCACAAAAATGGCCCACACCCGCCAAAATTGCTATTGGTGAAGAATGGCTGAACGAACGGGAAATGCAGGATTTGGAAGCAAAATACAGTACGCCTCTGGTCAAACACATTGGTGAGATTGCCAAAAAAGTGGGTGGACACGGGGGGATGGACTTCATCATGGACTGGCGTTTGATCGATTGCCTGCGCAATGGCCTGCCATTGGATCAGGATGTGTACGATGCGGCCAGCTGGAGTGCGGTTGCACCATTGAGTGAACAATCGGTGGCAAAACGGGGTAAATCGATCGATGTGCCTGATTTCACCCGTGGTGCCTGGCAGCAAAACAAACCGGTGAGTTTGACGCTGGACGGCGGAGCAACCACCGAAGTGCGAGCTGCTGCAAAGGGTTGAAGTGTATTCTTGGGTGCTTCCTTGGGTGTCTTAGGTTTCTTAGGTGGTGAAAAAGAAAAAATCCTTGCGGAGCAAGGTATTAATTTCACCACCTAAGAAACCTGAGACACTGAAGGGCCACCTCAGCTAACTTTGTATTCTATTTTTACACAAACAACAAAAACATTAGATCCAATGTACAAAAAGCAACTCCTGCTTGGCTTCTGCCTGCTTTTATTGAGCAGTACAATTTTTGCCCAAAAGACCATCAAAACCCTGATCGTCGATGGCCAAAACAACCACAACCAATGGGCCAAGATCAGCTACATGATGAAAAAATACCTGGAGGAAACGGGTAAATTCTCCGTCGATGTGCAGCGCAGTTACTACACCTGGAACGGTGGGGAATATATCCAGAAATACCCCATCGCTGGTTTGCGCAGCACCGTGGAATTGACCAAGTCGCGTGCAGACTCCAGCTACCTCATTGACTTTTCCAAGTATGACCTCGTGATTTGCAATTTTGGCTGGAATGCCGCCCCCTGGCCCGAGACTACCCAAGCCAATTTTGATGCCTTTATGAAAAAAGGTGGCGGCCTAGTAGTCATTCACGCTGCCGACAACTCCTTTCCCAACTGGCCCGCTTACAACCAAATGATTGGCCTGGGTGGTTGGGGCGACCGCACCGAAAAAGATGGCCCTTACGTGTATTACGACGACAAAGGCCAGTTGGTACGCGACATGGTCCCGGGCCGAGCGGGTTCCCACGGTGCCCAAGCCGAATTCATGATCACCGTCCGCGACAGCAAACACCCCATCACAAAAGGTATGCCCCTCCAATGGATGCACAGCAAGGATGAAATGTACGATCGTCTGCGTGGCCCAGCTGAAAATATGCAAGTACTGGCTACCGCTTTTTCCCCAAAATCCAATCGGGGCACCGATCACCACGAACCCATGCTGATGACCATCAAATACGGCAAAGGCAGGGTTTTCCATACTCCGCTGGGGCATGCGGATTATTCGGTTGAGTGTGTAGGCTTCATCACCTGCTTGCAGCGTGGCGCACAATGGGCTGCTACTGGTAAGGTGACGATTCCAATTCCGAAAGATTTCCCAACGGAGAAAGAGTTGAAAGTCAGGGCTTTTAAGGAATAAGCCCATAAAAAAGCTCCTCACTTGCACAGCAGAAATAAACCTAACAGGCTTTTGGCAGTCCAACGCCAAAAGCCTGTTTTATGAAATATACTTACTTCTTGTTTCCGTTTTTGTTGGGCGCGTACCTGTGCCAGGCTCAGAACTTTAGCGAAGTTGACGCCATTCTGCAAAAAAGCCTCGGTCTGTACCGCAATGACGTATGTGTGATGGTCAACCAGCAGAGCAAGCCTATCTACTACCGGGGTTTGGGGGATTATGACTCTCTATCGGTGGCGGCAGTAGCTTCGGTGAGCAAAACCTTTAGTGGAATTTTGATCCTGGCTCTGGCCGACAAAGGGCTCCTCAGCCTGGACGATACCCTGGGCAAACACCTGCCCATTTTCACCCAATACGGCAAAGGTAAACCGACTATCCGGCAATTGTTTTCCCACAGTAGTGGCTTTCCAGGCAGCGAAACGGAGGATTATTTGACCAGTCGAACGATGACCTTGGAAGAGGTAGCGAATACCATTGCTCAAACAGAAAACTTTGACTACGAGCCAGGCAAGGGATTTGCCTACGGCGGGGTGTCCATGCAAATCGCAGGTAGAATTGCGGAGGTGGTAACGGGCAAGTCCTGGAATCAGGCCTTTCGTGAATATTTGGCAGATCCCCTTGGCTTGACTCAAACCATTTTTTGCCTCAATAGCGCCAGCAATCCACGTATCGCCGGAGGAGCTTGTACTTCGCCCAAAGACCTGATGATCCTAGCTGAATTTATCCTCAACAAGGGCAAACACCAGGGCAAACAAATCATCAGCGCCAATACCATGGAGGAATTGTGGAAAGACCAGACCAATAAAGCCCCTCAACTTGCATCGCCTTATCCTGATAGCCCCAAATACAATAACCCCTACGGCGCTCAAACCATCTATTATGGCATCGGCACCTGGCAAGACATTTACAACCCAACTACCCAGTACCAGGAGCAAATCAGTGGAGCGGGTGCCTTTGGTACCTATTTCTGGGTCGATCGGGTGCGCGGGCTTACGGGGGTCATTTTTACTTTATCCCTTGGCGCCATCACCCGCAATGCCACTTTCCAGATTGTGGATGCCATTCGCGATGCGGTAAGTCTGACCACGAGCACCGTGGATATCCGATCAAAGGAAAATATTCCTGTTTTTCCCAATCCGGTTCGTACAGGTCAGTTGTATAGCCAAACAGTGAAAAGCGGGCCAGCTACTTTGGTCAATGCGATGGGCCGGGTAGTGATGCGCTTTAACCTGGAAACCCTCAAACAAGGCTTGGATGTGCAACATTTGCCACCGGGGCTTTATTTTCTACAATCTGCTTGGGGCACCGCAAAAGTGGTCATTCTTAAAAGTTGAAGTGTATTGACCGATCTTTACGAGAAACTCGTCTATAAAAATTGATCCTTGTCCGAATTGAAGAGACTTTTGGACTAAGAGTTTGTTAAATCAATTCAGTATAAAATCAATAGCTATGTGTGGACAATCACGCTATAAAGACCGCTACGACGAAAAATCCGAATTTTTCAACCGTGGCCCCATCAACGAAAAGGAGTGGCGCGAGTTTCGACGGTACAAACGCAAACAAGAAAGTCCTGAGTCCAAGTTTTACAAACACTTGACCTGGTACATGGCCATTATGGGTTTCTTTTTGTACAAAAACCATGGCAATGTATTTAGCTTCTTTCCGATTGCTTTCTTTTGGGGGATTGGGGTGGCCATTCATTACTTCTCCGTGTTTGGGTGGCCAAATGAGCAAAAACCCAATAAGCCAGATCAGGATGATGACATGGATGATGAACCCGAAGATAAAGGGCCAAACTGGTCAGATAAAGACTTGGTTTAAGATCCTTTTTTTGGATTCAGATGTCAACTTATCTGCGTAAATTTGCGGCCAGCTGAGCTGAGGTACACCGCCCCAGCCAGCCCTATCACTCGCGAACCGTAGAACCCATGGGAAGAAATCGTAAAAACAAAGAGCCACTTACGGCATTTGAAATTGCCAAACAACGGGTAGAAGAAAAAAAGAAGTTTTATCGCCACCTTTCTTCATACGTGGTGATTGGTCTCTTTTTTTACATGTTCAATTATTTGGTCAGCCCTGGCGAGTGGTGGTTTTATTGGCCAATGTTAGTCTGGGGTGTTGGACTTGCCTTTCATTATGTGAATATTTTTGGCATCCCCGGCATCATTGAAGAAATGTCGCCGGAATGGGAAGAAAAACAAATCCAAGCTGAACTACGCCGCTTGGAGAAAAAAGGAATGGATATTTCTCGCCCTACGCCCAAGGAAGAGCCTCCGCTAGAACTCAAGGAGATAGAAAAGCGCAAGCGCGAATCCTGGGACGATAATGAACTCGTTTAAATGACGAATTTTTCGAATGACGAATGACGAATTTTAGGAGTAGCCTTAAAATTCGTCATTCGTCATTCGAAAAATTCGTCATTTATTGAATAAGCTTATCTTTGCCGAACCTAAATCAATCCGTTTAGCGTTCCATCAAGAACATTGTTCATCACCCAAATTTAAGGTTTTGTCAGATAGTCTGGTTATTATCCCTACCTATAATGAGCTAGAAAACATTGAGCGCATGCTCAATACGGTATTTTCTTTGCCGCGTGCTTTTCACGTATTGATCGTCGACGATGGTTCGCCAGACGGCACTGGTCAGATTGTCAAGAATTTACAACAAGTTTATCCTGGTCAATTGCACTTGCTGGAACGAAGTGGAAAACTGGGGCTGGGTACGGCTTACATTGCAGGCTTCAAGTGGGGCTTGGGGCATGGGTACGAATACATCTTTGAAATGGATGCTGATTTTTCCCATAATCCGCAGGATTTGCCCCGTTTGTATGAGGCTTGTGCCCAAAAAGGTGCTGATTTGGCGGTGGGTTCTCGGTACACTAAGGGAGGTAAAGTCAGCAATTGGTCCTGGGATCGCATTGTGTTGTCGTATGGTGCTTCCATGTATGTGCGCCTGATGACCTGGATGCCCGTGAAAGATCCTACTGCTGGCTTTATTTGTTACCGGCGGAAAGTGTTGGAAAGTATTGATTTGGACAATATCCGCTTTGTGGGGTATGCGTTCCAGATTGAAATGAAATATGCGGCCCATCTCTTGGGTTTCAAAATCGTGGAGGTGCCCATTACCTTTGTGGATCGGGTGGCGGGCGTGTCAAAAATGTCAGCCAATATTATTCAGGAAGCAATTGTGGGGGTGTTTCAGATGCGGTGGCAAAAACGGTAGGGGCAACCCTGCGTGGTTGCCCTTAAAAGTTTCAAAAAAAATGGCAACCGAAAGGGTTGCCATTACAATATTTATCGCGTGAAAGGGCAATCACGTAGGATTGCCCGTACGGTTATTTCTTATCTACTTCTTCGTATTCAACATCGGTCACATCATCAGCGCCTCCAGTTTTGCTGGAACCACCTGCCTCGTTCGCGTTTGGTGCATTGTCATCTACACCAGCTTCATTGGAGGCCTGGTACAAGTCTTGGCTGGCCGCCTGCCATGCAGTATTCAACTTTTGCGTAGCATTGTCGATGGCATCCAGATCCTGGGCTTTGTGGGCTTCGTTGAGTTCGCTTAGGGCTGACTCAATGGCAGCTTTTTTGTCCGCTGGAATCTTGTCGCCGTATTCTTTAAGCTGTTTTTCTGTGTTGAAGACTAAACCGTCGGCTTGGTTCAACTTTTCAGCACGTTCGCGAGCCTTCCGGTCAGTATCAGCGTTGGCTGCAGCTTCGGCGCGCATCCGTTCGATTTCTTTTTGGTCGAGACCAGTAGAAGCTTCGATACGCACACTTTGCTCTTTGCCCGTGCCTTTGTCGCGTGCAGTTACACTTAGAATACCGTTGGCATCGATGTCGAAAATTACTTCAATTTGTGGCAGACCACGTGGAGCGGGTGGAATGTCACCGAGGATGAAGCGACCAACCGTACGGTTGTCTTTCGCCATCGGGCGCTCGCCTTGCAATACATGGATTTCTACGCTGGGCTGATTGTCCGATGCAGTAGAATACACTTTCGACTTCTTAGTAGGAATCGTGGTATTGGACTCGATGACTACGTCGTACATATTGCCCATGGTTTCGATACCCAATGACAGCGGTGTTACGTCGAGCAAGAGTACGTCTTTCACGTCACCGCTCAATACACCACCCTGAATAGAAGCACCAATGGCCACTACTTCATCGGGGTTCACCCCTTTGTTTGGTTTTTTGCCAAAGAAATCTTCAACAGCTTGCTGGATGCGCGGGATACGGGTAGAACCACCTACGAGGATGACCTCATCGATGTCGTTTTTGGTCAACCCAGCATCTTGCAAAGCTTTGCGGCAGGGCTCCAGTGAACGTTGTACCAGTACATCGATCATCTTTTCAAACTGTGCGCGGGTCAACTTGGTGGTCAAGTGTTTGGGCACACCGTCTACTGCGGTGATGTAAGGTAGGGTAATGTCCGTTTCGGTTGAGGAAGACAAATCGATTTTTGCTTTTTCAGCCGCGTCTTTCAGACGTTGCAGGGCCATTGGGTCCTTGCGCAAATCGATGTTTTCTTGTTGTTTGAACAGTTCAGCCAACCAGTCAATGATCACACCGTCGAAGTCGTCGCCACCCAGGTGAGTATCACCGTTGGTCGATTTTACTTCGAACAAACCTTCGCCCATGTCCAAGATCGAGATATCAAAGGTACCACCACCCAAGTCGTATACGGCGATGGTCATGTCTTTGTTACGCTTGTCGAGGCCATAAGCCAAGGCAGCTGCCGTAGGCTCATTGATGATCCGGCTGATTTTGAGGCCAGCAATTTCACCTGCTTCTTTGGTTGCCTGACGTTGCGAGTCGTTGAAGTAAGCGGGAACGGTAACTACCGCTTCAGTTACTTCCTGACCGAGGTAATCCTCAGCAATTTTTTTCATTTTCTGCAGTACCATTGCAGAAATTTCCTGGGGGGTATACATGCGGCCGTCGATGTCGACACGCAGGGTGTCGTTGTCGCCTTTCGCAATGGTGTAGGCCATGCGGCTGATTTCACCTTGTACTTCCGAAGCGCGACGACCCATGAAGCGCTTGATGGAAGCAATTGTGCGCCTAGGGTTCGTAATGGCCTGGCGTTTGGCAGGGTCACCAATTTTACGTTCTCCATTGTCTTGAAAACCAACAACAGATGGCGTAGTCCGCCGACCTTCATCGTTCGGAATTACCACCGGTTCGTTCCCTTCCATTACCGCCACACATGAGTTAGTGGTACCAAGGTCAATTCCGATAATTTTTCCCATGTTCTTGTACTTTATGTTGTTTATGAAGAGCTCGTTCTTGCATTGTGTTGCAGGATTGAACTCAGAAATTCTTGTTTACGAGCAATGGATAGCAAGGGATGTGCCAAAGGGGGAAGTGGCAGGACAGGAATGACATTTAGGCAGAAGGAAATGGCCTTGATCGAAAAAATCGGCCAAAAGGGTCAATTCATTAAATAACGCAGGCCAAAATGGCACAAATCAAATGATGTATGGTAAATCTTTGGTTGCATGCTTGAATTCGGTAGTGGCATCAGCTACCTGTGAATTGTGCAACAATCCCTTTCAATTGTGTAACACATTCCCTCTTGAAACAAGCCATCTTTGTGAATTGTGAAAACTCGTTTACAATGCAGTCTCTCATCCCATGAAAATTTTTTTAATCCTCAGCCTACTTCTGATTGCTTCCCTACTGCTTTTTCAATTGTATCTGCGGGTAGTCTCCGCCATCTCAGCAACCCAAAATTATCAAATGGTTTTTAAGGGCAAAGGCTTTGAAATTCGTTTTTACCCTGCAGTGGCCATGGCTACAGTCATTTCATCCGCAAAGACTTACCAGGAGTTGGGCAGTTCTGGATTTGGGAAACTGGCCAATTACATTTTTGGAGGGAATGAACGCAATTTGCGCATTGCCATGACCTCCCCTGTACACATGGACATCAATGACTTTACCTCGTCGATGAGTTTTGTGATGCCCGCCAAATATGTACAAGAAAATTTACCAAAACCCATCAACACGGAAGTCATCCTCGAAACCATAGGCGATGAATTCGTAGCTGCTGTTGGGTTTGGTGGCTTTGCTTCCGAAGATGACATCAAAATAAACACCCGCAAGTTGGAAAAAGCCCTCAAAGCAGCATCAATTGCCTATTATGGAAGTTTCCGCTTTCTGGGATACAATCCTCCCTATCAACTCTCGGGTAGAAAAAATGAGATCATCGTAAATGTGAATTGGGGGCATCAACAAGTTGACCAAGCATCAAATGATTAAAGACCAAACCAAAAAAGCTGTATTTTCGGAGCGCATTGACGAATATTTTATAGGCGTTTATAGCGCCTATAAATTTGTACTCCGCTTTTTTAAAGAAGTATTTGTACCTCCTTTTCACTTACGCGCCATCATTACCCAGTCTTACGAAATTGGCATCAAATCGCTTGCACTCATTTCTGTCACAGGCTTCATCATTGGTATCGTTTTTACCAAACAATCGCGTCCTTCTCTCGAAGATTTTGGTGCAGCGTCCTGGTTGCCCAATTTGGTGGGAATTGCCATCATTAGAGCTTTGGGACCAGTCCTGACTGCGCTCATTTGTGCCGGAAAAGTGGGGTCGAGCATTGGGGCCGAATTGAGCTCAATGAAAGTTACCGAGCAAATTGAAGCCATGGAAGTTTCGGCCATCAATCCCTTTAAGTATCTGGTCGTTACCCGCGTAGTTGCGGCCACCATCATGGTTCCCTTGTTGGCGATGTATTGTGTTTTTATTGGACTGATGGGTTCTTACATCAACGTACACGCTGCAGAAACGACCAGCTTCACCACTTTTTTTAAGGACGCCTTTTCGAGCATCACTTTTGTAGATCTATTTGCAGCCACAGCCAAAGCAACCGTGTATGGGTTTACGATTGGCATCATTGGCTCTTACAAAGGATTCAATGCCACCAAAGGAACCCACGGCGTGGGCAAAGCAGCCAATGAAGCGGTGGTTTTGGCCATGTTCCTTGTTTTTCTGGAAGAAGTGATCATTGTTCAGGTATCCAACTGGATACGTTACTTTTAAAACCATGGAAAAAACCAAATGTAAACCGGATAAAAACAAAGGAGAACCAGTGATCTCCATCCAAGGGCTCTATAAATCTTTTGGTACACTAGATGTTTTAAAAGGCATTGATTTGACCGTTTGCAAAGGCGAAAATGTAGCCGTACTCGGTAAATCCGGCTCCGGAAAGTCGGTGCTAATCAAAATTATTGTGGGTTTGCTGAAGCCAGATAAAGGTACTTTAAATGTGCTGGAAAAGGAAGTTGAACAATTGAACGGAAAAGAGCTGGATGAACTGCGCTTGCGCATCGGTTTTTCCTTTCAAGGCAGTGCCTTGTACGACAGCATGAGTGTATTCCAAAACCTGGCCTTTCCCTTGATCATGAATGTGAAACATCTCACTAAAAAGGAAGTAGCAGATGCCGTGGAAGAAGCGCTGGAAGCGGTGGGTTTGAAAGACAAAGCGGAGCGAATGCCCGCTGAGTTGTCAGGTGGCCAACGGAAAAGAATCGGCATCGCCCGCGCTTTAATTTTGAAACCGGAAATCATGTTGTACGATGAACCTACTGCTGGCTTAGACCCGATTACTTCTGCCGAAATCAATGAGTTGATCAACGAAGTGCAGGAAAAATACAATACCAGTTCCATCATCATTACTCACGACCTTACTTGTGCCAAAAATACTTGCAATCGCATCGTCATGCTGGTTGAAGGTCAATTTTTACCAAGTGGGAAATTTGAAGAACTATTTAAAACCGATAACCAACAGGTTAAAGATTTTTTCAATTACAATTTCATCCAATAGACCATGCAAGATCCACAAAATAAACACGCAGTAATGGTGGGAGTCTTTGTTTTAGCAGGGCTCTTACTACTCGTCGTCGCTATCTTTATGGTCGGCGACATCCACGATACCTTTAAAAGAAAAATAGAACTTGTTTCCCTTTTTGACGATGTAAACGGCTTGGAAGAGGGCAACAACATCTGGTTTTCAGGGGTGAAAATCGGGACGGTAAGCAGCCTGGCTTTTTATGGCAAATCCCAGGTTGCTGTGGGCATCAAAATTGACACAAAACACCGACAATACATTAAAAAGGATTCCAGAATCAAAATCAGTGCCGATGGGCTCATTGGCAACAAACTATTGGTGATCGTTGGAGGCACCACCCGCTCTGGAGCAGTGGAAGAAGGTGACACCTTGTTGGTTGAAAAAACTTTTTCCTCAGAGGAAATCCTCAACATGTTCCAGGAAAACAATAAAAACGTGTTGGCCATCACCTCTGATTTTAAAAAAATCAGTAAAAAAATAGTGGAAGGCGAAGGCACCATTGGAAAATTGTTGACCGAAAACACCTTGTATGAGCAGCTAAATGCCACTACTGCTTCCCTACAAAACACCTCGACCAGGGCGGAGGTACTGGTCAACTCCCTGGTAGATTTCAGTTCGGGCCTCAATAAAAAAGGAACCCTGGCATCTGAATTGACAACTGACACAACGGTGTTCAAATCTGTAAAAGCTTCGGTTTTTCAATTGAACCAAGCTAGCCAAAATGCCGCAGCCATGGTGGCTAATCTTAAGGCCGTAAGTAGCAATCCCAATACCCCCTTGGGTGTTATGATCCAGAACGAAAAATCGGGTACCCAGATGAAAGGAATCATCGACAACCTGGAAGGTAGTTCACAAAAATTGGAGGAAAGTATGGAAGCATTGCAACACAATTTTTTGCTGCGCGGCTTTTTTAAAAAGAAGGCTAAAAAAGCGAAGCAAGACTCTTTAGCAGTGGCGCAAAAACAAGTATTTATTTTGCCAAAAAATTAGCTAAGGCACTTTAATTCAACCGTTTATTTATCTAATCCTTTGGCAAAAGGAACACTTATTTTTTTGTCCCCCCTTACTTATCAAATAAATTCACCATAAACAAAAAACATGCAAAACTACAAATTACTGAACCCAAAAAAACTAGGCACAATCCCTTTGAAAAACGCCGTCGTAATGGCCCCGATGACCCGTTGCAGGGCCATTGCCAACATTCCCAATGACCTAATGAGGACCTATTATGAGCAGCGTTCCGGCGCTGGCTTGATCATCACCGAAGGTACCTCACCCTCACCAAACGGACTTGGCTATGCCCGCATACCTGGAATGTTTAGCCAAAAACAAATTGAAGGCTGGAAAAAAACTACCGTGGCGGTGCACCAGGCTGGTAGTAAAATATTTGTCCAGTTGATGCATACCGGCAGGATCAGCCATCCGCTCAACATGCCCCAAAGTTCCCGGATTTTTGCCCCCTCCCCCATCCAGGCAGCAGGACAAATGTGGACGGATGCGAAACAATTGCAAGATTTCATCGTGCCCCAGGAAATGACCGCCGAAGACATTTGGCAAACCAAAGCGGAATTCGTCAATGCGGCTAAAAATGCGATTGAAGCTGGATTTGATGGCGTCGAACTGCATGGCGCGAATGGATATTTACTGGAACAATTTATTTCTCCAGTCAGCAACATCCGGAAAGATCACTTCGGTGGAAGCATCAAAAATCGTTGTCGGTTTGTGATCGACGTGGTGACTGCGGTAGCAGAGGCCATTGGGAAAGAAAAAACCGGCATTCGTTTATCCCCATACGGAACGGCCAGTGACATGCCCCATTATCCGGAGATTGAGGATACCTACGATTACCTTTCCAAACAACTCAACGATCTTGACATTGCCTATATCCACCTTGTAGACCATTCCGGGATGGGTGCACCAAAAGTGCCTCTTTCCATCAAACAGCTCATCCGCAACAATTTCAAAAACGCACTCATCCTTTGTGGAAACTACAACCTGGAAAGCGCCGAAGCCGAGATCCAAAGTGGACTAGCCGACCTCATCGCATTTGGACGGCCATTCATCAACAATCCCGATCTGGTTTATCGATTTGAACACAATTGGCCCTTGTCAACAGAGCTAAATATGGATTTGTTTTATTCGGCAGGTGAAAAGGGATATACGGATTATCCGGCGCATGCGGAGAGTCCGGTGCTGGCCGGGTAAGGAATACGGCGTAGCGGAGAATCTCTAGTTTAGTTTACATAAGCTTTTAGGCGTATCATTCCTAAGGTGCCCTAAGGTGTCTAATGTGGTTCAATAAAAACTAGCAAGGCAATGAAAACCAAAGCGATATATTTATTGAACCACCTTAGACACCTTAGAGCACCTTAGATTGTATATGCTTAGTAATCGGTCAAATAGGTTCCAAATATCAGTTTTGATCCATTAGGCTTAAGGCCTCAGCATCCCGATACCCCGCCGCCATTTCCTTCAACTGCCGCTTCAAGTCCACAATCAGCTCCTGATTCGCCGGATCAGCGTACACATTTTTCATCTCCTGTGGGTCTTTTTGCAAATCGTACAACTCCCAAAAGTCGCCCTCTCCGTAAAAACGGATTAGCTTATATCGTTTAGTCCGCATGCCAAAATGTTTCATCACGTTGTGCTCCGCCTTTTCATAATAATGGTAGTATACCTGTTGCCGCCAGTCTTTGCTGCGTTTTTTGCGGAGCAAAGGCAGGATGGATTTGCCTTGAATATCGGCGGGAATTGTGGCACCAGCCAAATCCAAAAAAGTCGGCGCAAAATCAATGCCCATCAACAATTCGTTCACCACGGTGCCCGGTTTGATCAATTTGGGGTAACGCATCAAAAAAGGCATGTGCTCCGATTCTTCGTACATGAACCGTTTGTCGAACCAGCCGTGTTCACCCAGGTAAAAGCCCTGATCCGAAGCGTATATCACCACGGTGTTTTCACGCATTTTTTGCTGATCGAGGTAATCGAGCAAGCGGCCAATGTTGCGATCCAGAGAAAGCACACAGCCTAGATAATCGTTCATGTAGCGCTGGAATTTCCATTCATCCAGTGCCTTGCCTGTTAAGTTTTGCCGTTTGAAGTTCTCAGACATGGGCTGATAGTAGGCTTGCCAGGCGCGGCGTTGGGCCTCGGTCATACGTTTGAGGTCATAGTCTACTTTGAGGTCTTCCAGGATGCGCAGGTCACGGTAAACGTTCATTTCCTGTTTTCCGGCGGCAATCCGACCCGCATAATCGTCGTAAAAAGTGGGTGGCATTTTGAATTTCACCCCATCAAACGCGTGAAAATCCATGGTGTCAGGCAACCAATTCCGATGGGGCGCTTTTTGCCCCACCACCATACAAAAAGGTTTGTTTTTATCGCGGTCTTTGTCCAGCCATTGAATGGCCTTGTCGGTGGTGATGGTGGTCGCGTAACCCTCGTAGCGGCGGGTTTGGCCATCCATTTCGATAAAATCGGGGTTGTAATACTGGCCTTGACCGGGTAGTACAGTCCAATAATCGAAATATTGCGGAGTCGCTTCCAGGTGCCATTTGCCGATCCAGCTGGTTTGGTAGCCAATGGCTTGGAGGCGTTTGGGAAACATGTCTTGCCCGGCGTTGAAGCGCGAGAGGTTGTCGCGGTGGCCATTGATGTGGCTCAGTTTGCCAGTGAGCAGGGCCGCACGGCTGGGTGCACACAAGGAATTGGTGCAAAACATATGCTGGAAGATGGCGCCTTCACGGCCAATGCGGTCAATGTTGGGTGTCTGGATGTAAGGGCTGCCGTAAGCACTGATGGCGTTCAAAGCGTGATCGTCGGAGAAGATGATCAGGATATTGGGTTGGGCGGCGGTTTTTTGCAAAACGGTGGGCGGCAACAAAGCGGAATTGCCCAGAAAGAACAACAATGAAAACCAGGCTACGTAGGGTGTGAAGGTGTTTTTTTTGAACATAAAAGCACAATTTTATAGACTTAAAAAATCATCTGTCATTGCTTAGGTGTGCCTTAAGTGTCTTAGGTTTCTTAGGTGGTGAAAAGAACACATTATTTCACCACCTAAGAAACCTGAGACACTTAAGATTCACCTAAGGTTTACTGCCGCACCAAGCGCCCAGTAATCGGTGCTCCATTCCCCGGCTTCAGCTTATAAAAGTACATCCCCGGCGAAAAACGCGACACATCAAGCGGCAATATTTGTGGGCCACTCCCGATGAATTTTTTGGAAAAACTGTACACTTCGCGCCCATTCGCATCCACAATCAGCAACTCTGCCGTTTCACCCAAACCAGCCAAACGGTATTCAAAAGTAACCGATTCGCGGCCCGGATTGGGGTACAATTTCACTTCACCAAATGCCACATTGCTAACTCGATCGGGGATTTCCGCCATGGCACCATCCAACCAGGTGATGCGGTCCCGCGTCCAGTTTTTTAGATAGGTTATTTCATTGGCGTAGGTACCACCCACGTAACTATTCGGCCACACGGCTTTATTCAGGATCGGATACAATTGAAAATTAAGCGCTTGCGCCGGGCCAATCACATTGGCCAGTGAGTCAATATGGCCGATTACCCGATCGGTAGCGAACACATTTTTGCGCAATTCAAACCAACGTTGTTTCATTTTTACCCGAAAAGCAGGGTCGTTGACCAGTTTATCCCACCAAAAATGGATCACCCAATAATCCTCCGGGCAAACCTTATTAAAATCGTAGGCCCAGCCCACCGGGTATTGGCCATTGCAATAATTGGCATTGCCAAAGGCGAGGTTGTAATCCCAGAGGGGGCCAGCAAAAATTTTAGAATTGGTGGCATCATTGTCTTTATAAAAATAGGTACTCAAACGATAGCCGTCTACATTTTTGGACAATTCATTCAACAAAACCATGTCGACAAAGGAAGGCACATCGATCCACTTGGCATAACCTGCTTTGGGATCGTTGTAAGTGGGAGAATCCATCACCCGTTCAAAAGCCCGCATGTGCTCTTTGATGTATTGCAACTGGGCGGGCCGCAAATCATCCTCGTTCGGGTATACCACGCGGTAATCTGGAGGGTAGGTTTTGCCCGGCATGTTGAAAGCGGAGCGGAAAGTGATGTCACCGGGATCCAGTTTGTCCAGAGCGATGATGTAACCGCCGGTCACTTTTTGTCCTGTGGTGTCTTTGGTACCGATCTTGTTGATGTTGACCCGTACTTTGTTGCGTTTGATGCGTTCGGTGAGCATAAATACGCCCTGGTATTGCCCATTCACCTGCACATCCACAAACCGGTATTTGGGAGCCCAGGGCATTATTTGTTGGCCCATACGGTACAAAACGGCGTCTCGAATCAAGGACTTGTCAGCAAAAGGACCAATCAGCGCCCAATCGCTATGCCCGGGCATGCCTAAAATGGCTACGTCTTGTTCTTCTCCTTTAGCGTCCAAAAACTCGATGGAATAAGGCTTTTTGTCGCTGAGGTCAAAGGAAGATTTGCCCCGGTAACGAATGCCTAGCCGGCCCGATAAACTGGGCTGGTCGTTGACCGTATTGTCTTTGCCAGTTGTATTGGCGCGCAACTGGTAGCTGGCGGGCACATCCGTATTGCGGTTGAGGATAGCGCCTTGATCAAGGGTGACGGAAAAAATAGGAAGGCTGGATTTTTCCAATTTAACTTGGGCGACTCCGAAGGCTGAACAAAGGGAAAAAATGGCAATCCATGCAGGTAAAAGTCGTTTCATACATTTTTAGAGCCGAAAATAGAGAATCGCCTCCAAAAAGTCTGCCGCCTAAATAACATTTACTGATTTAGAACTAAAATTGGTGGTTTCTGTTACTCTTTGGCTTCATTAATGTAATTTTGCACAAATTTTTTTCCAGCATGGGTCAGATTAACCCTTACAACGAGCAAGAATCCAAAACCAAGCAGGTTTCCCGCATGTTTGACCGGATTGCTCCCTATTACGATTTTCTCAACCACTTTTTGTCTTTGGGCATCGATCGGGGTTGGCGGCGCAAAGCCATTGCGGAAGCCGCTCAAAATGACCCTCAACGCATCCTTGACATTGCCACGGGCACCGCAGATTTAGCCATTGCTATGGCTGAGAAGATCAAACCTGCTGAAGTCATTGGGGTAGACATCGCCCCGAAGATGCTGGAAATCGGTCGGATAAAAGTGCGCGACAAGGGCTTGAATAAAATTGTCCGCCTGGAAGACGGCGACTCACAAGAACTTCATTTCCAAGACGATCAATTCGATGTCGTCACTGCCGCTTTTGGTGTGCGCAACTTTGAAAACCTGGAATTAGGGCTCTCCGAAATGTTCCGCGTGCTAAAACCAGGCGGCAAAATTGTCGTATTGGAATTCTCTCGGCCCAAACTTTTTCCCTTCAAACAAATATTTAATGCCTACTTCAAATACCTGTTGCCGCTGGTTGGGCGTTTTACCTCCAATGATCAAAGGGCGTATTCCTACTTGTACGAATCCGTGCAGGCATTCCCCGAAGGTCATGCATTCCTGAACATATTTGAGAAAACTGGATTTAAATCGAACCGATGCACCGTATTAACTTTAGGCGTTTGTTCCATCTACGTGGGTTTCAAGTAATAGTTGTAGTGGTTTTGGCAGTAGGTAGCCTACAAGCGCAGAAATACCGTGGCAACCCCAACTTTTTGGATTTCAATCAAAAACCATACTATTTCGGTATTACGCTGGGGATCAACTCTTCCAATTTCAAACCCTTTCGCTCCAAGCAGTTTTTGATGAGCGACAGCATTCAAACTGTGGAATCAGTAACCGGGCCTGGCTTCAACCTCGGAATCGTGACCAACCTGAAAATGGGTGATTATTTCGATTTTCGTTTTTTGCCAACCCTCTCCTTTGCCGAGCGCAACATCAATTACGATAAAGCCAGCCGTTTCCGCGATTTCAGCCAACGCACTGTAGAATCTGTTTTTGTAGAAATGCCCTTTCAGGTGCGGTACAAATCGGCGCCTTTTCACGACAAACGGGTGTTTGTGATTGCTGGCGTTAAATACTCTTTCGACGTGGCGAGTGATTCCCGTTCTAAACAGGCCGAAACGCTGGTGCGTATTTCCCCTTCCGACTTTCAGTTGGAATATGGGGCTGGTATGCAGTTCTTTTTCCCTTTCTTCATCTTTTCACCCGAGTTGAAGATTTCCCAAGGCATTGGCAACACCTTGATTTATAATCCTGCACTGCAAGAATCAACGGTACTGGAAAAGTTACTTTCCCGGACCTTTACCATATCGATTCACTTCGAAGGCTGATCTGTTTTTATCTGCCTGTAAAAAAAGAATGGGCCACGGTGAAATTTGTCACCGTGGCCCATTCTTTTTTTCATCTTTCCTCCCTACAAATTGGCCTAGCTTTCGCATCTGAATTCACATTTACTCAAAATTGGTCTTTTGTACCGTTGATAAAACAATCAAGCAAAAAGCCGCGAATTTGCCCAATTTTATTTCCCTAAAAATGTGGATTTGTCAATATAGATGCTAACATTGTAATTGATTTCAACTCTGATCCTAACCTAACTTTTTTTAATTCTATGAAAATAGGTGCCATTAAGGAAACTAGGCCAGATGAAAACAGGGTTGCTCTATCGCCAACTGTGTGCAAACAATTGATTAAGAACGGATTTGAATGTGTCATCGAAAGTGGTGCCGGGCTCAATTCCTTCTTTTCCGACGAAGCCTACGTTGAAGCGGGTGCAACAATCCTTTCTTCTGCCAGTGAAGTATTCAGTTCCGCAGACGTGTTGTGTAAGCTAAACCCTCCCAACGAGGAGGAGATTGAAAAACTCCGCGCAGGTACAGTCCTGATCACGTTCGTTTACCACATGACCAATAAGGCCTTGGTAGAAAAGATCAATGTCCGCCAAGTAGCCCTGTTTAGCATGGACGCCATCCCGCGCATCTCCCGCGCACAAACGATGGATGCCCTGAGTTCCCAGGCCAACCTCGCCGGATACAAAGCCGTAACCATCGCCGCCAACGAATCGGGTAAAATTTTTCCAATGCTGATGACTGCAGCGGGCACCATTACACCTTCCAAAGTGCTCATCTTTGGGGCTGGGGTGGCCGGACTGCAAGCCATCGGTACAGCCCGGCGTTTGGGTGCCGTGGTGGAAGTGACCGACATTAGGCCCCAAACCAAAGAAGAAGTGGAATCCCTCGGGGGCAAGTTCATTTCTTTTGATACTGGAGATGGCGTAAAAATCGAAGGGGGCTACGTCAAAGAAGCCGGCGAAGATGTGCTGACCCGCCAACGGGAAATCCTCAAAAAGCACCTCGCCCTCGCCGATGTGGTGATCACCACGGCACAAGTACCCGGGCGCAAAGCACCGGTTTTGGTTACCGAAGACATGGTCAAGGTGATGAAATTAGGTTCTGTCATCGTGGACATGGCCGTAGAACAGGGTGGCAACTGTGAGCTGAGCGAAGTGGGGAAAATAGTGGTGAAACACGGCGTAAAAATTATCGGTTACTCCAATTTACCGTCCATGCTGGCGCCCAACGCCAGTGAAAGTTATGCCAAAAACGTGTACGCGTTTGTGACCCATTTGGCCAGCAATGAGGGCTTCAAATGGGACATGACCGATGAAATCACGGCGGGAACCCTCATTTGCCGCGATGGCCAAATTCTAAAATAAGTTGAGAAGGTTGAGGGAAGTTGAGAAGGTTGAGGCTACCGCGAGCGGTTTTGACAATGACGCTCGCGGTAGCCTCAACCTCTCTCAACCTTCTCAACCTCCCTCAACCTAAACAAACATCAGATGCAAGCAATTTTTCAATTCATATCCGATCACCAGTTGATGATTTACCTGATCGTCCTGATGATTTTTGTGGGCGTTGAACTCATCGGAAAAGTTCCGTCCGTGTTGCATACCCCGCTGATGAGTGGGGCCAATGCCATTCACGGCGTCATTATCATTGGATCCATCATTGTGATGGGGCAAGCAGAAAACCTCTTCGCCTCCATCCTGGGCTTCATTGCCGTGTTTCTGGGTACCCTCAACGTAGTAGGAGGATTTGTAGTGACCGACCGCATGTTGGAAATGTTCAAAAAGAAAAAATAAGCCGCCGTGAAACTATCAATTCTTGATTTAATCTATATCCTTTCTGCCTTCAGCTTTGTATTTGGCATCAAGCTGTTGGGCAAACCCAGCACGGCTCGGCGAGGCAACACGATCGCTGCCGTGGGGATGACTGCCGCCATTGTGGGTACCATTTTCCTCAACGAATCGGTGATGGTAAAAAACTATCCCTGGATTTTTGGGGCCTTGATTCTTGGCTCCATCATCGGAACCTTGATGGCCAAACGGGTACAAATGACCCAGATGCCGCAAATGGTCTCCTTTTTCAACGGAATGGGGGGCGCCTGCGCGGCCTTGATTTCGATTGTGGAATACGATCATTTTTTGCACCATACTGCAAGTAGCGATTCCGCCAGGATCGTGATTTTGCTGCTGGGTTTGATCATTGGTTCGGTGTCTTTTTCGGGTTCCATGATCGCCTTTGGCAAACTGGAAGAAAAGATCAAAGACTTACACCTGCCAGCTCAACAAGTGATCAACATGGTGGTTTTGCTCGCCATTGTCGGCCTGGAGGTCGGGATGGCGGGAGGCTATTTGAGCAATCCTGCTTTCATTTACCTGATTTTGGGCCTGAGTTTGATTTACGGTTTGTTGTTCGTGTTTCCGATTGGGGGTGCCGACATGCCGGTGGTGATTTCGCTCTTAAACTCCTTTACCGGGGTGGCAACTGCCTTCGGTGGCTTTTTGTACGACAATAAGGTGATGCTTTTTGGCGGTATCCTGGTCGGCAGTGCGGGTACCTTGCTCACTGTCATGATGTGCAAAGCCATGAACCGCTCCCTGACCAATGTACTGTTGGGCAATTTTGGCAGCGGAAGTAAGGCAGCCTCAGCGGGCAAAACGATCACGGGTTCCATCAAAGAAGTCAGCGCTTCGGATGCGGCGATTTTGATGAAGTACAGCAAAAAAGTAATCGTCGTGCCGGGTTATGGATTAGCGGTGGCGCAAGCCCAGCACGTTTGCCATGAGTTAGAAATCTGTCTGGAAGCGGAAGGTGTAGAACTCAAATACGCCATTCACCCAGTAGCCGGGCGGATGCCAGGGCACATGAACATCTTGCTGGCAGAAAGCAATGTGAGTTACGATAAATTGGTGGAAATGGAGTCGATCAATCCTGAGTTCAAAACGACGGATGTGGTGCTCGTAGTGGGTGCCAATGACGTGGTGAATCCTGCGGCCAAAACCGATCCTACTTCGCCCATTTACGGCATGCCGATCCTGGATGTGGAAGATGCTGCGAATGTCATCGTCATGAAGCGGAGTATGCGCTCGGGTTATGCGGGCATTGAAAATGAGCTGTTTTATTCCCCTAAAACCCGGATGCTTTTTGGCGATGCTAAAAAGATGATGACGGAATTGGTGAATGAGTTGAAGGCTTCGGCGTAGGGTTTCGACACGATGTTTTTTGATTCGGCTTCGCCAAATTTTTTTAACACGACGACACGACGGAACGACGACACGACGATTTTCGCGCTTCGCGCTTAAAGAACATGACGCTTTGCGTCATGTTGCGGCGGTAGCCAAATCGTCGTGTCGTCGTTCCGTCGTCGTGTTAAAAACAAGCAGCGAAGCTGCTTCAACCCACCTTTGAATCGAATTAATTCTGATTGCTCACTTGCACTTCCTTCGTCCTACCAGCCCGGCTAAAGCCCATGTCCACCAAAAATTTTGCGCCAGCCACTGCCAATCCTACCCACTTGGAATCCGACCAGGTCGGATATTTTGGCAACAAATGCATGGTCACGGGCATAATAATGGCCAACAAAACCAGTAGGTACACAAACGTTTTCATCAACTCCTCAGTCGGGTGAGCGGTTTTAAAACTCTCGTTTGCGAAATAATTCAACACCAGCCCAGCCAGGTGATTCAACAACAACACAATGATTTGTGCCTGTAAGCCTACCATGCTGCTGCTAGTTATGCTGTCGGTATCAATGCCATTGATGGTAAAGGTGACCGTGAGCATTAAAAAAGCAATGCCCATAGCGGCACCCGCTCCCGTCCAGAAAATCCGAAAAAGCAGATTCGTGAAAAATGGCTGCCCCTGTAAGGCAAAAAAGGCCCGAATCAAACTGGCCGCCAAAATAAAAATCACCTCAAACCACAACAACCAGATCACCGTCTGAAGTTTCCAGCCTAGAAAAAAGAGGCCAAATAGATTGACCAAAAAACCAATCACCCCCATCCAGAATGGGTGCATAGTGGGGGTATTGAACCACGGTTTGTCGTGTAATTCTGCCTTCATAAGATAGCTTTGAAAGTTGAGAAGGTTGGGGAGGTTGAGGGAGGTTGAGGCTACCGCAGCGACTTAGACAAGGGCATTGTCCAAGTCGCTGCGGTAGC
>NZ_JBGSLK010000027.1:0-1974 GCF_041740695.1 Haliscomenobacter sp. | reverse complement strand
ATAATCAACAGCAGTTGATTGATCACAACGTGGCAGCCTTCGACTGTTTTTGGTAGCTCCAACTCAATGTTTTTGATGCCCTAAGATACTTTTTATTTTCATATTTAGCAGCCGCCGAAGGCGGCTGCTAAATAGTTACCACGGGTTGTTCAATATCGCTCGGAGCCACCAGCAGTGCACCCTTAATGGTATGCCCATAACGCCTGGCCCAATGTGCAACTGTAGCGCAGCCCAGGCTATGGGCAATCAGAACCACTTGTGTCAAATCATAACCTTGTAGTGCCGTTTCAATTGCTTGCAGCCAGTCCTGGCAGTCGGGAGCATCCCATTCTTTTTGCTGGATGCGTTGCGCATTCGGTAGGGTCTGTTCAAAGTAAGTCTGCCAATGTTCGGGGCCAGAGTTCCCTAAACCGGGGATGATGAAATAATGGGTCATTTGTTTTAGTGTTTTGATAAAATACCGACAAAAAAACAATAAAAAGAAATACAAAAGGCAACTAAATCTAACAATTTACGCTCAATATAAAAGATAGACTTTTTAGCGCTCTTCTCAGGTTGGATAGTATCACGTATGATGCATTATAGATTGAAAATCATTTAAACAATTAACACATGAAACGATTTACACTGTTTTCACTTGTCTTGTTATTGTGTTGTCCTTTATGGGTACACGCACAACTTAGTAAAGGCACCTGGTATGCCAGTGGGTCTATTTATAGTCCTTTACCGGTAGCTCAAGGTTTAGCCGGGCTAAGCTATTTCGAAGAATTTGGCCCCGTAGAGGACCTGTTCAGTTTGAACTTTTCCCCCGAATTTGGTTATTTTTTTTCCAAACGGCTATTGGTAGGAAGCCGTGTAACCGCATCCCTATACAGCAAAAACGACGCTTTTGATGGCAATGCCATTGGCCTTGCCCCATTTGCCCGCTACTACCTGAATCCACAGTCGTCCAACAATCATTTTTTTGTAAATGCCCAATTCAACCTGCTCTTTTCCAGCGAGAACAACTTTGGCGGAGCCAACGCAGGTGTGGGCCTGACCCACTTTTTGGCTCCAGGTATCGGACTGGATGCTTATTTGGCTGTGATTGAGCCGGATTTCCAAATCAGGAGGAATACCCAACTCGGCCTATCCACCAGCCTCAATGTTTACCTCAACCCTGAAATGAGGGGCACGCGCAAAACCGCCCTGCCGAATTTGCAACGAGGCACTTTGTTGATAGGTGGAACCAGCGCCAGGGCCCAGTTTGGCATCACTTCGCCCCGGCCAGGAGCCGCTAATGTGAACTCCTTGACCATTGCCCCGAATTTGCTCTACTTCGTAAACAGTCGTTTTGGCCTGGGGGGTGCAGTGGCTTTGGGGCTATCCGGAAATCAGGATTTTAGTACAACCCTCATCGGGCTTAGCCCGCGGGTTCGGTATTACCTCAATACGGATCAGCATCGGCTCTTGTTTCTTAGTGGCGCATATCAATACGATAGGATTAAGGCTAAATTTAATGAACTGGAACAGAATAGAGTAACTTCACGAGCCATTCTGGCACTGGGTTTGAACAGCTTTTTTAACTCAAATCTTGCTTTGGAGCTGGCTCCCAATGTGAACTACAACTTTGATGACGAATCGCTGCGAGTAGGCTTGGATCTGGGGATACAATTTTTCCTCAATCCCAAACAGAAGGAGTAAGAGATGTAACCGAAACATGGATCATCCCGAATTTCTTAAAACATCACGAAAGCAACATTTCTTTATCACAAAGGAAAAAAAGAGGACACAAAGGACACAAAGCGAAGCGTCGTCAACGTCTAACTTTGTGTCCTTTGTGTTTCTTTGTGCTTTCTTTGGTGCGCCACGAGGCGTGCGGTAAATATAATGCAAAAAAACCTAGTGGATGGAAGAGCCACACAAGCCAAGATGCCGATCAGCTTGAAGCCGTTGTGATTGTGCTGGAGGAAACGAAAGTGCAAAAGCTCATGA
>NZ_JBGSLK010000026.1:0-182777 GCF_041740695.1 Haliscomenobacter sp. | reverse complement strand
GATCAAAAAACCGTCGATGAGGTTTTCTACTGCTTTAATCTTTTTCTCGCCCCACTTATTTCGTTTGGCAATGGCACGAATTTCTCCAAGTGATACTACGGAAACAACCAGATTATGGGTTCCATTTAGCAGGTTTAAGCTTGTTTCAAGCTTTCGCGTCACCTCAGTATCGCGTACATAAGCCACTATAATATTGGTGTCCAGCAAATAATTCATCAATCCAGCATTTCCAAGAGTTCTTCCAAAGATTCATCCCACTCCAATTCCTCCGTTTGACTAAAAAAGGTTTCTTTTGTAGGAGGAGTATAGTGTTGGTGGGCAATCATTTCATCCAGAGTGATGGATTTCCCCACTGGCTTAATTGCTTCTAAAAAGCGCAAATCATCCACCTGTTGGAGTGCGGTAACTTGGTGCTCCAATTTGCTCAAAGCAGACTCATCTTCAAGGTTAATGATCTGTTGGATAAGCCTATATTTTCTATCGTTTAGATTTTGAGTCATGCCGAAAGTGCATTTATGCCAGTCAATTTACCCATTTTTTATGATTTCGGCAAATATTGAACAGTTCTAAAACTTGTGTCCAATAAAAAAAGCCTCACAACCCAGCTATGCTTTGATTATGAGGCTTTCGTGACCCCGTCAGGATTCGAACCTGAGACCTACTGATTAGAAGTCAGTTGCTCTATCCAGCTGAGCTACGGGGCCAAATCAAACTTGAACCAAACGCCCTTTCGCGTTCGCCCGGCAAATGTACTCTATTTTTATTTTTCGCGCAATCTGGCGATCAAAAAGTCCAAAAAATCTCACTTGACTTTGTGGCCAAAGAAATGTATTTTGGAAAATGGGGTTGAGAAAAGGTTGAGAAAGTTGAGGAAGGTTTAGGCTACCGCAGCAATTTGGACAAGGACATGCCTAAGTCGCTGCGGTAGCCCTCAACCTTCCTCAACCATCCTTTGTTCCAAATTAGTCCTTCACCTACTCTGTATTGCTACCCACATTCACTCATGTTAACCCATGTTGCCATGATACATCGCTATCTATACCCACTTTTTTCCCGCAAGCGCTTTTACGCTTCGGTGGTTTTGTTCGGATTTTTGGCTTACACTTACGACTTGGTTGAGGTAAGACTGACCGATGAAACGATGATGCGCAAACTCGCCGAAAACGCCTTTGCTTACGTACCCAAGGTGACCCATTTCCGGCAGTGGGGGCGCGAGATGCGCTACGTACAGGTGGGTGACGCCACCAAACCCCTGATCCTGTTCATTCACGGAGCACCTTCTTCTTCCTCATTCTGGATGGACATGTTGAGCGACAGCACGTTGCTCGCCCATGCCAAACTCATGGCCGTCGACCGCCCCGGCTATGGCTATTCCGGGTATGGCGATCCCGAAATTTCGGTCAAAAAGCAAGCGGCACTCATTGCGGGTATTTTGCAGGAAAAACGCGCCATCCACCAGCAGATCATCGTGCATGGCTCCTCGTATGGAGGCACGGTCGCGGCGCGTTTGGCGATGGATTACCCCGAATTGGTGGATGGACTGCTCCTACAATCGGCCTCCCTGAAACCCGGTGCCGAAACCACTTACTGGATCTCCTACCCTACCCATCATTGGTCATTGCGCAATTTTATCCCCGGTTCGTTCCGCACCGCCAATGCCGAAAAACTCTCTCATAAGACTGAATTAGAAAAAATGGTTCCCCTCTGGTACCGGATCCGCAGCAAGGTCATTTTGTTGCAGGGCATCGATGACACCTTGATTTTCCCTGAAAATGCGCCTTTTGCGGCCAAAAATCTGGTCAATGCGGCTTCGGTGAGTTTGACCTTGGTGCCCGGCTCCAAGCACGATTTGTTGTGGACGCAAACGGATTTGCTGAAAAGCTCTTTGCTCAAATTGATTCAAATCACCAAAAAATAATTAAACCGCCTAAACCCTACATTATCAATACTCAAGCCAGCATTTTAGGAATTTTCCAAAAGAAAAATTCATTTCCACGAAATTTTTCCTGTGTTTCGTTTAGGGATATAGGCACTTTATTCTACTTAGTAAAAGAGAGCGCTACAAATCAAGCCAACTGATTACAACTATGGGGGTAAAAGAGCTTACTGACAAACAACTGGTCGACTTGTTGCAAGCAGGCAATATCATGGCGTATGAAGAAATTTATCAACGCTACTGGTATAAGTCATTTACCTGGGCTTCGCATCAGGTGGGCGCTGCCGATGCAGAGGAATTGGTGCAGGAACTCTTTTTGAGTTTGTGGACCCGCCGAACTGAGGTAGTGATCAAACGACTGGATTTATACCTCGCTGTGGCCATCAAAAACCAGGTCTACACCTTCTTCAAATCCCAGCTCAGTTACCGCAAATACCAGGAGTATCTGCTTTTCAAAGAATTGGAAGAATCCCCCGATGGCAACCAAATCCTGAACTTCAAAGAACTGACCTCCGCTATTGAAAAAGCCCTGAATCGACTCCCCGAAAAAAGCGCTGAAGTATTCCGGCGCAGCCGCTATGAGAATCAACCCGTCAAGGAAATTGCCAAGCACCTCAACCTGAGTGAAAAGGCGGTAGAATACCACTTGACCAAATCACTGAAATTTTTGAAAGACACTTTAAAGTCATATCAGTCTGAGAATTGATAAACCTTAAACTATGTTGAAATGACCCAAAAGGAGTTCAATGAACTGTCCAAACGTTACCTTGATGGAAGAACCACTGCCGAAGAGGACCGAAAAATTCAAGCTTGGTATGACACACAGCTGGAGTTTCATCAGCACAATGCCCCTGATGAAGCATCCCAAACGATAGGCAAACGAATCTGGAGCAACATCCGCCAGGAGATGTATGATTCAACGACTGGCCGAATCACCCGCATGGCTTGGATAGTGGGCATTGCCGCTAGTATGCTTTTGGCTTTTGTATGGCTGAGCCATTTTGATTTGCCCCCCCCAGCAACTAAGACCGCCGATCAAACCCCTCCAGCCGTTGCCCAACGTGGGATCGAACTCAAAAACACCACTTTTTCTGATCAAAAAATCACCCTGGCCGATGGCTCTCTGGTCGTGTTAAAGCCGGGAAGTAGCCTGATTTACAACAAGAACTTCAATAAAACCAAAAGAGAATTACACCTGCATGGTGAAGCTTTTTTTGATGTGACTAAAAATCCCCAGAAACCTTTTATTGTACACGCAGGCAAATTGACTGCCGAAGTATTGGGCACCTCTTTCAGCATCAAAAATGCCGAAGACTCAAAAAACGTTTTAGTCGACGTATTATCGGGGAAAGTATCCGTTTACGCGGAAAAAAAAGCGCCGATCGCGTCGAATTCAACCTTAGATCGGCCGAGCGTGATCCTTACCCCCAACCAACGGGTGAAATACCTCAGCGCTGAAAATCGACTCGTCAAATCCATCGTTGAAGCCCCCAAGTTCGTCATCAGCAAAGCCGAAGTGCAAAAACTCAGCTTTGTGGATGCTCCAATCTCCCAGGTTTTTGACGCCATCGAAAAAGCCTACGGCCTGGAAATCATCTACGACGAAGTGGTGATGCGCGACTGCACCATGACCACCTCTTTTGACGAAGAGAACCTGCACGACAAATTATCCATCATTTGCAAACTTTTGAGCTCTTCCTTTAAAATGGTTGATGCTCAAATTGTTATATCCAGCAATGGCTGCCAATAATGTCGCCATTGTGCCACGAACAAACATTAACTTTTTGCTTATCACAAAATTTCATTAACTTAACCAACATCAGAGGCATGAAAAAAAATCTACTGCACCGTGAAAAATTGCTTCAGCTCATGAGAATCTCGCTTGCTCAAATCATTCTGGCTGGGCTTTTCGCGGGTATGGGTTACGCTAACCCTGCTT
The DNA here is from genome assembly GCF_041740695.1 of Haliscomenobacter sp. Taxonomy (GTDB): domain Bacteria; phylum Bacteroidota; class Bacteroidia; order Chitinophagales; family Saprospiraceae; genus Haliscomenobacter. The sequence goes on along the minus strand of NZ_JBGSLK010000026.1, from coordinate 178,902 downwards.
TTTCTCAGAAGGTGTTATTGCAAAAGCTTAGTCTCAATCTTCAAGACAAAAAACTATGCGAGGTACTATTTCTGATTGAAAAGAAAGCCGACGTTCGTTTTTCCTACTTACCGAAACAGATTGAAGCCGACAGAAAAGTAAGCATCCAGGCCGAGGACGAAAGTCTGGAAAAAATCCTGGATCGGGTGTTCAAAAAAACACCCATTCGTTACGAAGTTTTTGGGTCAAAACAAATTTTGCTGAGCAAAACGCCTCTGGAGCGTTACGAGCAGCAGGATTTTGAAAGCCTGCCCAAAATAGAGCCGATCACCATCCAAAAACCTGATTTCAGGATACAAGGCATGGTGACTGACAAAAGTGGAGAGCCTATGGTAGGCGCTTCAGTAGTGTTGGAAGGCACCACTCAGGGCGCGATCACCGACGCCAGCGGCAAATTCAGCCTGGACTTGGCCGATGCCAACCGCAACGGTGCACTGATCGTTAGCTTTGTAGGCTTCAGCACCATCCGCGTGGCTATTGATGGCCGTACTACGATCAATGTGGTCCTGGAAGAAGGTAAAGCCCTGGATGAAGTGATTGTAGTTGGTTACGGTACCCAAAAGAAATCGTCCTTAACTGGAGCGGTATCTTCGGTAACCCAAAAAGACTTGAAAGCGCTACCGGTCGTCAGTTTGACCCAGGCCATTCAAGGGCGGGTACCTGGTGTATCGGTCACCAACAACAGTAGCCCCGGTTCGGATCCGATCATCCGCATTCGGGGGATTGGTTCGATCAGTTTGAACCCCAATCCATTGTTCGTTATTGATGGTGTGCCTGCAGGCGGCTTAAACAACATCGACCCAAAGGATATTGAGTCCTTGGAAGTACTCAAAGATGCGAGTGCTGCGTCTATTTATGGCTCAAGAGCAGCCAACGGAGTTGTTTTGATCACAACAAAAAAAGGAGTTGCCGGTAAGATGAAGGTGAATCTGGATTCTTACTATGGAGTGCAATCCGCTTGGAAAACCCTTGATTTACTCAATCGCGACGAGTACATCCGCTATGGTACCGCCCTGCTGACTGCGTCTAATCAGCCAGTACCCGGTCGCTTCACCAACCTGAATACGCCCATTTACGACGGCGCGAGTACCACTTTTGGCCAAACCGATACGGATTGGCAAGATGTGATGTTCCGCTCCGCACCCATTACGGATCACCAATTGTCGATTTCTGGTGGCAACGATGTATCCCGGGTGTACACCTCTTTGGGCTACTTTAGCCAGGACGGGATCATGCCTGTTACCGATTACCAGCGCCAAAGTTTCCGCATCAACTCGGATCACAAAGTGGCCAAGTGGTTGACCCTGGGTCAAACCCTGTTGGTTGCTACGGATCAGCGCCGTTTGGAGCGTGACGGTGGGGGCCGTACTCAGATCCAGAATATCATGCGGATGATCCCTTACTGGCCAGTACGTGACCCAACTAAAATTGGTGGATTCAGTACTACTGCTCAAGGTTTGGACGCTACCGACCCTGAAAACCCGCTGCGCATCGCGGAGCAGGAGCAACAATACCAGCGCGACAATGGGGTAAAAATGCTGGGTACTTTTTTCACCGAAGTGAAATTCACCAATTGGCTGAAATACCGCTTCGTAGCGGGTGCTGATTTTGCCAATGGCCAGTTTACCAGCTTCTTGCCCATCTACAACGATGGCAACCGTAGCCGTGTCATTGCCGCACTGTCTGAAAACCGGAATAATTTCTTCTCTACCGTATTTACCAACCAGTTGACTTTTGATCAATCTTTTGGCAATCACAATGTCAACATCATTGCGGTAGCGGAAAAACAGGATGCCAAGTCGGAAGGCATCTCAGCCAGTGGTCAACGCCCTGACAACAACATTCAAGTATTGCAGGGGATTTCCAACCCGAATGGTTCTTCCTCTTTGTCTCAAAACTCGTTGATCTCCTATGTTGGTCGTTTGACTTACGACTACGCCGGAAAATACCTGTTAGGGGCTTCAATTCGTCGGGACGGTTCTTCCAAATTCGCTCCAGGCCGCAAATGGGGTATCTTCCCATCTGCATCGGTGGGATGGCGCATTAGCGAAGAGCCATTTATGAAATCGATTACAGCCATTTCTTCGCTGAAATTGCGGGCCAGCATCGGTCAAACGGGGTACAATGCCATTGGTGATTACGACTGGCAACCACTCATTTCGGCCAACAATACCATTTACCCATTTGGCAACACCACCACCAACTTGGGCTCATACTTCAACCGCTTGGGCAACACGGGCTTGAGCTGGGAAGAAACGACCATGAGCAACATTGGTTTTGACCTGTCTTTAGGCCGTTTCGACGTAAGTGCCGAATTTTACAAGCGTAAAACGAATGGCTTGCTGTTGAGCGTTCCACTACCTGAATCATTGGGTTTCTCTTCTAGCCCTCTGGCCAACGTAGGAAGTATGCAAAATACCGGTTTTGAACTCGCGCTCGGCTACAACCACCGCAGCACCGATTTCAACTGGAGTTTGACGGGTACTTTTGACATGATCCGCAACAAGGTTTTGAGCCTCGCAACGCCCAATGCTACCATCAACTCTGGCAACAATGCCGACTTTGGTGGTTTTGACATTACCCGTACCGAAGCAGGTCAACCTATTCAGTCGTTCTATGGCTGGCAGGTAGATGGCATCTTCCAAAGTGCTGCTGAGGTAGCTGCGGCCAATGCCCTGGGCAACGACAATGCGCCTTATCAAAACACGTCTACTGCGCCTGGTGACATTCGTTTCAAGGACTTGAATGGCGATGGTAAAATTGATGGCACTGACCGTACTTATTTGGGTAGCTATTTGCCTAAATTCTCCTATGGTTTGAACTGGGGCGGTACTTACAAAAACTTTGATTTTGCGGTTTACCTGCAAGGTGTAAATGGCAATAAAATTTACAATGGTGTCAAAGTCATTGGTCAAGGTATGCTGCGCCTCTTCAACGCCAGTACGGACGTCTTGGATGCCTGGACGCCACAGAATACCGACACCGATGTACCTCGTGCAGTAAGTGGTGATCCGAACCAAAACACCCGTACCTCCGACCGTTTCATTGAGGATGGTTCCTACCTGCGGATCAAAAACATCAGCATTGGGTATACCTTCTCCAGCGAAAGCCTGAAGGAAATGACCAACAATGTGCTCAGCCGGGTTCGTGTTTACGTATCCAGCCAGAACTTGTTGACTTTCACCAAGTATTCTGGATTTGACCCTGAGGTGGCTTCAAGAGGCAATAACCTGCTCAACAATGGTATCGATTATGGTCAATACCCACAGGCACGTACCGTGTTGTTGGGTGTAAATCTTGGCTTTAACTAAAAAACAATAATGCTTTGCCCTGTCAGTTGGGGTCTTCTCCTCCTGACCAAAAACTCAATTCATTATGAAAAAAATTGCTTTTTTAACCAGCATCATGATCCTGGGTCTGACTCTCAGCTGTAATGATGAGGTGCTCGATAAAGTCAACCCAAACGGGGTAACGTTGGATACCTATTTCAACAATGACGCTGAACTCACTGCGGGCGTAAATGCAGTTTACGCCTTGGTTCAACACAACGGTTTGGTATCCCGCGAATGGTTTTTCCTCCATGACCTGCGCAGTGATGAGGTGGCCACTGGCGGTGGTCAGTTGGAGACCCCTCGGGCGCAATTGCTCAATGGGGTAAACGATGCAGGAAACTCCGTGTCCAATTCGGTTTTTACCGGTTGGTTCCGCGTCGTCCACCGTGCCAATGTTGTCATTGAAGCTGGCGCTGCTGCCAAACCCGGCATTACTGATGCAGTTCGCACCCGTGTAGTGGGTGAAGCCAGGTTTTTGCGTGCCTGGGCTTATTATGAGCTGGCCACTTTGTGGGGTGGCGCTCCACTGTATACTGAATACGCTAAATCTGTAGAAGGTTCTAAGGCGCGTTCCAGCCAGCAGGATGTGTACAACCTGGTCATTAGCGACCTTAAGGCTGCTGAAACTGCCTTGCCTGCTACCTATACTGCGGCCAATTTAGGCCGTGCGACCAAGCACGCTGCACAAATGCTTCTGGCGCGTACTTACCTACAGTTGGGTGATTACAACAATGCCAAAACTGAGTTGCAAAAAATTGTCAGCTCCGGCTTGTACAAGTTGGTGGACAATTATCTCGATCTCACGAACGAAGAAGGAGAATTCAATACTGAATCTATCTTCGAAGTCGTGTATGCTCCATCTGGTGGTGCTTACAACTGGGGTGGAGATGGCGACGGTACGGCAGTACAAGAAGAAACTGTACGTACGCAGGAGTATTCCGCAGTGGGTTGGCGCAACCTGATCCCCTCCAATAAAATTTTGAACGACTACGAGAGGGCTTCTAAAGGCGATGCCAAGGATGACCCACGCTACGATATGTCTTACTGGAAGCCCGGCGACAAATTCAACAATGGTGCCAGCACCATGACCGATGATCGGGTACAAGGCAATACCTCAGTTGTAGACGGCCAAACGGTCAAAATTAGCTGGCGGAAATACTCTATTCTGTACAAGGTCGACAATGGCTTCTTTACGAGTGGCATCAACATGCGCATCATGCGTTATGCCGATGTACTGCTGATGTTGGCCGAATGCGAAAACGAAGCGGGCAATTCAGCTGCTGCAATCAGCCTGATGAACCAGGTTCGCGCCCGTGCATCGGTACAAATGCCACCGTATCCAACCAGCAATTATCCTTGCAACAACAAGGATGAAATTCTTCGTGCGCTGCAACACGAGCGTTTTGTAGAACTAGCTTCCGAGCAGGTACGCGATTTTGACATCCTGCGCTGGCGCAAGCACAAAAAGCTCAAAACTGAGCCTATCTCTTTCTTTGTAGCCAACAAACACGAGTTATTGCCGCTCCCACAAACTGAGATCGATAATAACCCAAACATTGAACAAGCGGATCAGAATCCGGGCTACTAGGGGCGATAAAAAATAAGTGTTCATTTTGCCAAAGGATTAGATAAGTAAACGCTTCAATTCAAGTGTCTTATCTAATCCTTTGGCTCAGGAAAAATGAATGCTTATTTTTGCCCCACTACCTAGGCGGTACTACGCATGAACTATAAGCAAATGAACCATTATTGAACAATGCCCTCCTTCCGTACTGGAAGGGGGGTATTGATTTTTAGAAGACTTGAAGGGAGTTGGTTATCAGGTAATTGATAATTTTCTTTTTTTTTGACTTACGAGTTTAGAATACATGACTTACGAGTTTAGAAGTGAGCTACCGCAGTTACTTAGACACAGCCTTGGTCTGAGCCGCTGCGGTAGCTCACTTCTAAACTCATAAGTCATGTATTCGGAACTCGTCACTCAAAAAATTATGCATTAAATCAATTGCCTAATAATCAACTCACTATTATGTTTGCATAGGCCAAAAAATCAACTCTTCCTATGTCACTACGCAACCTGTATCTATCATTGTTTGTCCTGGCAATTTGTGGCCTCCTCGGCTGCAAAAAAGCAGATCTACTTTTTGAAAAAATCACCCCAGCCCACTCCAATATCCATTTCAACAACCAGCTCAGTCCAGACGCTACCTTGAACGCCTTCAGCTTCACCAATTTTTACAACGGTGGCGGCGTAGGTGTCGGTGATTTTAACCGCGACGGACTACCCGATCTCTTTTTTACCGGCAATCAGGTCAGCTCTGAACTCTACCTCAATCGAGGCAATTTCCAATTTGAGTCCATCACCGAAAAAGCGGGCATAAAAACCGATCGCTGGTGCAGCGGGGTATCCATCATCGACATCAATCAGGATGGCTGGGACGATATTTACCTTAGCGTAGCCGAGGGGCCTGGTTTAAAAAATGTGCGTAACCTGCTGTACATCAATCAAAAAACCAGCAGTCCCAGTTTTAAAGAATCCGCACAGGCTTATGGCCTTGACTATGCTGGATTTACCACCCAAAGTGCTTTTTTTGACTACGATCTCGATGGCGATCTGGACGCTTTTTTGCTAAACACTGCCCCCGATTTGCAAAATCCGACCACCTTGCGCCGCCAAATGAACAATGGATTTTACCCCTCTACCGACAAACTCTTGCGCAATGAAGGCATCGGGAAAGACGGGCACCCGGTTTTTGTAGATGTATCCGCAGAGGCCGGGATTCGCTTTGAAGGTTTGGGGCTAGGCCTCGCCATTTCCGACCTGAATCAAGACGGCTATCCCGATATTTATTGCTCCAATGACTTCATGAGCAGCGACATCCTGTACCTCAATCAGGGTGATGGGACTTTTAAAAACGTCATCCAATCCGCTATGGCGCATACCAGCCAATTTGGGATGGGCCTGGATGCCGCCGACCTGAACAACGACGCCAAAATTGATGTATTTCAACTGGACATGTTGCCCGAAGACAATGCCCGCCAAAAACAAATGTTGGGCAAACACGATTACGACAAAAAAGAACTGAGCATTGCGCCTGAGTACGGCTACGAATTGCAGTACATGCGCAACATGTTGCAAATCAATACCGGAAACGACGCACAAGGCCCCATCTTCAGCGATTTGGGCCTGCTGGCGGGCGTGGCCAAAACCGACTGGAGCTGGGCTACCCTACTCAGCGATCTGGATCTGGATGGCCACAAAGACATCTTCATCACCACCGGCTACCGCAAAAACATCACCGACCTGGATTTTATCCATTACTACCAGGGCTCCACTTATTTTGGCAGTGATGCCAGTCGGGCCGAAGTACGGGAAAAACTGCTGGCCCAAGTGCCTGAAGTGAAATTGCGCAACTGTGCTTATCGCAATCGGGGTGATTTGGGGTTTGAGAACGTCGCCAAAGCCTGGGGACTCGACGAATTGTCCTACGCCAATGGGGCAGCTTATGCCGATTTGGATCAGGATGGCGACCTGGATTTGGTCGTCAACAATGTTGATGCTGAAGCCTCGGTATTTAAAAATCAAAGCCGTGAACGGCAAGGGCAAAATTACCTCAAAGTGGCTTTTCAGGGGCAGGAAGGCAATCGGAATGGCATTGGTGCCACCGTAAAAGTTTGGACTCAAGGCAAAGCCCAATTGTATGAACATTTCCCGGTGCGGGGCTACTTGTCTTCGGTTGAAGCAGGGGTGTTGATTGGTTTGGGCAAAAACCAAATTGTTGACTCCATACAGGTATTTTGGGGCAAAAACCTCCAGGAAACCAGGTACAAGGTTGCCGCCAATCAAACCCTAGTTTTTAGACATACGGAAGCAAAGCCAAAGCTTAAAAATGCAGCACCCACTGCAAAAATATTTGAAACACTCCCTCAACTCCTCCCCTACCAGCACCAGCAATCCGACTTCAACGATTTCAACCAAACCTTTGCCTTGCACAAAATGCGCTCCAAAAATGGCCCGGCTGCTGCCGTGGGCGATTTGAACGGTGACGGCTTGAACGATGTGGTTTTTGGCAATGCGTACCGGGGTCGTCCTGGCAATATTTTTCTCCAGCAAAAAAATGGCAGCTTCAAAGCGCTACCCGGTTTAAATACAGCAGAGTTTGAAACGGGTGACCTCGCTATTTTTGACGCCGATGGAGATGGTGATCAGGATATTCTGAGCGTAGGTGGTGGCAACGAACAAGCTTTGACCGTCAAAACCGCTTATCAACCCATCTTATGGCTCAACGACGGACAGGCTCATTTTACCCAAACCAATCAATTCCCTACCCTCGCGGTAAGCAGCCAAGCCGTTCGTCCCTTTGACTACGACGACGATGGCGACCTGGACTTGTTCATTGGGGGCCGCCAAATCCCGGGGACTTACCCATTGCCTGCGGCCAGTTATCTCCTGCGCAACGACGGCGGTCGATTTACGGACGTCAGCCAGACCGTAGCGCCTTTATTGCAGCAACTGGGATTGGTTTGTGACGCATTGCCCCTGGATGTGGATCAGGACAAGGACATTGATCTGGTAATAGTGGGCGAATGGATGCCAATTACCATTTTGGAAAACCAAAAAGGTCGTTTCGTGGCCAAAACTCTGCCCAACTCCGAAGGCTGGTGGAATAGCCTGGCCGCGGGTGACTTTGATCAGGACGGCGACCCCGATTTGTTGTTGGGCAACGAAGGCTTGAATACTTTTTACCGGGCCTCCCCTACCGAACCCATCGAAATGTTGGCCAAAGATTTTAATCAAGATGGCAAGGTTGATCCCATCATGGGGTATTTTATCCAGGGCAAGTGTGTGCCCGCCCTGCCTCGCGATGCGCTCAACCAACAGATGGTACAGTTTCGTAGAAAATACGCACTTTATGCCGATTATGCGAAGGTGGGTTTTGCCGACTTGTTCAGCAAAAAGGAGCGTGCCGATGCGCAAGAGCTGCAAGCCAAGGAACTGCGGAGTTGTTATGCCGAAAATCAAGGCAATGGGCAATTTGTACTCAAGCCTTTGCCCTTGCTGGCGCAACAATCGCCCATTTTTGGGTTCCTGGTAAAAGATGTCGACGGAGATGGGCACTTGGATGCTCTGGCTACGGGCAATTTTTACGCCAATGAAGGGCATATGGGCAGGCAGGATGCTTCGCGGGGGATTTGGTTAAAGGGGAATGGGAAGGGAGGCTTTGTGGTGGTGCCGAATGAGGAGAGTGGTTTGGCGATTACTGGTGATGCCCGCAGATCTTATTGGATCGATACAAACCGATTTTTTACCACACTGAACGGTGGGGAGGTTTTGGCGCAAAGGATTAAATAGCGCATCTCTGAGGTGCTTCTTAAGTGCCTTAGTAGTGGGGCAAAAATAAGTGTTCATTTTCCTTGAGCCAAAGGATTAGATAAGACACTTGAAATGAACCTTTTACTTGTCTAATCCTCTGGCAAAATGAACACTTATTTTTTTATCGCCCTTAGGTTTCTTAGGTGGTGAAAGAAAAGATTTTTTCACCACCTAAGAAACCACAGACACTTAAGGAATCACTTAAGGCAGGTAACGCACTAATTCACCACTACCCTACCCATTTTCCGTTCCTTCCCCATGAACACCTCCACGAAGTAAGTTCCCCTTGGCCAATCGCCCACCGAAATCACTTCCTGTTGAATTCCCGGGAACATCACGTCCATCACTTTGCGGTAAATGGGTTGTCCCAAAGTATTTAAGACCCGAATCTGAATCGGGCTCTTCTCTGGCTGATCCACCGAAAGGGTGATACTGGAACGCGCCGGATTCGGATAAATCAGCATGCCTTTGAAGTCGTCGGGCACCGTGCGACAATCCTGGCGCAGGTGCTCCATACTTCGGTACACATTCAAGCGACCACCCGTTACCGTGAGCTCCTTCAGCGCTTCCACGTCATCTACCCCTTTGATCAAGGCCTCCTTGACCCGGAGGGCCGTTGCCGAGGGCTCAACCAAGGTTTTGAGGGCAAAATCATTACAAGGCACACTGTACAGCAGTGCAATCGACCCTGCGAGGTGGGGCGCTGCCGCCGAGTTGCCGTTGAAGCTCCCGTAATTCCCAAAAGGTTTGGTCGTAAAGGAGTTTTGCCCAGGGGCGCCCATGTCAATCGACGTTTTGCCATAAGCCGAACCTACGTAGCGCTGATCCACTTCGGTGGTATTGAGCACCGTGAGCAGGTATTCGCTGGGGCAGGTAGTTGGCATGTCGCCCACTTCGTCCACATCCCAGGGATTATTGGCTGCACCGGCGGCGGTGAGGATGCCTACTTCGCCCATTTTGTCGTACATGTCGCCCCACATGACCTGATCCTTGCAGAAGAGGCGGTTGATGCCAAAAGACGCGTTGGTGGCTACGATGAAAGCCCCGTCTTTGCCTTTAGAGCGGTTGTAGCGATCGCGCTGCTCCAGGATGTATTCGTAGGCGGAAATGATTTCCGAAACCAGGCGAGCCTCCAGTACCATCACCTTGATGTGCCAGTTGATGCCCGTCACCCCGATGCCATTGTTGCCAACCGCACCAATGATTCCAGCTACGGATTGACCATGTTGTTCAACCTGGTGTTTGTTGCTGTTGCGGATAAAATTCCAGCCTTGCACATCATCGATGTAGCCGTTGCGGTCATTGTCTTTGTTGTCGTTGGGGGTTTCACCTCGATTGACCCAGATATTGGCGGCCAGATCTTCGTGGTCCACGTCAAAGCCGCTGTCCAATACCGCCACTACGATGGTGTCGCCTCGCGCAGTGACCCCACCCGTGGAGATGGCCCAGGCTTTTTGGGCTTCGATGGTCGCCAGACCCCATTGTTCTTGTAAGTTGGGATCGTCGGGGTCGGTGCGGTTTTCCACGTAATAATCAAAGGTGACCTCTTCTACCTCGGCTTGCAGACTCAACTCATACAGGAGTTCCTCCGCGTTGATCGTGGTAGAGTCGTACATCATCAGGTGTACATTGGAGCGGGTGCTCAGCGCTTTTTCCAGCCAAACTCCGCCACCTGCCCGGCTTTGTGTAGCAAATTCGACCATGAATTGCGCTGGTGTGGTCGTTTCTTTTAGCTTCACCAATACCCTGGCCTTGATTGGCTCTGTCTGAGCAAAACTCAGCAAAGGCAATAGCAAGAGTAGTGGCAGCAGAAGTGTTAGTCTTCTTGCCATATCTATGTTTTTGCGGTTTTTAAAAAAGGAGGAGGTACCGGGGATTCTTAACCAAAAGCCTTGCCAAACCGCGTCAGGAAAAAAGTTTTTTACTTTTTTTTTAATATGGAACAAAAAAGGCTGCTTTTTACACCTCTTTAAAAAACCTTATATCCCTATGAAATTTTCATTTTACAGTTTTATTCTGCTGCTGATGGGTTGCCAAGCCCCTGCTCAAGTCAAATGGCCTGCCTTTAGTGGAGGAAAAGTATCACTCATTAACGGTGTAGAAGCTGAGCAACGTTTCAAAATTTCGGAACGCCTGGGCACCATGGAGCTTCATGGCAAACCGGGTAAGGTGAAAGTGGCGGTGATTGAAGGCGAAAACATTGTGATGTCTAATTTACAGGATGAGGAATGGGGAAAACTGGCACACATAATCGTGATCAAAGGCAACCTCAAAGTGGATTCAGCCATTACACTCACTAAAAGTCAGCCCGATTTGCTGGTTTTGGGCAATCTTGAGACCAAGGTATTCATGGCTGGAAATGCACACCAACGCATCACCGGGGATGCCCTTATCCAATATGCACTGCTGGGTGGTGGAAACGATGGCGCCATCAAAATTGATGGCAAAACTGCCGTACCTTATGTTATTTCAATGGACCACGACATCGGCCTGAACGCACCTTACGCGGAATGGTTTGATTGGAATGAAGGAACAATTAATTTGCTATTGCGAGAAATTTACAACCCGGTGCGGGATCAATGGAATTTTGAATATTTGGTTCAACGCATTCGTGAAGGCAAACCCATTCGGAGAAGTGCAACCCGGGATACCACTTTCCAGGGCATTTGGACGGAATGGCTTGAGTTGTACGGCAGAGATTCAAGCTCCTTGTTTTTTGAATCTTTTACCAGCTTCCTGGAGCAGGAAAACATCATTCTTTCTTTCGATTACTCCGATGGTTATGACTTACCTGCGGAGGTTTTTACGCTTGAGCATCTGGAAGAGCTCAATTGTATGCACGTAGAACTCAATTCCCTACCCTCCGCCATTCAACAGTGCAAAAAGCTCAAAAAATTGAACCTGACTTTTTGCAAACTGGAAAGTATTCCCGCAGAAGTTGGCAACTTGTCAGAACTGGAGGAATTGTGGCTTTCGGGCAATCCTTTGAAAGAATTACCAGAGAGTATTTTTGGGTTAAAAAATCTCACGATGCTCGTTCTCGACGCTGAGCCATTTGACAAGGAAAAGCAAAAACAAATCCAAAAACGATTGCCGAAGACGGCGGTGATGTTTTATTGATAAGCACGAAAAAGGGCCTTCTGGCATTTCTTTAACCCTGCTTTACCAAAAGCGATATTATTTAATCACAAAGGGAAAATAGAGGGCACCAAGGACACAAAGCAAAGCACTGTCAACGTCTAACTTTGTGTCCTCTGTGTCCTCTATTTTTATTCTTTGTGCTAATTAAATGTCGCTTTAGCTTATTTGAGACTAAGCCCCTAACTCCTCACTTAAAATCATCCAAACTCCGTGGCTTTTCACCATTCAGCATTTGCTTCCGCATCTCCGCCTTCAGTTTTTCATAATTTTTCAGCTGCGCTTCGCTGAGCATAGGCTTCAACTCCTTCTCCTTGCGCTTGTTGATTTCACTGCCTTTGGTGTACATGGTCCATTGAGAAGCCCCTTGATCAAAAACCTCTTTTTGCATGATCTTGGCATATTTGAGGTTGAGTGTATAAATTTTGTCGATTTGGTCGGTCCGCAGGGGCAAGGCCGCTTTCATTTTTTCGGTTTGGAGTTTGGCTCGCTCCATAGGTGTACCAAAAGGGCTTTCCGTTTTGCTTTGTTGGGATTGAGCGCTCAGGGCAATGGTGCTCAGCAGGCTAAGTAGCAGGATCATTAGGGATTTCATGTGGATGGTTTTTTAGGTTGAGAAAGTTTAGGGAGGTTGAGGAGGTTAAGGCTACCGCGAGCGTCTTAGACAAGACTATTGTCAAAATCGCTCGCGGTAGCCTTAACCTCCCTCAACCTCCTAAACCTCCCTAAACCCTATTTTTAATCTGATTAAACGTGTTTTCATACTCCGGGTGATTCGTGCCCATCAGGCGATCCCAGATATTGAAATACAGGCCAAAATTGTAGTGTACCTTGGCGTGGTGCATGTTGTGGTGTGTAGGGGTGTTGAACCATTTCCAAAAGGGATGATCCACAAAACCTTTGGGTGCAATCTCATACCCCAAATGCCCCATTACATTGAACAACAAAGACCAGGTGGCAAACAAAAATAAGACCAGCGGGTGAAAAGGCATCACCAATACAATCAGGGGTACTATCCCAATTTCCAGAATGGCCTCCAGGGGGTGAAAGGACAAGGCAGCCAATGGCGTAGGGTTAAAAGATATATGGTGTACCCGGTGAAAAATGGGAAATAATTTGGGGTGGTGTACCATGCGGTGCATCCAGTAAAAGTAGGTGTCGTGCAAAAACACCAGAAACCAAAAGGAAAAGAACAAATAAGCCAGCCCGTATTCACTCATGTTCAGGTAGATGTGGGTGAACCCATTTTTGCGCAGCCAATAAATACCCAGGCCAACCGTGCCCCAAATGAATGCCGTGGCGATAGAATGCGACAACTCATTGGCAATGTGCTTGGTTTTGGGAGAAGTCTGCTGAATTTTTATCCCGAAATATCGCCGTTTGAAAAGCACGTAGAAGATCAAAAAAGCAGTACCTGCAAAAATCAGGTACCGCATAAAAATGGCCATTGACCCCAGCAACCAGCCAGGCAACAGACCGAAATGTTCAATGAGATAATCCATGGTATATTTTTTATGGTTGATTTTGGTTGTGAAAAATGATTTCGATGCCACAAAACAACCCCTTTGGATCCTGAGGTCAAAATATGTTCAACCAAGTGTAAAAAACCTTCAATGAATGGGTAGAGTTACAAGTTTTGAGTTTTTTTATTCAGTACGGATAGTTGGGTTCGTTGAAGAATTCTGACTGTTGGTTGAAAATGCCCGGTTATGCGCACTCCTTTGTGTAATTTTGGAAGTATACATTCAAGTAATGACAACGAATTCCCATTTTTTGAACAATCAGCGCCTTAAAGTCGCCTTTCACATTGGCGTTTGGGTGGTCTTGATTCTGGTTTACGCCTGGGTTTTTCAACCTTTATTTGGCGCAATGAGTATTGGCATTTCGAGAGGGCTCGGCAATTTGCTGCCCATGGCGCTGCTCTTTTACGCCAACCTTTGGCTGGTGGAGCGCTATTTTGAAAAAAACCATTACATCCAGTTTTTGCTGTGGTCAACCTTACTGATAATAGGCATTGCCGCTATTCGGGTCAATTTGAACCAGTTGTTTCCGGAAATCAAACCTGATGCAGTTCTACTGGTCCAAGGCAATAAGTGGTGGGCAGGCGCGATTTTAACCAATATCCTGACGCTGCTGGTCAGTACCTTTTACCAAATTCTGGAGATTCGTTTTCGGCACGAGCAACAAAACATGGCCATCATCAGCAAACAAAACGAGGCCCAATTGCAGTTTTTGCGCGCCCAGATCAACCCACATTTTTTGTTCAATACCCTGAATAACATCTATTCACTGGCCGTAGTGCGCTCGCCCCAAACGGCGGATATGGTGATGCAACTCTCCAAACTCCTGCGCTATGTGGTGTACGACTCCAAAGCCGAACAAATACCCCTGGAAACCGAAATTGCCCATATTGAGCAGTATTTACAGCTGTTTCGCATGCGCAGTGAAACGCCGCTCGACATTACGTTTAAAGTCAGTGGCCATATTGAAGGCCTGCGCCTGGAACCCATGTTGCTGATTCCCTTGGTCGAAAACTGTTGCAAGCACGCCGATTTCGAACTGAATGAAAAAGCCTACATTCAGCTTGAATTGAGTACCGAAAAAGGCTGGCTACATTTTAAAACCCGGAACAGCAAGGACGATGTACAGCACGTGCAAAAAGACAATGTCGGCGGGATCGGTCTAGACAATCTGCGCCAACGCCTGGAGTTGTTGCACCCCGGAGCTCATCATTTTGAAATCCAAGACCAGAACAGCAACTTTGAAGTAACTTTAAAGCTGAAGTTATGATCCGCACTTTACTCGTCGACGACGAATACCTCGCCCTCAATTTGTTGGAAGCCTACGTCCAGCAAGTGCCCGATTTGGAATTAATCGGCAAAGAGAAATTACCCATGAAAGCACTGGAGCGTTTGCAACAAGGTCAGGTTGATTTGTTGTTTCTCGACATCCAGATGCCAGTCCTGAGTGGCAATAACCTGCTCAAAACCCTGCAAAATCCGCCCCTAGTCGTTTTCACCACCGCTTACACCGAATACGCCATCGAAGCCTATGACCTCAATGTAGTCGACTACTTGCTCAAACCTTTCCCCTTTGAACGTTTTTTACAGGCCGTGCATAAAGTCAAACAGCTGCTGAATGCCCGGCAGTCAGGAAGCACCGGAGAGAGCACTACTGCCCCAGATTTTTTATCCCTAAAAGTGGATGGCAAATTGGTCAAGGTCTTTTTGGAAGACATCCTCTACATCGAAGGGCTGAAAGAATACGTCCGCTTTGTGTGCAGCGGCAACCGCAGGTACGTCACCCTCGAAAGTTTGCGCAACCTGGAGGAACAACTCCCGGTACAACAGTTTAGCCGGGTTCACAAATCCTACATCGTCGCCAAAACCAAAGTCAGTGCGCTGGATGGAAACATGTTGGAGATTGGTACAGTAAAAATCCCGATCAGCAGAGGGAAAAGGGATGAGGTCGTAGCGGACATCTTTAGGTAAAACCCTTACACATTCCAATCAATCTCTCCCATGCCATGCTCTTTTAAATAAGCATTGGCTTTGGAAAAATGTTTGCAGTTGAAAAAGGCACCACCTGCCAAGGGTGAAGGGTGCGCCGCTTCCAGGATCAGGTGTTTACTCCCATCAATCAAGGCCGCTTTTTTCTTGGCGAAATTGCCCCAGAGCATAAAGACCAAATGTTCCCGTTCCGTAGAGAGGGTGCGGATAACCGCGTCCGTAAAGTGTTGCCAGCCCGAACTTTGGTGTGAACCAGCCCGGCTTTTTTCCACCGATAGCATGGCGTTGAGCAAAAACACCCCTTGGGTTGCCCAATTGCTCAGGTCACCGTGACTGGGGATGGGAACTAACAGATCCGCCAACAGTTCTTTGTAAATATTTTGTAAAGACGGAGGCGTTTTTACACCTTTGGGCACGGAGAAAGACAGGCCCATGGCTTCGCCGGGATTGTGGTAAGGGTCCTGGCCCAAAATCACCACTTTGACTGCGGCCAAGGGCGTCAGTTCAAAGGCATTAAATAGGAGCGGCCCAGGAGGAAAAATGACTTTCCCAGCGGCTTTTTCCTTTTTCAAAAAATCAATCAAAACCTGAAAATAAGGCTTTTCAAATTCCTCGGCCAAGGCGGCTTTCCAGGAGGCTTCAATTTTTACGTCTGGCATGGGTATGGGTATTGGATGGAGCAAGGTTACGGAAAAAAGTTGAAAAGTTGAAGGGAGGTTGAGAAGGTTGAGGGAAGTTGAGGAAGGTTTAGGCTACCGCGAGCGATTTTGACCATGTCGATGTCTAAGTCGCTTGCGGAGCCTAAACCTCCCTCAACCTTCCTCAACTTCTTCTTAACCTCCTTTGGTCGATATTTTTTCAATTTTTCATCCAAGAATTTACAACAACAGCGTTCTTATGCCAACTTTTAAGCTTGGATTTGTCTTTATAGTATAATCCAGACACTTTATTTCTCCATTAAACCAATCAGCCTTATGCGCATTACGTATTCCCTGCTGTTATGCGTCCTGAGTTTGCCCTTTTTGGCCAACGCTCAGTTGAACCCAGTAAAATTCGAACGTTATACCTTGAGCAACGGCCTCAAGGTCATTTTACACGAAGAACATTCTACCCCAATTGTAGTGGTGTCCGTTCTGTATCATGTTGGTTCGAAAAACGAAAACCCGGAACGCACGGGTTTTGCACACTTTTTTGAACACCTGCTGTTTGAAGGTTCTACCAACGTAGGCCGCGGTGAGTTTGACAAATACCTCTCGGGTGCTGGTGGTGTCAACAATGCCAACACAAGCCAGGATCGTACCTATTATTACGAAATTTTACCTTCCAACCAGTTGCCACTAGCGCTGTGGTTGGAATCCGAACGGATGTTGCAAGCCAAGGTAGAAACCAAAGGCATCGAAACCCAACGCCAGGTGGTGAAAGAAGAGCGCCGTCAACGCATCGACAATCAACCCTATGGCCGCTTTTTGGAAGAAATGGCCGTACGCCTGTTCAAACAACACCCTTACCGTTGGACGCCCATCGGCTCGATGGAGCACCTGGACAATGCCACCGAATCGGACTATGTCAATTTTTACAAAGACTTTTATGTGCCGAACAATGCGGTGTTGACCATTGCTGGTGACATTAATCCAGCGCAGATCAAACCGATGATCGAAAAGTATTTCGCGACCATTCCCAAAGGGACTCGTCCGATTTATCGCCCAACCATCGTTGAACCTGCCTTGGGGACTGAAGTTCGGGATACCATTTTTGACAAGGTACAATTGCCTGGGGTCTTTATGGCTTACCGCACGCCGGCTCAAACCGACCCTGACTTTTATGCCTTGCAAATGTTGAATCGCCTGCTTTCGGGTGGTCAATCTTCGCGGATGTATAAAGCGCTGGTAGATGAAAAACAACTGGCCGTTGCCGCACAGTCGGTTTCGCTACCATTGGAGCAACCCGGCGCCTCCATTATCTTGGGCATTGCGGGTTTAGGTATCGCACCTGCCAAAGTAGAGGAAGCCTTGAATGCTGAAATTGAACGGGTAAAAACCGAATTGGTGCCAGAAACGGAGTTCCAAAAGCTGCGCAACCAACTCGAAGCCGATCTGGTTGACGAAAACAGCACCCTGGAAGGAATCGCCGAAAACCTCGCCAATTTTGAGACCTACTACGGCGATGCCACTCTGATCAATACCAACATCAACCGTTACCTCAAGGTGACGCGTGAGGATTTGCAGCGGGTAGCCAAAAAATACCTGGACAAAAACAACCGCGTAGTGCTTTATTGGCTGCCTGAACAAAAACAATAATTGACTAACCCGAAGAACTGTCAAAACATGAAAAAATACATCATTTACGGAATATGCTTTTTATTGGGTTTAGGCTTGAGTTTAAACCTGAAAGCACAGGAAGATTTTCGCAAAAAGGCACCAGCCGCTCTTCCTGCACCCAAAATTCAATTGGGCAATTATGTACAAAACGTATTGCCAAACGGGCTCAAAGTCATTGTGGTAGAAAACCACAGACTGCCTAAGGTATCCTTTCAGCTCTTCATTGATGCCCCACTTAACCTCGAAGGTGAGTACGCCGGGGTAGGTGAAATGGCGGGCTCACTCTTGAGCAATGGTACCAAAACCAAAACCAAGGCCCAACTGGACGAAGCCATCGATTTTATCGGCGCCAACATCAGTTCCAGCGCTACGGGTTTGTTTGGATCAGGTTTGACCAAACACCAGGACAAGGTGCTCGCTTTGATGAGTGACATGTTGTTCAATCCTGCATTTCCAGCGGAGGAGTTTGACAAACTGAAAAAACAGACCTTGTCTGCCTTGGCTTCTGCTAAAGATGAACCTGATGCCATTGCCGGGAATGTAGCCAATGTGGTGCGTTATGGCAAAAACCACCCTTATGGCGAGTTGAGCACCGAGGCCACCGTAGGTAAAATCACCTTGGAGCAGTGTCGTAAATATTATGCTACTTATTTCAAGCCCAATATTTCCTACTTGATTGTGGTAGGTGACATCACGCCAGCTCAAGCACTGGTTAAAGCCACCCAATATTTTGGCAAATGGCAAAAAGGAACGGTGACTAAAACCCCTTTTGCAGCACCCCTTGCACCCAAACAAAAGCAGATCGATTTTGTCAACCGCGATGGTTCAGTACAGTCCGTCATCGATTTTACTTACCCGATCCAGCTCAAGCCAAGTCAACCTGATTATTTGCCCGTAATTGTGATGAATACTTTGTTTGGTGGCGACGCCAATAGTCGTTTGTACCAAAACCTGCGTGAAGACAAGGGCTACACCTACGGTGCCTATTCAAACGTCAACCCCGATATTGAAGTGGGTTATTTTTCCGCTTCGGGTAGCTTCCGCAATGCAGTAACCGACAGCGCCATCGTGGAGTTCATGCAAGAATTCAAAAAGATGCGCGAGACATTGGTAAAACCAGAAGAGTTGAGTCGCGTTAAGGCCGTGATGGCGGGCACCTTTGCCATGCGTTTGGAAAGACCCCAAACCATTGCCAATTATGCACTCAATACTGCACGCTATGGTCTGCCCAAGGATTATTACAACACTTACTTGGAGCGCCTGAGCAAAATTACTGCTGAGCAAATTCAGGCCGCAGCCCAAAAATACCTGCTCCCTGAAAATGCACACATTGTAGTGGTAGGCAGCCAGGATGATGTGGTGGATAAGTTGAAAGCCTTCGGAACGGTCAATTATTACGATACGGATGGCAATCCGGTTAAAGCTCCTGCCGCTCCTGCCGTGGGTGGGATGAGTGCAGAGCAAGTCATCGATAAATACATCCAGGCCATTGGTGGCAAGGAAAAATTGATGGCCATCGTGGATGAATCCATGAGTATGGAAGCCAGTGTACAAGGCATGACCCTGGAAATGGTATCCATGAAAAAAGACCCAGGCAAAGTCAAAATCAGCGTAACCGCCATGGGCAATGAGGTACAATCGCAGGTTTTTGATGGCAAAAGTGGCAAAGTAACCCAGCAAGGCCAATCTGCGGCGATGGGTGAAAAAGAGCTGAAAAAAGCGTCGGGCGATGCATTAATTTTCCCCGAATTGCACTACGCAAAATTGGGGTACAAACTCAGCTACAAAGGCACCGAAGCCGTGAATGGCAGCGAAGCCCACAAAGTGGTGATCGAAGACCCGCAAGGCAACAAAGAGACCACTTTCTTTGATGTCAAAACGGGCTATATGGTCAAAAACGTTGAAGTCAACGAAGCAGGCACTCAAACCACTGAGTTTGCTGATTATCAAGAACAAAATGGCATTTTTGTGCCGCGCAAAGTCGTCATTGCCGGAGTATTACCTTTCCCCTTGGAGTTCAAGGTCAAATCCATCGAATGGAATAAGGGCCTGGATGATGCCAAGTTTAAGGTAGAATAATCCTAAATTTGTGGGATATTGAATAATGTAGAGGCGCAAGATTTTGCGTCTCTACGTTTTTATACCCAATACCATGATCCAAATCTTCGTCACTGGCGGCACCTTCGACAAAGAATACAATTACATCAAGGGAGAATTGTATTTCCAGGACACCCACCTGCCCAAAATGTTGGTCACCGGGCGCTGCACCCTCGATGTGGACGTCAAGACCCTGATGATGATCGACAGCCTGCAGATGACCGATGCCGATCGCTCCATCATTGCCCACAATTGCCAGCGCAATGCCCACCAGCAGATTTTGATCACCCACGGCACCGATACCATCGTCGAAACCGCAACTTACCTGGCCAATACTAACCTTGAAAACAAAACCATTGTGCTTACCGGTGCCATGATCCCTTATGCTTTTGGCACCTCTTCGGATGGGTTCTTCAACATGGGTAGTGCACTAGCCTTTGTGCAAATGCTCCCCCCTGGAGTATATGTGGTAATGAATGGCCGTTATTTCCATTGGGACAATGTGCGGAAAAATCGAAAAACGGGGAATTTTGAAACCATACACCCGGAATAGTTAAATCACGTTGACCTCTACCTCCAACACCACGCCAAATTTTTCTTTAACCGATGCCATAATTTCTTGCGCCAGTGCCCAAATTTCTGCACCCGTAGCCCCTCCTAAATTGACCAGCACGAGCGCCTGTTTTTCATAACAGCAAGCATTGCCCCTGCGTTGTCCTTTCCAGCCGCACTGTTCAATGAGCCAGCCAGCGGGCACCTTCACCCGGCCTCCTGGGGCAGAAAAATGAGGGATTTGGGGATATTCAGCTTCTAAGCGGTAGAACCGCTCAGCCTCCAATTCCGGGTTTTTGAAAAAACTCCCCGCATTGCCAATGAGTGCCGGGTCGGGCAATTTGGAACTGCGGATTTCCACCACCGCTCTGCTTACATCCTGAATGGTAGGTTGATCAATGTTAGCGGCTTGTAGTACCTCCTTGATCGCGCCGTAAGAGACGTTGACCACTGGCTGTTTTTGCAAGGTCAAATACACCCGGGTGATGAAATATTTGCCCTTGCCCGCCCTTTTGAAGTAGCTATCGCGATAGCCAAAGGCACAATCTTCCATTGAAAAAACCAACTCCTCGCCACTTCTCAACTCGATGGCTTCCAGCCCAGCAAAGGTATCTTTCAATTCAACGCCGTAAGCGCCAATGTTTTGAATGGGCGCAGCACCCACGGTGCCAGGGATCAGGGAAAGGTTTTCCAGGCCACCCCAATTGTGCTCAAGTGTCCACAGGACCAGTTCGTGCCAATTTTCACCAGCCCCAATACCAACCGTAACCTCACTATCCGTTTCCTCCACAACTACCTTACCCTTGATGCGGTTGAGCAGGACGGCACCGCCAGGGCTTTGGCGAAACAACACGTTGCTGCCTCCACCGAGGATGAGGTAGGGTCGTTTGGCACGCGTACTCAACAGTTCCAAGAGTTGTTCGCCTGATTCGACTACGAGCAACTCGGGTGCCAGGGCGTCTACTCCAAAAGTATTGTAGGTTTTTAATGAGGTCATGTTTTAGACTTTTTTGGGGCGATAAAAAAATAAGTGTTCCATTTTGCCCGCGGATTAGATAAGTAAACGGTTCATTTTAAGTTTCTTATCTAATCCACTGGCTTAGAAAAAATGAACGCTTATTTTTGCCCCACTACTTTTCGGTGCACACCCGAGGAGTAGGTTTGGAAAATCAAGTCTTTGACTTGTTGATAAGCAGCTGCTTCGTTGGCAAAATCGAGGTCTTCCAATTCGATGATCAGAATCGGAATAGAATTTTCGGTACGGAAAAACTCCAGGTAGGCGGCTTGGATTTGTTCCAGGTAGGCATCGCTGATGTCTTGCTCAAATGCACGGCCCCGTTTGCGGATTTGGTACATCAATCTTTCCACCGGGCGATGTAGGTAAACCAACAAATCGGGCCGGGGAAAGGTTGAATTCAGTACATTGAACAAGCTTTGAAACAAGCGGTATTCTTCTTCTTTGAGGTTGTTTTTGGCAAAAAGTAAGGTTTTGATGAAAAAATAATCGGCGATGATGGACTGCTGAAAAAGGTGGGTTTGGGACAATTCTTCCTGGAGCTGTTTGTGCCGTTCGGTCATAAAAAATAGCTCAACTGGAAAAGCGTAACGTTCGGGATTGTCGTAGAAGAGTGGCAAAAAGGGATTATCGGTAAACTGTTCCAGGATCAAGCGACAGCCGTACTCTGCGGCCAGTTGATTGGACAAGGTTGTTTTGCCAGCGCCGATGTTGCCCTCGATGGCGATGAACTGGTATGGAAAGGTGTCGTTCATAATCAGGTCGTTCAAATCCGCTCCACTTTCAGGGGATCGGGGCAGGCAGCCGCCAGTTCACGAATGCTTTTTTGTAAAACAGGGTGGCAAAAATCCGGTGCAATTTCAAGTAGCGGTTGCAACACAAAATTGCGCTCCTGGATAAAAGGATGCGGTATCGTCAGTCGTTGGGATTGGGATACCAGATCTCCATAAAACAAAATGTCGATGTCGATCAATCTTTCCCCCCAACGGATGCGGCGCTCACGCCCCATTTGGCGTTCGATGTCCATTACGGCCAACAACAAGGTTTCGGGCTCCAAATTGCTGTCTACCGCCATCGCCTGGTTCAAAAATTCCGGTTGGTCTTCAATGCCCCAGGCGGCAGTGCGGTACACCCCGGAGACTTGTACAATGTCGCCAACGTAACCTTCGATAAGCTCCAATGCCTTGGCCAGATGAGCCGATTTGTCGCCAATGTTGCTACCTGTAGCGAGATAAACCCTTTCCATGTGATTATTAGTAGTGGGGCAAAAATAAGTGTTCATTTTTTTAGGCCACAGGATTAGTTAATACACTTAAAATGAACCGTTTAATTAACTAATCCTGTGGCAAAATGAACACTTATTTTTTTGTCGCCCCTTTGCCATTATGTCAATTCTTCAAATAGCCCTTCAATGTCTTTTTCCACGCTGCGCAGTTTGTCGCGGCAAAAACGAATCAGTTCAGCCGCGCGTTGCAACTGCACAGCCAACTCGTCAATGCCGATTTTGCCCTCCTGCAAATTTTGCGTGATTTGTTGAAGTTCTTCCAAAGCGCTTTCGTAAGTCGTTTCCATAGCGAGCAAAGATAAAAATTGTTGGAAACATGAGTCATCCCGAATTTTTGAAAAGCCAAAATCGGGCTAAAATCTAATCGCTGAGCGATTGAATTTTGAATAGCCCCGGTCGTCCGGGGCTATTCAAAATTCAACCGCTTTCGCGGTTCGTTCTCCCAAAAATTCGGGATGACTCATGTTTACTCAACACCACCCCATCTTTAAATTCAGTCTCCAACATTTCCCCAGCCACAATATCCTGCGCCGAAGCAAGCGGCTTGCCATTTCTGGAAACCAGCGCAAAGCCCCGTTGCAAAGTCCCTTCAATGCTCAACAATTGGCAAATCTGCTCCAGCTGTTCGATTTTTTGTCCTTGCTCGCGTTGTTGGTAGCGGGCAACGAGGGGTAACTCCGCCGCGATGCGCTGCAACTTATCCTGATGCCGAGCTAAAAGCAGTTGAGGGGCAGTTTGTAAGGCTTGGATGCTGGTGCTGAGCTCCAATTCCGCCGAATGTAAACTTTCAGTCACCTGGTAGCGTAGGTACTGGCTCAACTCCAACAATTGGCTTTCAAAATGCAGGTTGTGTTGCAGCAAATAATCAGCAACCGCCGTGGGCGTCTTCAGCGCTGTATGCGCCACCAGATCCACCAAGGTTTCATCTACATCGTGGCCAATCCCGGTCAAAATCGGCAAGGAAAAATTGGCAATTGCTTCACACAAAGCGAAACTATCAAAACCCGCGAGATCCAGTTTGGCACCACCGCCCCGAATGAGGACTACAGCATCAAAACTAGCTGCCCGGCGGCGGATGGCCCGCAATTGTTTCAACACCTCAGCCTCCACCAAGGCACCTTGCATGGCGGCTGAAAATAAGCTGGATTTAAAGGCATAGCCGTAGGCATTTTCGCCCAGGTGTTGCAAAAAATCCTGATAGCCCGCTGCCGTTTCAGAACTAATCACGGCGATGCGCTGCAAAACCGGGCGCAAGGGCAATTCTCTATTTTTGCCCAACAGTCCTTGTTGCTTCAGTTGCTCATACAGTTGGCGGCGGCGTTGTTCCAGTTTGCCCAGGGTATAACTGGGGTCGATGTCGTCCACCATCAGTTTGAGGCCGTAGCGCTCGTGGTGTTCCACTTTTACCCGCAGCAGGAGCTCAGCGCCTACCTGGAGCAGGGCTTTCCAATTGGTGGCACCTAATTTGCTTTGTAAGCGCCGCTGCGCACTTTGCCAGATGACCGCCGAAGCCTGAGCCGTAGGTTCATTTTCATTTTCGGATTTTTCCACCAATTCAAGGTACACATGCCCCCGCGATTGGCTCAGTTGTGCAATTTCACAACGCACCCATAGTGCATCTGGAAAATTCAGTGCAACGACCTGGCGCAGGAAGGATTGGAGTTCGAAAAGTGAAATGGCTTGCATGAAGAGTGAAGAGTGAAAAGTGAAGAGTGAAAAGTGAAGTTGAAGTTGAAGTTGAAGTTGAAGAGTGAAGAGTGAAGAGTGAAGAGTGAAGAGTGAAAAAAAAATCGATAGCAGTTGAAAAACAATTGGTGTACATGCTCTGCACTTTTCACTTTTCACTCTTCACTCTTCACTTCTTCTTCCGATAATACTTCTCCAAATCCATCACTTCCACTTTACGAAATTCCACCGGATGGCTTTCACTTTGCAGCGAAATACTTCCCGAGGTAAGCATCTGGCCATCTTTTTTGACCGCAGGATCAAAACCGCTGACCGTGCCGCCGCCAATTTGTGGTTTGTAATACGTCAATACCGTATCCCCATTCACGATGTGTTTGATGATGGAATCGCCCAAGACCATCACCTCTACGCGTACCCATTCATCCCCGTAGTAGGTTTTGGATTTGGAATTGGTGCAATGGGGGGTGTACAATTTGCCATTCATCACGACGTTGGTGCCAGGGGTACAAAGGTTCGCGGTGGTGCGTGGTGCCTTGATGTTTACGTCCTGTCCCAGAAGTTGCACTTCAATGGAGATGGGAAAATCCTGGTCTTTGCCCATGGTTGCGGCGGGTTGGCCGTGCACCATGATGCCGCTGTTGCGAAAGGCCCAATCCGGCCCTTTGGGCGCTTGTTGGCCGATGAAGCGGTATTCCGCCGCTACGATGTAGTGGCTATAAGGTTTTTTGTAAAAAATGTGTCCAAACTGTTCTTTAAAGTCGGAGTACGCTTCATAATTCACTTGCATTTTCCCGTCTACCACCCGGAAGGTGTTGCCGAAATTTTCGTTGAGGGCATAACCCCGTATTTTCACATCCCAACCTTTCAGATTTTTGCCATTGAAGATCGGTTTCCATTTGCCTTTGAATTGAGGC
The DNA here is from genome assembly GCF_041740695.1 of Haliscomenobacter sp. Classification (GTDB taxonomy): domain Bacteria; phylum Bacteroidota; class Bacteroidia; order Chitinophagales; family Saprospiraceae; genus Haliscomenobacter. The sequence goes on along the minus strand of NZ_JBGSLK010000026.1, from coordinate 153,643 downwards.
TGAGCCAGGCAGAGTTGGCTCAAGGCCAGGAGGAGGACGACAAGTGTGAGTCTCATGATCATTAAATTTTGCCACAACATACTAAAAAGACTCAATGAACAGAAGTTGAAATTTTTCTTTTTAAAAGTCGCCAATAAGTTTTTATATTTTTGCTGTACCCAAGTGGGGTATGGTGAAACACCTATTATTGTCATGCGCAAAATCATCCACATCGATATGGACGCCTTCTTTGCCTCGGTGGAACAACGAGACAACCCGGAGTTGCGCGGCAGGCCCGTGGCGGTGGGTGGAGGTGGTACGCGGGGCGTCGTGGCGTCGGCCAGTTACGAAGCGCGTAAATTTGGGGTGCGCAGTGCCATGTCGGGTGGAATGGCGCGGCGACTGTGCCCGGAGATTGTGTTTGTGCGTTCCCGCTTTGACGAATACCGGACTGTGTCCAACCAAATCCGGGAGGTTTTTTTGGATTATACCGACCTGGTCGAGCCCCTTTCGCTAGATGAAGCCTACCTGGATGTGAGTGAAAACAAAAAGAACATGTCTTCGGCCACCCTGATTGCGCAGGAAATACGCCAACGCATCGAAAAAGAGACGGGATTGACGGCTTCAGCGGGGGTTTCTTTCAACAAATTTTTGGCCAAAATTGCTTCCGACATCAATAAGCCCAATGGCATCAAAGTCATTACCCCCGAAGAGGCCATCCCTTTTTTGGAACAACTCCCCGTGGAAAAATTTCACGGCGTAGGCAAAGTTACTGCCCGCAAAATGCACAACATGGGCATCTACAAGGGGGGGGATCTCAAACAGCGTAGCGAAGCCGATCTGGTGCGGTTTTTTGGAAAAGCCGGGCGGCATTATTACCGCATTGTGCGGGCAGAAGACGAACGGGAGGTGAATCCACACCGCATCCGCAAGTCGATTGGTGCCGAGCGCACATTTAATGACGATGTGAGTGACCCCGAGGTCATGAAAAACAAGCTCAGCGATTTGGCCGAAGGGGTACACCGCTACATGAGTCGAACCGAGAATTTTGGACGTACGGTGACCCTCAAGCTCAAGTCACCCGACTTTAAAATCCTTACCCGCAGCCGTTCCTTTGCTTCAGAAATTCGGAACCTGGATGAGTTGATTCGGATTGTACATGATTTGCTGGATCAACACCTGGAAGAAGCGCCAGTGGTAAGGCTGCTGGGGGTGACCCTATCAAACTTGGAGAAGGAAAATGAGGCAGAGGGCGGGATACAGCTCGAATTGGAATTCCCTTAGGTGATTCTTAAGTGTCTTCGGTTTCTTAGGTGGTGAAGAATACTATACCTGCTTCGCAGGTTTTTTCTTTTTCACCACCTTAGAAACCTAAGACACCTAAGGGACACCTCAGAAGGTAATGCTTACACTCGTACCCAGTGTCCAATAAACTGGGCGCTATTGTCAATGATGCGGTGAGCGCTGCGCCGGAAACCGATTCCACAGGCCTCATACGCAAAAAACAAACCCGCCTGATAGTAATTCCCAGCCTGATCACGCGCCAATTGCGCCAGCGCTTGATACACCTTGATTTGATTTTCGTATTCCCCACTGCGGGCAGTTTCAGGCAGGCCATCGTCGTCAAAAATGGCCACATTGGCACCTTCACGGCCCAGGACTACTTTTTCCACAAAAGGATAATTTTCACGTCCTACGGGTTCTTCCAGGGTGGTTTTTAAGAGCAAGGGGTCTTTGGGGTTCAGTTGCCAGAGGTACGCCATGAGCGCCTTGGATTGGAACAACATGGTGTAGGCCGGGTTGAGCACGATGGCCAGACCACGGGTAACGATGTTGGTCAGGATGCGCAACAAATCCGGTTCGTCCTCGGCGATGTATTCCCAAGGAATGAGTTTGAACCAAAAGGGATATTGGGTGGTATTTCCATCTTCCTCTTCGACGAAGATGCCATTGACATCCGAAAAGATGACTTGATCGATGTAGCGAAAAGTGGTCTCAAAACCAGCTTCCCGCGCCGCCGTTTGTAGGAGTTCTACATTGTGGTCATCTTCTGGTGCTCCAGCTAGGGTGGAAAACAAAATCGCGGCTTCACGTCCAGGATTGAGTTTTTTCAGCCGTTTAAAATTGTCGACCAGTGCTTCATACAAGAAGTTGAATTGTCGGTCTTCCGAAATGCCATTGGCCCGCAATTGAGCCCATTGAATGATGGCCGTTTCGGGCACCGATGTGGGCGTATCAGAATTGAATTCGAGTACCTTCATCGGCAGACCATCGACTCCTCCAACCAGGTCAAAGCGGCCGTAGAGGTGCAAGTGTCGCTCGTCCTCCCAAGTGTACTCAATCAAGTCGTATAAATTGGGTGGAATGCCCAAGGTGTGCAGGAGGTCATTGTCCAATACGTATTCCGCAGCTTCTACAAAGCGCTCATATAGGTGGTTTCCTGCGGTATAAAAAGCATCCCTTTCCTCGGCGCTGATTTCAACAATTTCCTCGGTCAGGTATGCATTTCCTTCGGGAGACAAAAAGTAGCTCCAGCCCATTTCCTCGTACACGGCGCTGGGCAATTGGGGCAATTGATGGGTCTGCATGTCTTTAGTTTAGGAACCGAAACGAGAGCGACCGCTGCCGCCAAAAAAGCCAGTTCTTCCCCGTACAGGCCGCATTTCGGTGCGGGAGAGGGAAGTGCTGCGCAGTTGATCGGTTACGCCTGAACTGGCAAAACCATTATTGCGGTAGACATTGTACGGAGAGGGGCTGTTGAAACCTCGTCCCATCATGTGCCCAAATGAACTCCAGTACAGTACAGGACCAATCCCATAACCATGTCTATAATGGGTTCTGTTATGTGTAGAAACGGTATCCTGACTGGTGACCAGTGATTGTGCTTCGGCCAGGCCCAGCGTATCTACTTGTCCACTTAACCGTTTGATGATGACGCTGGAAGCAGCTTTACCTTCGAGCAACTGCTCGTCCACCACTTCAAATTTATCGGGTTCCACTTCTTCCAGGGTGGTTTGTACCCCTTTGGTGACTTCATAAGTGGTTACCGCTTCCCAATCACCACTACCCCCGCTGTTGGTACATTGGGTATGGGTAGCCAACAAGGCGGCAACTGCGACATAAAGACCACCTTGGCGTAGACGATCATTGAACTTTGGGTTTGTACTAAAATGACGAGCGGGAGTCATGTTTGTTGTTTTGTTAAAAAATGTCTACAAATATAGCAAAACTTCCTGCACAAGGCGCAGATTTACGACGAGTGCCTAGGAGCTTTCTACCTTTGTTACAATACGCCACCCATTCTGGGTTTTTTCTCTATTTTACAAATGGTTTTCAAAAGATAATTTTGAGCTCATCAATGATTGTTTAAAGAAATTTCCATGAAAGGACTCTTGAAAAAACTTTGCGCACTACTGAGCCATACTGTCTGTGGTCTAATCCTGCTTTTAGGCTTGTCCCATCATGGATTTAGCCAGCAAACTGCGGATCAAAAAGCCACTAAAGCAACCCAGCGTTTGTACAGCGACCTACACCGAGCCATGAAGGACAGCCTGCTGCTTTTTGGCCACCAGGATGATTTGGCTTACGGCATTGGCTGGAAATACCAGCATGGGCAGTCCGATGTGCTGCGCAGCGCGGGTGCTTACCCAGCGGTTTTTGGTTGGGATTTGGGACATCTGGAGTTGGGTGCAGCCACCAATCTGGATTCAGTGCCTTTTGATCGCATGCGGGACTTCATCAAACATGCGCATAAAATGGGAGGCATTAACACCATCAGCTGGCATTTGCGCAACCCCCAAAGTGCAGGTAGCTCCTGGGATACGGCTACTGCCATCCGGCACGTTTTGCCAGGTGGAGAAAAACATGCCCTTTACTTGAGTTGGCTAGATAAAGTGGCCGATTTTATGCTGAGTTTAAAAACGGGGGTATTTGGTAAAAAAATTCCAATCATTTTCCGGCCTTACCACGAACATACGGGTTCCTGGTTTTGGTGGGGGGAAAAATCCTGTACCCCTCAGGAATACATCGCCTTGTGGAAACTGACGGTTGATCGTTTAAAAGCGCGAGGTGTAAACAATTTGCTATATGCCTATTCTCCAGCTGAGTTTCGCTCCGTAGAGCACTATTTGGAGCGCTACCCCGGTGATGACTACGTGGATGTGATTGGTTTTGATACCTACCACCACAATCCCCAGGATTCCCTTTCCAGCGTTTGGTTTTCTCAAAGGTTGTCCCAAAGTTTGGCTACCATGAGTCAAATTTCCGCCGCACATCAAAAAGTAATGGTGCTTTCGGAAACAGGTTGCGAACAAATTCCGGTACAAAACTGGTGGACTTCCGTGCTGTGGAATGCCCTTAAAAATTACCAGGCTGCTTATGTACTGGTTTGGCGCAATGGGCGGACGGATCACTACTACGCGCCTTATCCAGGACACGCCAGCCAGGAAGATTTTAAAAACTTCCAAAGCCAATCACGAGTGCTTTTTCAAGACAAGTGGAAAGCGTTGCGCAAGCAGAAATAGGCATCGCGAATGAAAGGAATGAAATACGATTTGTGAGCATTGAACTACCTTGAATGCGTAAAGTGCAAGCCAGCTATACGTTCCTTTTCCATTTCAACATGTTGCAAATATGCCTTTGCCACCGGAGATAAGTTTTTACCTTTCAGCCAGATTAATTGCCAGGCGGTTTGAATGGGCAGACCTTCCACCGGAATAATTTTCATCGCCCCACTTTGTAGCTCATTGCGTATGCCGATCAAAGGCATAATGGAGTAACCTAAGCCTGCCAATACGGCTTGTTTGACTGCCTCGTTGGAAGTCAATTCCATTTTTTTCGGCACATTGAGCTGTTGTGTTGTGATGAATTTCTCCATTGACTGGCGAGTACCGGACCCTTTTTCCCGAAAAATCAAAGGGCTTTGCTCAAATAACACCTTTAAATCAACTTGTTCGGATGGGGTTGTATCTCGATTGCCAACCAAATAAAGCTTGTTGTCCAATAAATCGATATGGTTCAAAGCCAAGTGCTCTGGCAAAATAGAAACCAGTGAAAAGTCCACCTCGTTTGCCTCCAAGCTCTTAATGACTTTGGTTTTATTGGTCACATCCATCTCTAGCTCAACACCTGGGTTTGCGTGCATAAAAGCAGTCAGGAAGTAAGGCATAACGTATTTTCCGGTAGACACCACCGAAACCTTGAGTTTACCAAACAACTGGCCGCGGTAAGCCAAGGTTTTGTGCTGAATGGCATCCACTTGTTCCAGAATTTGCTCGGCTGCCAGGGCAATTTCCCGGCCAAAATCAGTGATGTAAATCTTCCGACCAATCACTTCAGTTAGGGGAATGACGAACTGGTTTTGAAAATTGCGCAATTGAATGGATACCGCTGGCTGAGTAAGATGCAATTCCTCCGCAGCTTTGGTCACGCTCCCGGTTTGGGCAATTTTCTGGAATACTTGCAATTGGTTTAAAGTGCAATTCATAAATTTTGTTTATGATTTTCATTGCAAAGATAAATAAAAATCTATGAATAAAACTCCAGAGTTTTGTGCCGTCCACAATCAAAAAGACGGATATGACAAAGATAACTGTAGCAAAAGGGGATGGAATTGGTCCCGAAATCATGGACGCCACACTGGACATTATTCTGGCTGCTGGCGCTCAAATTGAGATTGAAGAAATTGAGGTAGGTGAAAAGGTTTACCTTGCTGGCAATACTGCTGGCATTGCCAAGGAATCCTGGGACATCATCCGCCGCAACAAGGTATTCTTGAAAGCGCCCATCACTACTCCTCAAGGGGGTGGCTACAAAAGTTTAAATGTGACGACGCGTAAGTTTTTGGGGCTGTACTCCAACGTACGCCCTTGCATGAGCTTACATCCCTTTGTCAAAACCAAACACCCGCACATGGATGTAGTCATTGTCCGGGAAAATGAAGAAGACCTATATGCGGGTATTGAACACCAACAAACCGATGAGGTGGTGCAATGCCTCAAGTTGATTAGCCGACCTGGCTGTGAAAAGATTGTACGCTACGCTTTTGAATATGCCCGTCAATATGACCGCAAAAAGGTAACCTGCTTTACGAAAGACAACATCATGAAACAAACCGATGGACTTTTCCATCAGGTTTTTGATGAAATCGCTGTGGAATACCCCGATATCGAAAACGAACACTGGATCATCGACATTGGTGCGGCGAAAATGGCGGATACTCCCGAAGCTTTCGATGTCATTGTGATGCCGAATCTTTATGGGGATGTACTTTCGGATGTAGCCGCTCAAATTGCTGGTTCAGTGGGGCTGGCGGGGTCAGCTAATATTGGCGAAAGTTGTGCCATGTTTGAAGCCATCCACGGCTCCGCACCACGGCGTGCCGGGCAAAATATGGCTAACCCTTCCGGCTTGTTGCAGGGCGCCATCATGATGCTCAACCACCTTGGCCAAACTGAAGTAGCTGAAAAGGTGCAAAACGCCTGGCTAAGAACCATCGAAGACGGCATTCATACCTACGACATTTACAAAGAAGGAGTGAGCAAGCAAAAAGTCGGCACCAAAGAATTTGCGGCTGCCGTAATTGCCAATCTGGGACAACAACCGCAACAATTGACGGCAGTGAGTTACGCCAAAGGCAAACCCCTCCAATTGCCACGATACCAGCGTAAAAAGCCAGCCAAAAAAGAACTTATGGGGATTGATTTGTTTGTGCACTGGCCTGGCACTAACCCTGATCAACTGGCCAATCTGATGAAAGAACTCGAGGTAGAGGAGGTCAAGTTGAAGATGATCACCAATCGAGGCATCAAGGTATGGCCAGAAGGGTTTGAAGAGACCTTCTGCACCGACCACTGGCGCTGTCGTTATCAGAGTCAGCAAGGCAAGTTCATCAAACACGATACCATCACCTTACTCATCAATGCCATGAAACATGAGATTGATGTCGTAAAAACGGAGAACCTGTACGCCTTTGATGGCAAGCCAGCCTTCTCCCTGGGGCAAGGACAATAAGAGCATCCACTTTTTCCTACTATTGTTGTTAATTTTCAATGCAAAGGCTTAGAGGACACCTGTTCCTCTAAGCTATTTTTTTTGAAGGCCGTAATGCCCAAAACAAAAGCCCACAGCACCATCAAAAAACAGCACTGTAGGCCACAGGGAATAGCAGTCTGATAATTTGAACTAAACAACTAAAACTTGAGTGAGGCGAAATACGCCTCCTTCACCGCAGGGTCACCTTTTTGTTCCAAGCTATTGAAATTCACGGTGTAACTTTTTATCCCTTTTACAAAGATCAGCTGGCTGATGATATTGACCTTTCCATCTCTGGGAAATTCGAGGTCAAGAGCCAGTGCAGGTTGGTCGTTGACTTGAATGCGTGCTGCTTTAAGCAATTTAGAATTTGTAAGCGCTTGCACAGAACTACTCTGCACTTGATCCCAAAACTCTGAAGTTTCTGCGGCTTCGCTCAGTTGCTCCGCGCTGATCCCCAGATTGCTCAAGTCGCGAACAAGCACGGTGAGTACGGCAAGGCTGTCTGCCGTTTTTAAGCGAAACAAGGTGATCCCACCATCCATATCGCGCTTGCTAGGAGCCTGAGGGTATTTGATGGAAACACCTTCACCAAGTTCTGTTTGCACCCAGTTTTCACTTTGTGCTTGCACATTAAGACCTACAAGGAGGCCAAGAATAATACAAATGGCTACAATGAGATTTTTCATGTTTTTTGGTTTTTGATTCAGGTATTTATTCTGCTTTTTGGAGTTTAAACACGTTTACACCAATGGCATAGCCATAGTGCTGGCCTTGCTCCTGATAAATGCGGATTTTGTTGCAAGCACGGCCCAGGTCTATTTTTGACCAGGTTTGGCCGCCGTCTTTGGTTTCGAAGCCGGTGCTCATCGTGCCAACATAGCCGTGAACTTCGTCCAGAAAACCAATACCAAACTCGCGGGCTTGAGCATCTTCTACGAGGTTGAGCTCTTGCCAGCTCAGGCCCCCATCGGTGGTTTTAGCCACACGCTGTTGCTTCACATTGGGGTCAGGGTTGTAGGATTGGATGGTGACATAGCCCACCTTGCGGCTAGGGAAAGAGACTTTCCAGGTGGTTTCAAAAGGGCGGCTGGATTGGAAGACGGGAGCCCAGGTTTTGCCCCCATCTTTGGTGTGCAAGATCAAGGCGTTGGATTCGGCTATATCGGCGTTTGAGGCTGCGCAGGCGATGCCTTCCTTGGTGTTGAACATCTTGATGTCGAAAAGCATACTGGCCTTTGCATTCAGATCGCTTGAAGTGAAAGTTTTGCCGTCGTCGTGAGAAACCATCATCATGGCTGGACTACCCACCCGGCCCACGGCGTAGATGTGGTATTTGTAGCCGATGTTGCCATGGTTGATGAATTGCTCTTTGACGATGTCAATGGCACAAAGTCCTTTGACGTAAGGCCCCTGGTAAGCGACGGGTGCCCAGCTTTTGCCCCCATCCAGGGTGCGGTAAAGGGGAATGGTATCGGTGACATTGGGGAAATAATCCGTACCCACCGTACCCGCGAACCCACGCAAGCTGTCCAAAAAAGCCACACAGCGGAAAAAGGTACCTTTTTGTTCCAATTGTTTTTCCCAGCTTTGGCCACCATCGCGGGTGCGGTAGATGCGGCCGTAACCATTGACGTACCAGCCCAGTTTGGGGGAGACAAAACAGATGTCGTCCTGTTTGCCCGGATAAGGCTCAGTGTTGAGTTTCTGCCATTGTAGTTGTTGGGCGGGGAGATAGGCTGCGCACAAGCACAGCAGCAAAGCGCAATAAAACTTCATAGTCGGGTGATTTGAAGTGAAAAATGGAGAGAGTATCAGGCCGTAGCCAGGAGCATGAAGAGCAACTCATCCTGCCCCCCATGGTATTCTCGGACGATGTCTTTCGTCAAGATGAAGCAGAGGGCCAGGAGCAGCAACAAATGATCTACTTCCAGCATGAAATTGCCCAGTTCAATGCGGAAGGGAGATTTTTGTAGGCCAAGCTGCAAGGAGTAGCGAATGACTTGCTCCGTACCTTTGCTGATGAGCAGGCTGAGTTGAGGATCGTTCTTGTAGCGCATTTCCAGGGGCTCATCCAGTGCCGGGAAGGAAATGAAGGCTTTGCTACCCCAAAATTGATGTTGCATGCGCATCACCTGGGTACCATCCTGGCTTACCTGATAGATGGGATTCCAGAAACCCGTGCGCTCAAAGAAGAAACTGCGCCCATTGATGCGGCACTCTTGCTCGCCTGATTTCAAAAAAAGTAAATCCAATAGCAGCTCCTCTCCACTGAAGAGTTGAAAATGATTGGTTTGGCCTTTCCAAACGAGGGTATCACTGGTGAATGCAAACATTTTGGTGTCGTTTTTATGACTCAAAAATGTGGCATTTGCAGAAGGGAGGAAATTCAATTTACAGGAATGCAGAAATGTGGTGATGAACGCAACGAAGAATACAAAGGGGCCGATTTAAATCCCCATCCACTCCTTAAACTTGACCGACTGGCGCTGGCTGATCTCAACCTTACGCCCTCCTGGCAAGTCCACCATAAGGGTATTATTAAAGTAAGCCTGGATGTTTTGGATGTACTCAATGTTGAGAATATGCTGACGATTGGCGCGAAAAAAGTGGCTGGCCGGGAGTTTTTCTTCCAGGTAATTGAGCGACTTGTGCAAGAGTGGCTTATTGTTGCCGTAATACATCCGGGCATAATTGCCCACACTTTCGATGAGGAATACTTCCGCAAGGGGTACAAAAAAACATTGCTCACCGTCTTTGATAAAAATGCGTTTATCAATGCTCAATCTCGTGGGATTGGCCTCTTCTGGCAGGAGTTGCTTTTTGAGCTTTTCGATGGCTTCGGCCAAACGCTGCGGATTGATCGGTTTGAGCAAATAATCCAGGGCACTCACTTCAAAAGCTTTGATTGCATACTGATCATACGCGGTGATGAAAATGACCAGTGGGGCTTCATCCAGTTGTTCGAGCAAATCAAAGCCGGAGGCACCGCGCAAGTTGATGTCCAGGAACAACAACTGGGGTTTGAGCCTTTGAATCTGCTCAATAGCGGCAGGCAACGCATCGGCAATGCCCAAGACCTCTACCTCGGAATGTGCGACCAGCATTTTGCGCAATTCTTCAGCAGCCAGGTATTCATCTTCAACAATTAAGGCAGTGTAGCTCATGGCAATCGTTTGGGTAACTTGATTCGGATCAATACAGTATTAGACTTTTGTTGTTGCGTAAAATCAGCAGCCTGGCCATAAATGGCTTCCAGGCGACGCTGGATCAACCTTAGTCCTACACCTCGATGTGCCTCATCGGGTTGCCAGCTGCCCGAGTTGGTTACTTCAATGCAGATAATGTTGTGTTCCAACCTTAGTTCGATCCGCACTTGAATGACCCCACGATCGTTCGCCTGGCCATGCTTGATGGCGTTTTCTACCAAAGTCAGCAACATGCCGGGCGGAATCACCTGATGACGGACCTGATCATCGAGTTGCCATTCCACTTCTAAGCTAGTGCCAAAGCGGATTTGCTCGAGTTGCAGGTATTTTTGGACTTCTTCGATTTCCGTTTGTAGCGCAATTTCCTGCTCCTGCCCATAGTTCAGTGTAAAGCGCAGCAGTTCTGCCAGCACCACAATGGCCTCCCGGCTTTTTTCAGGATCAATACTGACCAGGGCTTTGATGCTATTGAGGGCGTTGAACAAAAAGTGCGGATTGAGCTGGGAGCGCAACAGCTCCAACTCGGCACTTTTGGCCAAGGTTTCCACGCTTAATTTCTCCTGTTTGAGCGCCGCATTAATATCCATGATTTTGTACAAAAAATAAATGATCACCCATACCCCGACGTAGCGCATCCAGTTCAGGGTAAGGCCCAACAAGCTGATGGGCGTAAGCTGTTCGCTTAAGGGGGTTCCCAGTACAGTGTTGATGCCAATGTTGGCGCAGGTCAGTAGCAGCGATAGGGTCAAGGTATACAATAGGGCACCCAGCCAGATTCTGAATGTGGAATTGTTTTGAAAAAAATTCAATCTAGCCAACAGTAACTTAAGGGCATGCGTAAGTACAACACCCACAAAGGCTAAAGACAGAAAAAACAACAAGTACTCAATGCTGAATTTTCCAATAATAAAAAAGGTAAAGTTGATGACTTCAATTGCCACCATGCCCAGCCATCCGGTAACTTGGCAAAGCCAATAGATTTTGGTTTTGTGCATAAAAAATGAATTCGCGCTAAAAGCTTGTCTAAAACTAATATGCTTTGGCTAAAGATGTAAAAATAGTCCACCAGTTTGCTTTTCCTTCATTTTTTCCAAGTCTCACCAAGATTAAGTCCTTAGCTGGATTTACATACACAAATTGTCCTAAAATTCCTTCCGCCATAAAGTCTTCACCAGGGGTTGGCAACCACCATTGGTATTGATAGTACCTGACACTACCATTCGTTGTATCCAATTTTGTGGATGCTTCAACCCATTTTTGCGAAACAACTTGCTGGCCATTCCAATTGCCTTTGTTTTTATACAATCGCCCTATTTTGGCAAAATCTCTGGCCCTTGCATTTAAACAGCAAAAGGTTTTTTCCAGGCCACCTTTTTTTCGGTCAATGCTCCATGATGCCTCATATTCCATTCCAAGTGGAGACCATAATTTCTCCTGCAAATATTGGGTGATTGTTTTTCCTTTCAGTACACGCTCCAAGATCAAGCCCAATAGTTGAGTATTGCCACTGATGTACTCAAACTGCTTTCCGGGCTCGCTTTTTAACTTCATTTTCCCAATTTGTTTTCTGAGATTGCGTCCGTAATAAAATAAGGCTGCATCCCCAAAAGGATTAGCATAACTTTCATTGAATTGAATCCCAGAGGTCATTTGCAAAAGATGTTTGATTGTTACCTTATCAAATCCATCCTTATTCAATTCAGGCAGGTATTTCGTAATTGGTTCGTCAACCGATTTGATGAGTCCTTCGTCGATGGCACAGCCGATTAGAATGGAAGTTATCGATTTTGCCATTGAAAAGGAGGGCACAATACTTTCGTGGTCATAACCTTTGAAGTACTTTTCATATTGAATCGTATCGTTTTTGATGATTAAAAAAGCTACTGTTTTATTGTCCTCAAGGTATTGGTCAAACGGAGTATTGTCAATCTCTTTGGGGAATTTACCGATAGCTGCCTTCTGAAAGCTGAATGCAGCAGCGCCCTTGTGCAAAGGTCTCGACTGAAATTTTTTATGGTCATTGATGTCAGCAAAGTTGTAAAAAACAAAGCGCCCCAATTGGCAGGAAGTAAATAGCAATGAGCTGACAATTGCGGTAAATAGAATCCTAGTGAATGCAAACATTTTGGCGTCTTTTTGATGGTCCAAAAATGTCGAATTTAGAGAAGGGAGGAGATTCAATTTACAGGAATGCAGGAAAGCGGGGATGAACGCAGATGCCTCAAGGGTAATGCCATTGTGAAATTTTTTCAGTCAAAAAATTATGAGTGTTAAAAATACACTTATCTTTGTTTTCAACAAGCAAACAAAAAACATTAGGCCAAACACGATGAATAAATTCCCTTTACTATTTTGTACGTTTTGGATCAGCACCTGGGTTGCCTTGGGTGCTCAAAGCGACCCTTTCCTCCATGCCTTATACGATCGCTTGCACGACTCCCCCCTGCAACAAAAGATGCGCCGCATAGCACCTATGCCCATTGGCGCCGTGTATGTACAGCGCCCCGGCGAAGGTGAGGCCGAAATTCGGGCGCATTTTAGCAACATGAAACGATTGGGCTTTAACTGCCTGAAACAAATCATGACCATTCCCGGCTGGAGCATCGAACAGGTTCAATTGTTGGCACTCGAAGAAGGTATTATCCCCTGGTGGTATGGCGAGGGTGGCTGGGTGGCCATCAGCGACAGTCTGCTTCAGCGCCTTGGTATTCCCCTACAGACCCCCATTGCCCAAATTCGACAAGACGCCCGGGTGCTGGCCTACCAAAAAGAACAAATGCGCCAGCGCATATTTCGCAGCATGGCCTATCAACAACAGCAACAAGGCAAGGCTTTACAAGACCGCAGCGTAGCCTACGAACCCGAACTGGGAGGCCGCGGCTTCGACCTCAGTGCGCAAGGCAAAGCCCTTTTTAAAGCCTGGGTAAAAAAGAAATATGGCAGTATCCAAGGACTGAATCAAGCCTGGAACCAGTACCATTCCGGTTTACAAACCGACGAAAACACCCCTTTTTTATCCTGGGAAGACTTTGAGCAGCGCTACGAAAAACTGGGCGGCAAAGAATACCACCATCTGGTAGATATCCTCGATTTCAAGGTAGAGCACAGCCTAGAGAACATTCGGCGCACCTGCGAAAACTACCGCAGCGTACATCCCGACGGGGTTTTCCGCGGCGGTGGCGAAATTGGTTTGTTCCATCCCCTGGCCTGGTACGGCGTAGACTTGGAGCGCATTGCCGACCTCATGCAGACCTACGGTTCTTTTTACCCTTCCGTACATTTTGCCTGGCATTTTGGGGAAACCAACTATGAGGTAGTGCGGCCCTTTTACATGCAATCTGCCCTGGCCAACGACTTTTTTAAGGGCGGATGGGCAGCCACCTGGGAATCGACTGGCGGGCCACAACAATTCAGCGGAGGTAAAGGCGGTGCCTACTTTACAGTTGATGCCCAAACGATGACCCAATTCTTACTATCCCAATTGGCTGCGGGATTCAAAGGCTGGGGCACCTGGACCTGGAGTACCCGTAGTGCCGGTTGGGAAGCCGGTGAATACGGCTTATTGGATCGCAATAACCAGGTCAGCGAACGTGCCATCCGCTGCGGTCAGATCGGACAAGCAGCCAGTCGCTACCGCGACGAACTTTGGCAAGCACACAAAGAACCCCTGGTAGGCGTTTTTTACGACTGGTACAATGAAGCCTATTGGGCCAGTATGACCGAAGCCGGGCGTACCGATTTTAAGGACGAACCCATTCAGGCGCGGATTGGCATCAGTCGAGCATTGATCAATGCCAACATCCCCTTTGAGTACGTCACTGCTACCGATCTGCGCAAGGGACTTGCCGCACGCTACAAGGTGATTTACCTACCCGCAGTGCTGAGCCTGAACCAAGATCTGCTGCCATTGCTCAAAGACTATGTAGAAAAAGGTGGCCGAGTGGTGATGGATGCCCCTACTGGGTACTATGATGAAAACGGTGCACTGCTTTCCAGCGCAAATGGCAGTTTGTTCCATAAGCTGTTTGGGGTAAGTATTCGGGATTATCAGGGTGCCGGAGTCAATCGGCAGTACCTTTTGAATGGCCAAAAACTGGAGGGTTTTGTGCTGGATTTAGATCCACAACAAGCTACGGTATTGGCGCGTTTTGACGCTGGATCTGCCGCCGTGACTCAACATCAGTTGGGGCAAGGCACTTCAGTTGTGCTGGGTTATGAAGCGGCCAAATCCTGTTTCAAAGCCGGGAATAAGCAAGCCGAAGCCAACCTGCTGCGCTATACCCTGGGCACCCTAAAAGCGCCTTATCAATGTCAGGGTGCCATCGTTTACCGTCTGGCCGCCCCTCAGGCCGACCATTATTTTCTCATCAACGACGGACCTGCTACAACTGCCCTTTTGCAATTCCCTACCTACAAATACCGCTCCATTAAAGATGCGGTAAGCGGACAATCCCTGCGCCAGGGAACACCCATTCCATTGGAAGGGCATTCCGGACGTTGGATTCGTTGTGAAAAATAGAACCATAGGATACCAACTTTTTTTACCTTTATGCAAGCTATAAACACAACAATCACAATGAACAGCATCAACAATCACCTTCCACGCCCAGCTTATGCACCGCTGTACCATGCTGGAGAGATCAGTCTGCTCAACTCGGTGGACTGCGTGATCTTTGGCTTTGACGGCAAGGAGTTGAATGTGTTGCTGGTGCGCTTCCCTTACGAACCCTACCGTGGTCACTGGGCCTTGATTGGAGGTTTTGTAAAACCTGAAATCAGCTTGAATGAAACCGCACTCCAGACCGTACAACGCATGACTGGCCTGGACGATGTGTACATGGAGCAAGTAGGTATTTATGGCGAAGTAGACCGGGTGCCCAGCGAACGGGTCATTACCACTTGTTACTACGCCTTGATTCGGGTGGAGCCCACGCTGGAAAAACTATCCAAACAATTTGACGCTACCTGGTTTCCCATCACTGAATTGCCGCCAATGGTATATGACCATGCCCCGATGCTGGAACAAGCTTTGAACAAACTCCGCAGCAAGGTGCGCTACCGCCCCATTGGCTTTGAGTTGTTGCCTGAAAAATTCACCATGACCGAGCTGCGCAATCTGTACAGTTCCATTTTGGGGAAAGAGCTCGAAAAGCGCAACTTTAACAAAAAAGTCCTCAACATGGGTTTGCTCAAAAAGCTCAATGAGCAAAACAAAGTCACCTCTCGTCGGGGCGCTTTTTTCTTCCGTTTTGACGAGAAACAGTACCAGCAACTCATCACTGAAGGCTACTTCCTGGAGTTTGTAGCTTCCAAAAAACCGAATAAAAAAGAAGCAAGTACCCAAGTCTGAAAAATGACATAAGGGCTGATTGCTTTTTTTTTCGTCTAAATTTTATGAGTGTCTTTTGTACACTTATTTTTTAAGTGTTATTATTACACTCATTATTTCATTCACTATACCAAGGCGATTTTCGCCATAAAACACGAGTGTTTATGAAAAAAACCTTCCTACTGATCGCACTATGGCTATGCTGCCTGAGCACACTCCTGGCCCAGAACCAGACCTACAGCGGTGTGATCAGTGATGCCGCCGACAAAAGCCCCTTGCCTGGGGTTAGTATTCTACTCAAGGGAACCAGCAGCGGAACGGTCAGCGACGCCAATGGGCAGTTTTCGCTGGTGGCAAGTCCGGGCAGTACCCTGATCCTGAGTTATACCGGATTTACGAGCAGTGAAATTGTGTTGGATAATTCTACCGCATTAAAGTTGATTTTGAGCGCCGATGTCAAGTTGCTCAATGAGGTATTGGTTGTCGGTTACGGTTCGCAAAACAAGCGCGAGGTAACCGGTGCCATTGCCACTGTGAAGGGTTCCAGCATCGCCCAGCTACCGGTCCCCTCTTTTGATGCCGCATTACAGGGCCGGGCAGCAGGTTTGCAGGTCTCCCAACAGGGCGGCTCGCCGGGTAGCCCGGTGCGCATCCAGATTCGGGGTACCAGTTCGATCTCCTCGGGTACCGAACCCTTGTACATCATCGATGGGATGCCAATTTTTCAGGACATTGGTGGATTTGCCTCCGGTAGAACCAACAACAACCTCAATCCATTGGCCAACATCAATCCGAATGACATTGAGTCAATTGAGATCCTGAAAGATGCCGCCGCCACGGCCATTTACGGTTCTCGTGGGGCCAATGGGGTCATCATTGTTACGACCAAAACTGGCAAAAAGGGGCAGGGTCGCACCACCCTGGACGTCAACCGGGGTGCTTCCGAAGCCATCAACCTGATCGATTATGCCGGAGGTAGCGACTGGCTGCGCGTGGTAGACGAAGCCCGGCGCAACAGCATCAACTACGGGATTACCGCCGGGCAAGAAGCTTTTAACCCCGCAGTGCTGTCCAATAATGCACTACCTACTCCAACTGGGGTGAGCGGGCCACAGTTTGCGCCACTTTCTACCTGGACTCGCCAACTGGCGGAGCAAACCAATACCAACTGGCGGGATGCCATGTTGCAACGTGGGCAAGTGCAAGAAGTCAACCTGAGTACCAGCAATGGATTTGACAAAGGTGGCTTTTTCATTTCCGGGCAATACCGCGATGAAGAAGGCATTGTCAAGACCCATCGTTTGCAGCGCTATGCGGTGCGGGCCAATTTGGATTTTGCCCCTAGTGACAAACTCCGCGCCGGGGCCAAGTTCAACTTTTCCTATTTAGAATTCAACCAACCCCAATTGGGCATTGGCAACAACGGTGGAGGAATTGGCCGACAGAACTTTGGCGCTACCGGTGGCTGGTCACAAGCCAACATAGGTGCCTTGCCCATCATGCCCATCTACAATGCCGATGGCACTTACTTCGACCCCCTGCGTGGGCGCAACGTGCTGGCGAGCATCGATCCCAACAATTTTACCAGTGTGAGTTATCAGAACCGCACCATGGGTACCGCTTATCTGGAATACGACCTGCTGAAAAACCTGAAACTGCACGGTGAAGCCTCTGTGGACTTTCTGAATTCTTTGACCAAATACTGGGCTGGAGACATCATCCGCTACAACCGTGTGGGGCAGGAAGAAGGGCGTTACATCAGCAACCGCAACTTTAATGCCTACCTGACTTATGATTTAGTGGGTAAAGGCCAACACGCCCTAACGGTGGTAGCCGGTGCCGAAACCCAGAAGACCAATACCCGTCGGCAGGATTATGCTTTTGAAGGGCTGCAAGGTGCGCAACAAGAAATTGGTGAAATCTCCAATGGGCAGACCCAGTTCATCACTGCGGTAGCTGGAATTTTTCCAGATCGTTTTTTCCAATCCTATTTTGGCCGCGCCAACTACAAATTCAAAGACCGTTACTTGCTGGGTTTGAGTTTCCGCCGGGATGGCTCCACGGTATTCGGGCCGGAAAATCGGTATGGCAACTTTCCTGCGGCTTCCGTAGGTTGGATTCTTTCAGACGAAAGTTTTATGAATAGCGGGTTCTTGGGCAAGCTCAACCTACTCAAACTGCGCGCCAGTTACGGGCAAACTGGAAACGCCAACATTCCCAGTTTTGCCTTTGTCAACACTTACGCCAACTGGCCGGTTTATGGCCAATCCCCTGCCCTGGGCTTTGGGGTGTTGGCCAATCCTAACATCGGCTGGGAGAAAAACAACCAGTTTGACACCGGGTTGGAATTTGGACTCTGGGGCAATCGCCTGTCGGGTTCCATTGGCTACTACGACCGCCTTTCTAAAGAAATGCTGTTGAACGTACCCGTAGCGCCCAACGTCGGCATTGGCACAGGAGCCTCTCAGGTGATCACCAACATTGGCGACTTGCGCAATCAGGGTTTTGAATTACAACTCAGCAGCGTCAACATCAATACGGGCGATTTTCGCTGGTCGACCGATCTGAATTTTTCCACCATACAGAATGAAGTGACGCGGTTGACTCCACAATTTGAAGTATTGCCAAGCGGTTCCTTGCCCGTTGCAACTGGAATCCAATCCGGTGGTGCCACCATCACCCAAATTGGTGGTCAACTGGCTACTTTTTACCTGGCCGACTATGCTGGACTGGACGCACAAGGCTACGAGACCATTTATGAAATTGACAAAGAAGTTTTGCGCAGTACAGGAAAAACGGTCAAAACAGGTAATGTCATCCGAGCTACCCAAGCCAACATCAACGCCAATCGCATGGTACACAAAGGCAAAACGGGCTTGCCAACCTATTTCGGAGGGATGAGCAATAGTTTCAGCTACAAGGGTTTTGAGGTTTCAGCACTACTCACCTTCCAGGGCGGCAATTACATTTACGATGGGCATGAAGAAGCCACATCTTACGTCCGAACCGGCACCAACGCCATCCGCGCCGACGTGCTGGACAACTACTGGACCGAAAGCAACACCGACGCCAAGTACCCTCGGCTGACCTGGAACCTGCGCGACAACAACAACGATGCCAGCGGTAGGCCAGCAGCCCAAACCCTGGGCACCCGTACCACTCGTTATTTGTACAAAGGCGATTTTATCCGCCTAAAAACGCTGCAAGTAGCCTATTCCTTGCCAGGTGGAGTCTGTCAAAAATTGGGTTTACAAGGGGTACGCATTTACGGGAATGCCCAAAATCTGTGGACATCGACCCAATTTCCAGGGCTTGACCCTGAGGTAGTTTTGTTGGGCGGGAGTCAGGATCGCAACCTCAACCAAGGGGTGATTGGCAATTTGCCTGTACCACAGGTCATTACCTTCAATGGAGGAATCAGTGTAACGTTTTAAAAACACGAACCATGAAAAAATTACTTTTCAATAGCGTATTCATCTTCCTGATTTTAGGCTTCAGTGCCTGTGGCGAAGATTTTTTTGATGATGCCATGCAGCAGTCCAACTCGGCGAGCGACACCTGGGGCAGCACCAACGACCTGGAGCGCTTGGTGGCCGGGGCTTATTATGGCATCAGTGGCTACGCGGGCTTTCGGGGTTTGCACGGCCTCCAAGGGGTTCATGAAGCCTTTATGTCCGATTTGGGCTACCTCCATACCAACGGCGCTACGGGCGATTGGGAGCAAGATGTGTACAACCGTAAAAACAATCGCAACGACATTTCAAACTACAGCAGTACCTGGAGTGGGGGCTATCAAGCAGTTGCCCTGTGTAATGAAGTCATTGGTTGGGTGGAGAAAAACGGGCCCTTCAAAGACCAGTATGGGCCACTGTGGACGGATCGGCTGGTGGGTGAATCCCTCTTCCTTCGGGCTTGGGTATACTTTCAGTTGGTGCGCATGCATGCTCCTGCCTATGGTGCCAACAACAGCGCTCCCTCGATCATTTTGAATACCAAACCCTCCAAGGAGCCTTTTGCCAACCCTGGCCGGGCAACGGTACAACAAGTATACGACCAAATGCTGGCCGACCTGACCGAAGCCACCCGTTTACTGCCGGAGACCTACGACTCCAAGCGGGACCCGCTCGAATACCAGGATCGCGCCAATCGCGATGCGGCGCGCTTCTTAATGGCGCAGGTACATTTTCAGATGAAAAATTACGCCAAAGCCAAAGAGCAGATCGACCTCTTGATTGCCCCCAATCGCTACCCACTGAGTGAAGACCCCATCGAAACCTGGAACAAATCTGGGCTGGGTGCCAAGGGCAAAGAAGTGGTGTGGCAGTATGTACAATTCAGTACTTCGCAGCAACAGTGGAAAGGTTCGCCTGCCGGTGCTTTTTTTGGTTTCACCACACGGGGCAATTCCTCCCAGATCAATAGTGGGCGCATCCTGTCGGCCAGTGATGCCTTTCTGAATGCGGCAGGTTGGAATGCCGATCAGTTGAACATCACCAATCTCCCCGCGGCACGTCCTCCTGGCACCCTGGGAACCCAAGCGAATTTCACCATCAACCATCCGGACAAACGCCTGGCGCAGTTGTGGCGGGCCATTCCGGCAGGTTACGACCCACGCACCGAATTCACGGGCTACACGCGTACCTACGTGTGGTGCAACAAGTGGAACCGCCTGTCGGGATCAACCAACAATAACCTCTTCAGCTTGCCCTTGATGCGGATAGCAGAATTGTACCTTAACCGTGCCATCATTCGTTTCAATGAGGGCGACCGCAAGGGGGCAGCTGAAGACCTTAATGTGGTACGCAAACGCGCCGGACTTGATCCCGTCGCCGAAGCAGACCTCACGGCCAACCTCATCCACATTGAGCGGATGAAGGAGCTGGCTTTTGAAAACGATCGTTTGTACTACCTACAAGCGCTGAGTTTACCGATCCCTGCCGGAGACCGGGCCGACCAAACGCCAATTCCCTGGAACGATACCCGTTTTGCGATGCCGATTCCGGCGAGTGAGTCGGATTTGAATCCGGGGGTTAGGTAGCGTTAGGGCACTAAAAATTGAAATGGTCTTGAGTTGTAGGTAAACTCAAGACCATTTTACTTTTCAGTATTTATTGGGCCTGGTTTATTTTTTTGTTCAAGCAATATTAGACCTAAGTCAGACATCTGACAAAACTGCTATTTCCCCCTTTTTCCTGTCAACAATCCCTGCTCTTTTCAGTTAGAAAAAACATATTTTTAAAAACCAAAACCATTATGAATCAGAAAGTTCACCTCAATTCAAGAGGCTGGCGAAGCTTTGCCTACAGCCTTTTTTTAACCCTGTTCAGCTTTAGTATTGCTACCTCAGTCCAGGCCCAAAACAGTTGCCGCGCTGGCATCGGTCGTTTGGGCGAACTCAAAATGTGCCAAACTGGCGCTACTACCAGTATCCAAGCCACACAAGTGGTAGCAGCCACCGTACCTACCGGATTTCAAGTGCTCTACGTACTGACGAAAGGGGATAGCCTGGTCATCCAAGGCGTAAGCCGCTTTCCCTACTTCCGCGTAACACCCGATGCCAATTACACCATTCACACCCTCGTGTACAATCCCAGCACCCTGGATTTGAGCATTGTCAAACCAGGTGTAACGACGGGTTTTGACGTCAATGGCCTGCTCGTGCAGGGTGGCGGCAACATTTGCGCTGTCCTGGATGTAGCTGGAGCCAAGTTCAGCTTTAGCGCTTGTGAGGAACCCTGCTTTGCCAGTGCTGGAACCTTACGCCCAGAAACCCGCGCCTGCCTGGATGGCGATACCCTTACCTTACGGGCGACGGTAGCTACTGCACCTGTGGTGCCCGATAGCTTCCAGGTGGTGTATGTCCTGACGCGTGGTGACAGCCTGGTTATCATCAACGCTGGTGCCAAACCTGAGTTCAAAGTCACCGCACCTGGCTTGTATACCATCCATACCTTAGTGTACAACCCAACTACCCTGGATTTGGGCATTGTACAACTTGGCGTCACTACGGGTATAACTGTCAATGGCTTATTGCGGCAAGGAGGGGGCAGCATTTGTGCTGCCTTGGATGTCGCTGGAGCGAAATTTAACGTAGAGGTTTGTCCTTGTACTGCCAATGCCGGAACCTTGCGCCCATTGACCGATGGTTGTTTGCAATCCGGTTCGGCCAACTTAAGAGCCGTACAGGGATCTCGTCCCGTTGTACCTGCGGGTTATCAAGTAGCGTATGTCCTTACGCGGAGTGACAGTTTAGTGATTGTCGGTGCGGGAGCTACGCCGAATTTTACCGTAAATGCTGCTGGCAAGTACACCATTCACACCCTGGTATACAATCCGGCCACCCTGGACTTAGGGATTGTACAACTTGGCGTCACTACCGGGTTTGACGTCAATGGATTATTGCGCCAAGGCGGGGGCTCTATTTGCGCTTCGCTGGATGTAGCAGGTGCGAAATTTGACGTATCTACTGCGATTTGTTGCAAAGCCAGTGCGGGTACTTTACGTGCATTGGGCAGTTCGGCTTGCTTGCAAGGTGGACGGGCCGTGCTTGCTGCCAGCATCCGCACGTTGCCTACTGTACCTACGGGTTACCGCTTGTTGTACGTGCTTACTTCGGGCAACAATCTGGTGATTCAGCAAGTGAATAATCTGCCTTTATTTACAGTACGCGATACGGGCCGATTCACCATCCATACACTGGTGTACAACCCGGCGACCTTGGATTTGGGCATTGTCAAATTTGGTCAAACCACGGGTGTGGACGTCAATGGTTTGCTGATCCAGGGCGGAGGTGCCATTTGTGCAGCACTGGATGTAGCCGGAGCGCCCTTTACGGTAAGGAATTGCCCTTGTCAAGTGAATATCGGCCGGATTGTACCGCAACCAAACACTTGTCTGAGTGGAATACGCTCAGTTAGACTCAAGGCGAGCATTCTGCATCAGCCCAGTGGCCCTAGCGGCTACCGTTCGCTATGGGTATTGACCGAAGGGGATAGCCTGATCATTCGGGCGGTAAATACCAATGGCCCAGAGTTTTTTGTAAACCGCGAAGGCAAATACCGCATCCATACGTTGGTGTACAACCCAGCTACCCTGGATTTGAGCATCGTGAAACTGGGTCAAACGACGGGCTTTGATGTAAACAGCTTATTGGTACAAGGTGGAGGTAGCATCTGCGCCGGGCTGGATGTAGCCGGAGCAGCCTTCGAAGTCAGACGCTGTGGCAGTCATGCCGTAGGTACTTTTCAGAGCTCGGCGATCTTCCCCAATCCCGCTAAGGACTTGTTGAACATTCAATTGGGCAATAACTTGGGAACTGGCAAAATCACCCTTGAGGTATTGGACCTGAACGGCAAAATCACCCAGCGCCAAAACCTGGAAGCAGGTAGCACTCAAGCCGAACTGGATATCCATACCCTTCCGGCTGGAATGTATTATCTGCGCGTGTTTGCAGAGGGCCAGGCTGGCGAGATGTTGAAATTCAGCAAACAGTAACAGTAAGCAAGGCTTGTTGAAACAGGAGTTGCTGGGAGCGCCTGGATTTTGAATGATTTCAAAGTTCAGGCGTTCTGATTTTATGCTTAATTGGCATTACAGTGAGTAAGTGTTTTCAGCGGGGCTTGTGGGACCAATGGAACGAATGGTTGAGGCAAAAAAAATCTTGGTTTTTACCAAGGTTTTTTCTGCCTAAGTCGCCCACCTTTGCCATAAAAATACTTATGAACCACGCTTGGCTCGATCAAACCGAATATCCTTTCAAGTCTCACTATTTCCCGGTCAATGGACAGCAATTGCATTACATTGACGAAAGGGAAGGTGACCCAATCCTGTTTGTACACGGCACCCCTTCCTGGAGTTTTGATTACCGCAAGGTCATTAAAGCCCTGCGGGTTACCCATCGTTGCATCGCCATCGATCATATTGGCTTTGGACTATCCGATAAACCAAAAGTGTACGATTATTCTACCCTTAATCACAGCAATACCCTGGAAAAGTTCATCCTGGAACAAGACCTCCAGGATCTAATTTTGGTGGTACATGACTTTGGTGGCCCGATTGGATTCAACTTTGCGCTTAAATATCCCGAACGCATCAAAGGAATCATTGTACTGAATTCCTGGCTTTGGAGCAGTGAAACTGATGCTGATTTTTTGGCCATCCGCAAGATCCTAAAAAGTCCCTTGCTGCCGGTTTTATACCGTTACCTCAACTTTTCGCCCCGATACATTCTACCTCAATCTTTTGGTGAGCAAAAATTATCCAGGTCCTTACTTCGACAGTATACTCGGCCTTTTACCCATATTACTGAGCGTGAGGGTCCACTGGCTTTCGCCCGTTCGCTGTTAAATGATCAAGCCTGGTTTGAATCGCTGTGGGCGCAACGCAATATACTCCAAGACAAACCCATGTTATTCATTTGGGGAATGAAAGATTCCGTCATTAAACCTAAAAATCTGGACAAATTTCTGGACGGATTTCCACATGCGAGGGTTAAAAAACTACCCACAGCCGGGCATTTTCCTCAGGAGGAACAGCCCGATCAAGTTACGGCAATCCTTCGGGAGTTTTTGATTTCCCATAGTATTGATAAAATCTAATTTTTCTCATTTCATGACAATCAATAAATTATTTAAAACACTGAACTAAAAATGCTTTTAAAGGCTCGGTTATCGCTGTTTCTCCCGGTGCACCAATGGCGTCATTGATGCCTTCATGGTCATACTGATTAGCGGTAACTTCGCTAACCGAAACGCCAGTAACCTGAAGTTTTGTAATAAAAGCGTTTGCATAACCAATACGTGAGTTATTTCCTCGCTTTGCTATAAAAAACTTGGGGTATGCGGTTGCTGTAAATAAATTATTGATGGGCGATGCTTCAAACCAGAACGTATTTTCCTGCCCAAAGGCATTAAGATATACTTCATTCTTTTCTTTACATCTTGCTTCCACATCGTAACCTTCTGTATCTATACAAGCAACACCTTTCAACGTACTCAATCCGATATTTCTTAAAGGAAGGAATTGATTGCTCGTCCCGGTTAAGGCAACTAAGTGTGCGCCTGCACTATGGCCTAAAAGGGCAATTTTTTGATTGTTACCACCATAATCACCAATTTTGTCGTAAATCCATTTTATGGCATCGGCTACATCATTATTGTGGGTAGGATACATGACTCGGTAGGGGTCTGTGCTATAGGATGCGGGGCTTAATCTATAATTGATGCTCACAAAAATATACCCTAAAGATGAGAATAAGTTCTGTTTATTGACCAAGTTATTGGCTTTGTCCCCAACCGCAAAGCCCCCTCCGTGCACATAAACTACAACAGGTTTTTTAGGTGTGGCCTGTCCAAAGTGGTAGATGTCAAGACTCAGCAAATTTGTATTCACTCCAGTTACAGATTTGTATTGCACCGTATTTTTCAGGTAAGACAGTGGTTGAAGTGAAACTTCTGTATCGGTTTTTGAGCAACTTGTCAAACTTATCAAAGTAATCGATAAGCATAGAGCGGTAAGGCTTTGTGTCATTTTGTTTAAAAGTATAGATTACTTAATGCTCATGTCACTGGTTAGACAAGGCTATTGTGTAAAGGTTTAATGGCTTTCACCCGTTCGCTGTTAAACGATCAAGCCTGGTTTGAATCACTGTGGGCTCAACGCAATGTACTCCAAGACAAACCCATGCTATTTATTTGGGGAATGAAAGATTCCGTCATTAAACCTAAAAATCTGGACAAATTTCTGGACGGATTTCCACATGCGATGGTTAAACAACTACCCACAGCTGGGCATTTCCCTCAGGGGGAACAGCCCGATCAAGTTACGGCAATCCTTCGGGAGTTTTTGATTTCCCACAATGGTCAAACAGCAAAGAAAATTTAAATAGGGTCCTAATTTAATTTTGCTGGTCTCCACAGCGGGCCTACTGCAAGAAACAGCACAATCACGTTAAACAAGGCGTTGGAAGCATTTCCGGAAGCAATGGAACCAGTACTGTCGAATACGAACCAGGCCAAAAGGCCACCCAGTACCGCTTTTCTAACACCTTCGGGTGCAAGGTCGTACACCCATTTTTGCAAACACCAAATGCACACTCCCCAACCAAGCAAAAAACCACCAGTAAGGGCAGAAAGGAATCGGGTAGTGGCTGCTTCATAACTTTGTACGCCATCCACGGGAAAGCTTAAAAAGTCGAGGGTCCACCTGGCTGGCTCAGAAGTGGCAATCATGGTGCCTAAAAAGAATATTGGGCCAAAAGAACCGACCACAAAAGCGGTAAACTTCAAATACGATTTGTGCGATTTGTGGGTCATTACATTGCTCATTTCATCGTGATTTTGAACAAAAGTAATGGCCCTTACCCTGCCATTTTAGACGCTACCGTACAATGGACTCGAAATTTCGGGCAATCCGTTTCAGGTTGTTGAAATAGGCGGATAGCCAGGCGGAATTGAGGTTTTCAGCGTTGATTTGCAGATAAAAATTCTCCAAAGCCAATTCAAATAAACTTTCTAACTGCCGGTGGTTCAGGTTGAGGTTTAAGTCTTTTGCCCAAAGTTTTACAAATTCGTTTCCAACAATCTGATTGGATTTGTCCAGTGTTTCTTTGTAGTGTTGGTGCTGTTGGTTGATCCGCAACTGCCGGTTAAACAGCAAGTCCATCTTGTGTTCTACCAAAATATTGATCAATTCAGGGTCAATATTTTTTGCGTTTTTTTCCTTGTCAGCCATCACTTCAGACTGGTGCAAGTGAAATGTCAAAAGATATTCTATGAAAATTTCCAGGTCAGCAAAGTGGTGGTAAAAGGAAGACTTGCTAATGCCTACTTTTTTAGCAAGGACTTCGATTTTTAATCCATTTTCACCCGACAAAGCAAAAATTTCGTATCCCGTTTTGATCCAGATGTCTTTGTTTTCGGTCATAAGCGTCAACGTCTTTTTTAGCGCTTTTTTCAATTAAACGATTGCCTGTATTCGAGGGGTGTAAAGGTTGTTTTGTTTTTAAATAGTTTATTGAATGACTGTGGGTACTCAAAACCCAACTTGTGGGCAATTTCGCCAACGGATAAATTTGTTGTTGTTAAAATATCTTTTGCCTTATCTATCAATTTATTATGAATGTGTTGTTGCGTATTTTGGCCGGTTGCTGTTCGCAACATATCACTCAAATAACTTGGCGATAGATTCAATTCTTGTGCTAAACTGTTTACTGTTGGCAAACCTGTTTCAATACTGTCATTAAAATATGTTGCCAAAATATTTTCAAATTTTACCAATAAATCATTACTCGCTAATTTCCTGGTAACGAATTGTCGGTTGTAAAATCGGTTGCAATAATTTAACAACAACTCGAGATTAGAGACAATTACATCTTGGCTGTAAACATCAGTATTTGACTGATATTCCTGTTCGATATTTCTGATCAAATTTTCAATAATCGTTTCTTCTTTTTCTGAAAGATGCAATGCTTCGTTTACTTCGTAAGCAAAGAAGCCATAGTTGTGAATAGTTTTGCTCAAATTATAATTTCTGATCAAATCGGGGTGAAACATTAATGACCAACCATCTTTATTCCTATTTTCATCTTCGTCGATGGAAATCACTTGATTAGGAGAAATAAAAGACATTGTACCTTCATCAAAGTCGTAATAATTTTTCCCATATTTCATTTGCCCATGAAAACTTCGTTTGATGGAAATATTGTAGAAATTCAAGACCAAACGCTCATTGTCTTGATTGGGTGCCGATGTAATGTCGCCGTGATTAATCAGTGTAATCAACGGATGCAGAGGTTTGGGCAAGGTCAATAAACGATGCAATTCTGAAACTGAATTGATGATTTTAATCGGTCTTTTGTCCATTTTCATTTTATATACACATTGCCACTGGGGAGAATCATTTGATTGTTCCCCAGTGGCTTTTGATGTCATTTTGTCAAAAAATCAGATCCGTTGCTTCTGTCCATTGTCATGACCTCGATTACATTTCCGGGATATTCCTTGCTGAGTTGGCTAACTTCGTCCAGTGTTTTCAACTCATCAGCAGTAAATACAACCTCAATAGATTTTAAGTTGTCTTGCAATTGATGAAGTTTAGTTGCTCCAATGATAATACTGGTTACCGCCGGTTGATGTAAAAGCCAAGCCAGTGCCAGTTGAGCAACCGAAACCCTTTTTTGTTCTGCCATTGGGTGTAGTACATCTAAAACATTGTAGGCTCTTTCTTCATTAAAGGGAGGAAAAGGAAATTTGTTTAACCGACCTTCGGCACCTTGCAAATCTCTTTTATACTTGCCTGACAGCAATCCACCACTCAACGGACTCCAAATCAATAAACCTACTTTTTGGTCTACTAACAATGGAATAATTTCCCTTTCTATGTCTCTTGTATCAAGTGTATAGTTTGCTTGTAAGGATGCAAATCTATTCAGATGATGACGATCTGAATAGGCCAAACCTTTCATCAAATGCCAAGCGGCAACATTCGTTGCTCCGAAATAGCGAATTTTTCCACTTTTTACCAAATCGTCCAAGGTTCGGATGGTTTCTTCAATTGGAGTAAGTGGGTCAGAAGTATGAATTTGATACAAATCTATGTAATCGGTTTTTAGTCTTCTCAGACTACTTTCCACTTCTTGAATGATGTGCTTACGAGACAACCCTCGGTCGTTTTCTCCTTTACCCATTGAGCCTCTAACTTTGGTTGCCAGAACCAAGTCGTCTCTTTTTAGAGAGAGATTTTTAATGGCTTGTCCGATCATTTCCTCCGACAATCCTTCCGAATAAATGTTGGCGGTATCAATAAAATTGACACCTGCATCGGTTACAGTCCGAATCTGTTCGTCCACTTCGTTTTGGTCTAAATTGCCCATGTAGCCGAAGAACCCTTTCCCGCCATAATTCATGGTCCCTAAACAAAGCGTGGAAACTTTTAATCCTGTAGTTCCTAAAATTTTGTACTGCATTTTATTATTTTTTGTGTAGCACAAAGATCAGGAGGGTTTAAACCAAAAAAGTTTCCAAACCAAAGTTAGTCGTATCCAAAATGAAGTTTTATGATTTGACTGTAGTCAACTAAGTGCTAATAAACCGCGCCTTCAGCAATGTCGCGATAGTTATCGAGGTCGGTTTGTACACTTGCTAACTTGCTTGTCAACGAGTGCACCGCAACTTTCCCCAGTGGTAATCGCAAAGGCGGCGTGTCAAGGGTAGTAAGGTTGTAAATGGCTCTGGCGGCTTTACGGGGGTCGCCTTCTTGCAGACCATCCACACTTTTTAGCTTCTCTCTAAATACCCCTGCGGTTGCGAGGTAGTCATCAATTGTTTGCTCAGCAAATTTGAGGCTACTGCCTGCAAAATTCGTCCGGAAAGGTCCGGGCTCAACGATGGTCAGTTTAATGCCCAAAGGCGCAATTTCCTGTGCCAATGCTTCACTAAAACCTTCCAAGGCAAACTTACTGGCATTGTAAATACCAAATCCGGCAAATGCTTTAAAACCTCCGTGCGAAGAGATTTGAATGATGTGTCCACTTTTTTGTTGGCGGAGCAGGGGGAGAAAAGTCTTGGTGAGGTTTAAAACCCCAAAGAAATTTGCTTCAAAAACGGCTCTGGTTTCTTCGTCGCTCGTTTCTTCGATTGCCCCTGCAAAGCCAAGTCCGGCATTGTTCACCAATACATCAAGTTTGCCGAAATTTGCTAATACCCATTCAAAAGCATGTTGAATTTCTGTTGAATTGGTCAAGTCAAGTTTGATTCCGATGGCTTTGTTTTGATGCAAATCATTAAAAGCATCAATTTGTGCTTGCTGGCGAAAGGTACCGATGACCCTATCGCCATGCTCAATAACGGTTTGGGCCAATGCCTGACCCAAACCACTTGAAATACCGGTGATCAACCAAGTTTTCTGTGTCATTGCCAGAATATTTTAAAATTAGTTTGTCATTATTGACTATGCAAAGGTGCGGCAATGTGGAGCCTGGATGTTATAACAGAACCTACCTTGTTCGGTATTTTTCGGACATTTTACTTCTAAAGTCCTGTGGCGTATGGTTGGTAAAAGATTTGAAGGTTTTGGCAAAGTACGAACCGTCAGAGAAGTTCAATTCAAAAGCAATTTCAGCAATGCTTTTGTCGGTAAAAGTCAATAGCCGTTTGGCTTCAAGAATGCTTCGGGCCCTAATGATGTCCGTCGCGGTGTTGTTGGTGATTGCTTTGCAGATCAGGTTGAGGTGATGTTGGGTAATGTGCAATTGCTCAGCGTAATAATTTGCGGTTTTGTTTTCCCAAAAGTGATCTTCTAGTACTTGTTTGAATTGCTTGAACTGGATCAGGTATTTTTTTGAAACTATGGTAGGATTTATAGTATCGATGTATCGCTGAACTTGAGCAAGCAGGATGTGCAAGTACGCCTGAATGATGCTGGTGTTGCGGTCTTTGCGCTTTTGTTCGGCTTCAATTTGGTAAATGAGATTGGATACCTCGGCAAAGGATTTTTTGGTAAATTCAATACAAGGATTTGAATACAGGTTGTCTAAAAAACTCAATTCAAATAAAGGGTCCTTGTTGCTTCGGTTGAGCAAATAAAAATCTTCTGAAAACAGGATTGTTCCGCCGGAAAGTGGTTTCCATTCTTCAAAGTGATGCACCTGGTTGGGCGAAATAAAAAACAGGCTATTTGGTTTTACTTCGTATTCGTTGTAGTCAATAATTTGTCTGCTTTTGCCTTTTTCGGTCCAAAGTATTTCGTAGAAACTGTGTTTGTGAAAGTCATCAACATTGGGTTCAGCCATTTCGTCAAACCGCAGGATTTCAAATTCAGTCGGGTTGTGCGGCTGGTTGATAAAATGCCCAATGTTGTACATTTGAAAAATGTCTTTCATCTTGTAAATCTGCTCTTCCGATTTATCAAATGGTAATTTGGCAAAAAGGTTTGAATAAAAAAAATGAAGCGCAATACTGTCGGGGTACATTAGTACGAACGCACCCCGACAGAAAAATTTTCATACTTTTCAATATTTCTTAATGACTGCGATGCTGAAGGTGCCAACGATCACAAAAATTGCTCCCCATAAAAGGTTTTTAACAAAAGAAGAACTGCTGTCTTTTACAATCCATTCTGCATTTTCCACACTCAACAGTACTTCTTGGTTATTGGTATTGTTTAAAATGAATTGTTTCTGCGGTAAACCTTTCGCCGTAAGAATTAACTCACACTGATTGCTCGGCATGTCTTCAAAAAATGCGTTTCTGATGTAGTAAGATTTGATCGTTTGGGGCACCTTGGCCAATTCCGCAACAACTGTTGTTTCGTGCCCAAGTACAACCTGTGGATTGATCAATCTAATGGTGTCGTTGTTGATGATTACACGACAAGTATGCTCAAAACGTTTGATCACCAATTGGATGAACGCTTCCGGCGTTTTGTAAGCCCCTTTCTTGTTGTGAAAATCAACCTCCCCCTCAAAAGCCGTCAGCGCACTCCTGATCATCAATAGATTTTTGCCATCTTGCTCAAAAATCATAATGTTAGATAAATCAGGTTGATGCGCATGAACGACACCAGTACACAACAACAGAAGAGTCATCGTGATCAACCTCATTTTTGAAATTCTATCCATTTTCATTGTTACTGTGCGTATGCACCAGCTAATTTATTGATGAAGTTATTGGAACCCGGTTTGTCCACATGATAATGGTAGCCTCTGGTCGCATCATAATGTCCACGGTTGGCATCCAAATCGGTGTATTCGGTTCCACTTGCACTCAATCTTTCAAAGAGGCCAAAACCATCCATTGCATAACCAATCATTGCGGCATGGCCATCTGCTTGAGCAATTTTTGTTGTCAAGCCCGTTGCAGCATGATAATGATAACCCGCGCCTAAATTAATGTGACCGCCAGCATCGTCAAACGGAGCCAATGTATAAGCACCTAATATCGCATTCGTAGGAGCAGGTGCATCGAATACGACGCCATTGAACGCCAGACCTCTCGTGGATGGTCCCATTGCGCCCGGTCCATTGCCAAAACTCACCGCTGTAGTCAGTTTTACAGGCGTAACGGGAATGTAATAGGTTTTTGTCAAGGTTGAAACATAAGACGGCAAACATTCAACACAGTAGTTTTTATACGCTGCGCCAACATTTGGGTTGGCCGCCGCCTGACAATCGGCCTGCGTTAGGGTTCTGGTGATGGCACCCGTAGTGGTGTTGTACATGGCCCAGGTTGTGTTGTTGTAAAATGTTGCCAGGTTTTTAATAAACGCACCGTCAACATCATAAACGTTACCACCTTCTAACCAAATGCCTCCTTTACTTTTGTCATCAGAGATATTCGTCGGACACCATGGGCCCATGTTGTGGTCGGTCGGGGTAGCTTTAGTTACGATTTTGTAGCAATCGGCGGTTGTACCGTTCGAAAGCGTACGAGAAACAGTCGTGATGGGTTCGGCCAATCCAGCAACAAGAAAATCAGTAGCTTTCACCTTGATGACCGTATCCGTGGTGGTCGTAGTGGTGGTGGTCTCTTCTTTGTCACAAGCAGTTATGGTCATCATGAGCATTAAAGCTCCAAAAAGAACATTTTTCATGTTTTAAAAAATTAAATGCTTAAAAAATTGGTTGTTATAATTATATAGACACATTGGGCCCTTAAAACTTGCGTTTGCATCTACTTTTTTGCTAAAGCAGCAGCTTTTTTTGCACGCCTTTGAATTATTTTTGCAATACTACTTTACGGGTCGTCTGAGCTTTGCCGTCTGAGATTTTAACAAAATAAGTGCCTGCATACAAAGTCTGTGTATCAAAATAAGCAATCGTACTGCCTTTATTGATCTGAGTAGATTTGACCAATTTACCAGTCATTTCATACAAATCGATGGTGTAATCTTCCTTGACCAAATCACCTATTTGGATAGAAATCAAGTCGGCGGTCGGATTTGGGAAAACCTTGATTTGTAAATTGTTTAAAGCACCTTCTTTTGTACTCGATAGGGTATTGAGGTAGGTGGTTACTGGCTCTGTAACAGAAGTTACTTTTGATGCGCTCAATACGCCATAAAAAGTAGGCCCAACGGCATAAGGGTAGGCCGAATTCCAACTGGCATCTACTGTAACAAAATAGCAATAAATGCCATTTGGATATTCAGGTGTTTTACAAATCCGGCCATTGTGAACATCCAGGTAATCGGATGCGGTATTGCCAACGAACTCGTAGTCTTCTCTAAAATAACCCAATGGATAAGTTGTAGTAGAAGGAACCGTACCCGTGCCCCGGGTTGTTTTTAACTGATAGCTCGATTTCATGCGGGCAATACCGCCCGTGCCATCCGTGTTTTTATACCCGTAAGCGCCGTAAATGGGAAAACCATCGTAAGCAAAACCGATAAGGGGCGAATGTTTGGTGCTGTCCAGTTTGTACAAACCGTCAGCATCGTACAGGTTACACACCGTTGAAACGACCTTCAAATCCAAATCGAAAGCGCTGGGGTTTTGATGGTGGTGGTAGTTGCCCATCGCAGGATGCCCTTTGGCACAATCAAAACCCGCTCTTTCTGCCAAAATAGCATCTCTGTTCCAGGCCTGGGTTGCGGCCATACCTCCTGGGCAGGTGGGGTTGCCGGGGCCGCCACACAGTGTATTGGTCGTGGCATTCCAGGCTACACCGTCCCGATAATCAAACAAGGCCACACCATTGATGAATACGCCAATATTCCCGCCGGTGGTAGCCCTTTTTGTGCCCGTGTTTTCTGCGGGTGAAAGTGGGAACTTAAAAATTGCATTCTGGTTGCTTGCCTGGCTGGGGTTCCCATCTTGAAAGGGGCCCGTTGCATATGCGGGGATACCCGTGCAAGTCACGTATGCGAAGTTTGTTGAATATTGCACCTTCTGGCAATTGACCAAAATATTGTTGGGGATTGACATTGAACCACCTGCGACGGTGTAGTACCTTCCCGTAACTGTAGTGTTTTGCAGCCATGATGTGATGGCTGGATTGGTTTGGGCAAAAAGCACTGGTGCCAATAAAGCCAGGGCGATTGTGGTTAAAAGGTTTTTTTTCATTTTTAATTCACTTAAAAACAGGTGATTGAATCGAGTATTACACAATAGTCTCTTCTTTAGTAACTGGTTTGCTGAGAAACTTGCGCTGCGTTTTAAGTTTTTTTTCAAAAAAGAGAGGGGGAAATAGGGAGAGAGATTTTGGGAAATATTTTTCAAGCTGTACCACAAGTTTTTTGTCAAATGGGTTACCAACGAAAGGGTAGGCAAATACAGCGATTGTAAGCACGGTATTGCTACATTGAGCAAAAGCACTGAACAGCAAAACGAAACTGGCTACGAAAACAAACTTATTTGGACCAACAAACCATCGAAACAGCGTTAATTGCCCAACTTCGACAAGGCAATGAAGCGGCTTTCAAACAGGTGTTTGAGGCGCATCAAGACCGCATATACAATACGATTTTATACATGATACAATCCACCGAAGAAGCCGAAGATCTGACCCAAGAGGTATTTGTGGATGTTTTTTTAAACATAGACAGCTTTAAAGCTCAATCTAAACTCTCGACCTGGATTTACCGCATTGCAATCAACAAAGCCTTGAACCATCAACGCTTTAAAAAAGCAAAAAAACGATTCGGTGCAGTCCTATCTGTTTTTAATTTATCCCTCGTAGATGAGGTGTCTGATTTTGTACATCCTGGCATTCTTTTGGAAAACAAAGAATTGTCGAAATCACTTTATCAGGCGATTGACCAATTGCCCGAAAAGCAAAAAACCGCTTTTGTGCTGCGGCAATTAGAAGACTTGTCTTACGCTGAAATCGCTGAAGTGATGCAAACAACGCTCTCTTCGGTAGAAGCTTTACTTTTTAGGGCTAAACAGAATTTGCAAAAGATTTTGAAAAGTTAAAGTACTCATGAGCGCAAGTTTCTCTATTACTAAGTGTCTAAACACTTGAAAAACACAAAGAAATGGACAATTTCGATGAAAACAAATGGGTAAAACAGTCCGCTGCCGCACCCGCAGGCATGTATGATCAAGTGCGCCAACGCACCATACAGAGGCGTATCCGAATGGCTCAAACCCAGCGCCAATTGGTTGTCGGATCGGTTTTGTTGTTTGTTATCGGCGCGTTCAATATTGGCATTGTGCTTACAAACAAAGAAAAACAGCCTGTTTTTGAAGCAAATGCGGAGCAGGTATTGTATGAAACTTACTTTGACAATGCCTTAAACTTGTCCTATGAAAAATAAGGCGCTTAAATACTTAGTGGCAATCACCTTAATCATCAATGCTGCGACCTTGCTTTTCTTTTGGTGCCACCGCCCGCCACATGGAGGCAATCCAGGATTAAGACCAAAGCGTGTGCTGGTTGAAGCATTAAAAATGGATAAAAAACAACAAGCCCTTTATCGACCTTTGCATCAAGGGCATCACCGGATTCATGATAGTTTGTTGACCCTAATTGCTGCAAAAAGGCAAGTCCTGTATGCTCAAAAACAAGTAGCAAATGATTCAATGTTTCAAGAAATAGGCCTTTTGCAAGCCGAAATTGAGCGCGTAACTTACGAGCATTTTAAAGATGTGCGTAAAATATGCACGCCCAAACAACAAGCACAACTGGATGCCTTATTGGGTAAAACGGTTCAAAGAATTTTGATGCCGAAAAACAACCGACAAAAGCCTGGAAATGAGCGTTAAATCCCGAATTCTTCTCTTCCTCTTGTCTTTTTATGCCTATCCAGCCATCGCGCAGTTTAGCATTTTACCTGTTTTTGGGGATCAGCCAATCGTAGAAAACACCTGGTATGTAAGCACAAAAGGGGATAGTATCCAGTTCGACAACATCCGATTTTATCTGTCCGATATGCAGTTTGAAATGGACGATAAATCCAGGATCAAAGACACCGTAAGTGCCCATTTAATCGATGTTTTTGACCCCGCTACGCTACACATAGCGTTACAAAAAATAGACTTAAAACGCCTCAAAATGATACATTTCAACCTCGGTATTGACAGCTTGACCAATGTTTCAGGTGCCTTAGGTGGTGATTTAGACCCACAAAAGGGGATGTACTGGGCATGGCAAAGCGGCTACATCAATTTGAAAATTGAAGGCAGAAGTCCTCGGTGCAAGACCCGAAAAAACGCATTTCAATACCATATCGGTGGCTATTTACCACCGTTCTACAGCATGAGAAAAGTGGAATTACCCGTAAAAAACGCTATTGTAAATCGAAATCAGGACGCAATCCGGCAAGAGGTCACTATAGCCGTCGACTTCTCTCTATTTTTTGGAAACCTATCCATCGCTACCCAAAACAGCATCATGATGCCCGGCAAAGAAGCAATGCAATTGGCCGATTACAGTACCTCAATGTTTTCCATTTATGCGCCTAAAAATTAAGCACGTCATTTATTGCCTCTTCGGTTTTTTCACCCTCATCACCTTCGCTTTTAGTGAGCTAAAAACCACGCCGATGCCGCTCGTTATTCCCGAGGGTTGGCCAAAACCAGTGTATGATTTCACTAAAAATCCCTTAACAAAAGAAGGATTTGAGTTGGGTAGGCAACTGTTTTATGACCCCATTTTATCGCGAGACAGTACCATTTCCTGTGCCAGTTGCCATTTGCAAGCCACTGGTTTCACGCACGTTGACCACGATTTAAGTCACGGTATTGAGGGTAAAGTTGGTACACGCAACTCCATGGCGATCATGAATGTGGCCTGGAGTAAAAATTTCATGTGGGATGGCGGGATCAATCATTTGGACATGCAGCCTTTAGCCCCCCTCAGTAGTTCGGTAGAAATGGATGAAAAACTGGAGCATGTGATTCAAAAATTAAGTGCCGCTAAAAAGTATAAAACTCTATTTTTCAATGCTTTTAATGATAGTTTAGCAAGCGGTCAAAAAATGCTGCTGGCCTTTTCACAATTTACGCTGCACCTCAACTCTTACAATTCAAAATACGATAAATACATCCGCAATGAAGCAGGTGGGGATTTTACTGAACAGGAAAAAAATGGTTTGCAGCTTTTCAGAAAGCATTGCGTGTCCTGCCACGCTGAGCCTCTTTTTACCAATCAAAATTTTGAAAAAAATGGACTCCCCATCGACCCCACTTTGAATGATTTGGGCAGATTTGCCATCAGTCGTATGCCCGTCGATAGTTTTAAATTCAAGGTACCTACCTTGCGCAACATCCAATTCACTTTCCCCTATATGCACGATGGGCGTTTTAAAAAGCTGCGAGAAGTCCTCAATCACTATACCGAAACCGATGCATTAAAAGCACAAATCATCCTTAGTTCCAATGAAAAAGCCGACATCATCGCTTTTTTGTTGACCTTGACAGACAACGATTTTCTGTTTGATAAGCGCTTTGGGTTTCCAAGAGATTAATTTCTTTGATCATCAATTGTAAAATTCCTCACCCAATGATCCGATTGTCTTTCGCGACATAACGCGCAAAGCCCAATAATGCTCCAACAACCATGATGTTGCGGAAAAAATTCACCATTTCCAGCTCCATTTCGCGGGCCAAGTCAGCTGTCATCATTTCAGTGCTCAGTTCATGGCCATTGGCTCGTGGCAAGTGTACCAAGACAGCCATTAGAATGACGTAAAGCGCCATGAGGATGTAAGCCAATTTATCGTATTTGCCAATCACCGCACTGATGATGAACAAAACAATACAGACCATTGTGAAATAATTCCAGAACAGTGGAAAAGGAAGATAGTCGGGTACAAAACCTGCACCTACTTCGGGTTTGCCCAAGTGTAAGCCCACGTACATCAAAAACGACAGCGGGAATAAATAGCGGCCAATGCTCAATAACTTATCCATGATGATTAGATTTCGAAGGGTGACATAGGACGGATTTGGGTATCAACAGCATTAAGCCCGCGTCCATCATGTGTCAATTTGGTGATTCAATGCCACAAATTTCTGGCAATGGACCCAAATGACTCTTGATAAATGTCAATGATTTGAGCACTTAGGGGCGATAAAAAAATAAGTGATCATTTTGCCCCACGACTTATAACTTTCCTTTGAGGCGGGTCATGGTTTCGGGGGTGATGCCCAGGTAAGAGGCAATCAGTTTGCTGGAAAGGCGGGTCATGAGTTTGGGCTTATTTTCCATCAGCCACTTGATCCGCTCAAGCGCATCCAAGGAAGTCAAGGTGTTGACCCGGTACACGGTATTGCTATAAGAAAGCTCCAAAATCTGCTGGTAAATCTGTGCGAAGGCTGGAACTTCAGCCGAAAAATGCTGAAATGCATCGTAATGAATGCGGAGTAGTTTACAGGGTTCGGTACACTTGATGTATTCATCTGAAGGTTGTTGGTTTTTGAACCCAAAAATGTCGGTTACCCACTGCTCCTCGGTATAGAACTCGCGGGTGGATTCATTGCCATTTTTATCGATCACAAATACCTGCAAACAGCCTTCAACGATGAAGTAGACATACTTGCAGACTTCCTTTTCTCGAAGCAAATAGGTGCCGCGTTTGAGCCGAAGGGGTTCAAACGCTTTAGCTACTTCTTCGAAGCGCTCAGGAACTTTCCCTAAACGTTTGATGATGTGTTCTTGAAGTGCAGCGTACATAACCATTAGTTTAGACAAACAGTTGGTTAAACCATTTCAATAGTCCGTAAGATTTGAGGAGGCGAGGCCATAATCTTACGGACTATTGTTTCTAAAAATTCAGCAAACTTATCACCAACGGCGAGGATTACCAAAACGACGATACACCACGATACCAAAATTCATGTAAATATCTTTGGCATCGGGTCCGGCGGCAAAACTGATCCCATCAAGATAATCGGTAAAGCTGGCCCGGATACATCCCTCAAGGGCAACGGTGAATCCTTCTGAAATGTCAAATTTCATCCCCAATCCAAGGGGAACACTTACGCCTAAAATGGAATTCCCATACGCCCGGTCTTTTTGGATTCCCGCTTTTACATCATCGCTGTTCCCATTGTAATTGGAAAAATTGGTGTTGAGCACGCCCCCCATCAAACCCACTCCGGCATACAAATAAGGGGAAATCAATTTATCCATGTTGACATTTCCAGCTGCATCGGTATAATAGCGATTGGAACCAAAGGGCTCCCATTCGCCCAAGACACTGATTTCTATCAGATTAGTGGTAAAATCAAAATCGCGGGATTCACGACCTGTGTAGTTGTCATCGTCTCCCTGAAGTTTGAGGTAAGTAATGCCGCCCCTGAAGCCCAAGCGGTTGGATAAATTTGAGCGGGCAATCAAGCCTATGCTTGGGGTAAAGTCCTGGAAGCGAGGAGTAAGTGTTGGGTTAATATCCCCTGAGTAGACCGCCATTCCAGCGAAAATTCCACCTTCCCACACAGATTGAGCTTTGATCACGGTCATACACATGATCAAGCACAGAAAAAGTACTGATTCTTTCATACTTAAATAGTTTTTGGAAAAAACACTACTGCACAACATCCAATACAAATTCAACTCGGCGATTGAGCACCCGTCCTTGGGCTGTTTTATTGCTCGCAATTGGTTTTGTTTCGCCGAGTCCATCATGCTCGATTCGTTTAGCGTCGATAGAACGCAAAAGCAAGTAATCATAGCATGATTTAGCGCGTTTTTTTGACAAATTTAAATTAAATTCATCTTTTCCTTGACTATCTGTATGTCCTTGAATGCTCAATTGATACGCAGGATAGCTCAGCATCAACGCAGCTACTTTATCGAGGATTTTTTGGGAACTAGGCAATAGTATCGCGCTTCCGGTTTTGAACCGGACTTCCTTGCGAGCCCTCAAAAGTACGGCCTGGTCTTCCTTACGCAGTTCGGGGCAACCGAATTTATTTAACAATCCGGCTACTTCTGGGCAACGGTCGTCTAGGTCGATCAAACCGTCTTTGTCGGTATCCGGGCAACCAAAATGCCCAGCAGTGGTATCCGCTATCTCGGGGCAACGATCATCGGGGTCGGGAAACCCGTCGCCATCGGTATCGGGACAGCCTTTGAATACCAATGATCCAGCTTTATCTGGGCAGCGGTCGTCCAAATCGATTAAACCGTCTTTGTCCGTATCCGGGCAGCCATATTGATTGGTCGTATCAGCTACTTCGGGGCAGCGGTCATATTTATCAATCAGACCGTCGCAATCGGTATCGGGCTCCGGGCAACCATTAGAGCCAGGCAAGCCCTTTTCGTCTGGGCAGGGATCATCTTTGTCAGATACCCCATCCCAATCGGTATCGGGGCAGCCCCCAAAGCCAGGCAGGCCCGGCAGATCGGGACAAGCATCGTCAATATCCGCAATACAATCGTTGTCTCGGTCGGGGCAGCCCTCGGTTTCCACAATACCGGAGTCGCGGGGGCAAAGGTCGGCAGAATCCATAAACCCATCGCCGTCTGTATCCGGGCAACCACCACTGATGAGGCTACCTTTTACTTCCGGACAGGCGTCTTCGGCGTCTTCTACCCCATCGCTGTCACTATCCGG
The DNA here is from genome assembly GCF_041740695.1 of Haliscomenobacter sp. Lineage (GTDB taxonomy): Bacteria > Bacteroidota > Bacteroidia > Chitinophagales > Saprospiraceae > Haliscomenobacter. Next base: position 113,596 of record NZ_JBGSLK010000026.1, on the reverse strand, counting down.
ACAACCTCTGGCCGATTCTACCCCCTTCAGTCGGGGGCAGGCGTCTATTTTATCCAAAAAACCATCCCCATCACTGTCACGTACGCCCATCCGCACGATTAAATTGACACCGGCTACTGCATACCAGTCCCGTCGTTTGGGGTTTCCTGAAGCACTAACCCCATCAATGTAATCACTATCGGCAAAACGGAGTGCTCCTTCTAAAGCGATGGTGGTGGATTTACTCAAATCCAGGCGCAAGCCGCCGCCAAAAGGCACTACTGGCAATTGTACCGTGCGGCTTTGGGCCTCATCGGCTAAGATGGGAGGAGCAATGTTTTCATCCACTTTAAAATCGACCCGATAATCTGTTTCTGGTTTGAATCTAGCCAACCCAATGCCCCCGAAAAAATAAGGAGTGACCTTGGGATGATAGCGGTATTTACTTTCTGGATAATGGGATTTGCCAAAAGGATCCCATTCAAAAGTGAGGCTGAATTCGGTGAATTTGGTCCGAAAGGAAAAGTCGCGCAAGCGATGTGGCGCGTCTTGTGGAAAATTTCGGTCACTTCCACTGAGCTGAGTGCTCAAACCCCACAAACGGGTCGAAAATGAAGGCGTCAGATAATAGCGAAAAAATCCACCATAAGCTGGATTCAACTCTTTCAACAGCGGATAGGTCTCAGGGTTAAGATCCCCTTGGTATCCAGCACCTCCTAGCAACAATCCAGTTTCCCACCTTACTTGTGCAGCAAGCCAAATGGGCAAAACGCAGCACAGTAAAGCAATGGTGTAGTTTCTCATTCCTTCTCTCATTTTCGTAGCTTCGTGTAGGAGCTCTCGAAATTAACAATAACTGAAGTAAACCTGGACGACGATAAGTTGGTTATGGAGTCAGTTGGTTATGGAGTCAGTTGGAAAAGTATGCTTTTTTTAACGATTTTTTAAGACTTATGGTATTGTGGCAAGGTAAAAATAACAAATAAGAAAAAAAAGGGTGAACCTTATTCAAACGGTTCACCCCAGTACCAGTAAGCAACAAAGAGGGATTCTTTTCAGCATCCCTGTATCTTAAAATCAAAATTATTTCTTTTCGATTTTATGTAAAATTAACACCATCAAAAATCACTTGTAAAGAATAGTTATCCACACAAAGTGGAAAACTTTTATAAGCCCTACAAAATCAGCAAATTAAAAGGAAGAATTATTTTTCCACATGTGGATAACTCAAATAAAATGTGGAAAACCCAGCGAGAAACCTACCTTAAAACAGGCGTTTGCGTTGAAAATACAAGGCGAGTAGCAAACTGATGACCAAGGCCAGCACAATAATCAAATACACGGCAAAGCGGCTGCTTTGAAATGGCAAAGGTACGTTCATGCCAAAAAAACTGGCGATCAAGGTTGGAACAGCCAGGAAGATGGTGACCAGGGTGAGGCGATGGATTGTAACGTTCATGTTATTGGAGATGATGGACGCATAAGTATCCATCGTTCCACTGAGGATATTGCTGTAAACGTTCGACATTTCCAAGGCCTGTCCATTGTCGATGATGATGCCTTCAAAGAGGTCAAATTTTTCCTCATCATCCCGGATGGCCAAAAAATCGGTACGTTTCATCTTCATGTTGAGCAAGTCGTTGGCGCTAAGTGAGTTTACAAAATACACCAAACTTTTTTCAATGCTCAACAATTGCCGCAGTTCCCGGTTGCGGCTGGAGTGGTAAAGCTCCTGTTCGATGAGGTTGCGCTTGAGGTCCAGTTTTTTCAGACAAGTCAAAAATCGATACACGTTTTGCTCCAGGATTTGGAGCACAAACTGGATGTTGTCCGCCGGATCAAAGTTTTTCACCTTGTCGTCCAAAAAACGTTGCAAAACCGGATTTTCGATGGAAGTGATGGTGATGACATGTTCATCGGCCAAAATAATACCAATGGGGACCGTGATGTAGATGGCATCGTTTTCTTCTTCGGTTGGGTTGAGAACTGGTGTATTGACCAGAATGAGTCGAACCTCTTCTTCGGTTTCATAACGTGAACGTTCGTCAATATCCAGCGAGTCGGTAAAAAATTCGAGGGGAGAATCAAAGGTTTGTGCCACCTCCTCCAACTCTTCTTGATTGAAAGGGGGGGTAATATTGACCCAACAGCCTGCTTCAGGTTGCTCCAGTTCCTTCAATCGACCATCCACTTTGAGGTAATATCTGACCATAACGTTTAGCGTTTGGGTTCCAGAATCTGGTTATTTCCCGACTCCTCAATTCGCCCGCAAACTTAACAAATCTGTTCCTAAATCCGCCTCAAAAACGGTTTTATGTTGCATTTCGTATCTGGTCGATGAAGGTTTCGTACAAAGGAAGGTCTATAGCACAGGCTTCCGGTGCCCAGGAGGCCTGACGATCCTGGAGCAGTAGGAAATAGTCCATGACCAAATCCCCTTGTTGCTCCAGGTTAAATTCGGAAATGTGTTGAGCATTTTGCAAAGCAGCTAAGCCCCCGTAATTGTAGCCCATGGCCGAACCTTGCGCCCGCAGTGCCCGTGGAATGTAGGCTGCGCCTTGCTGGTAATATTGCCATACGTGCACCAATTCGTGAATCAGAATGGCCTCCGAAAAGGGGCCCCAACTATTGATGGTAAAGCCGGACACATACACAATGCCTGTACTGCGGGTGCCAATTCGAGCACTTTCATCGATGCGCACCAAATCCAAAGGAATGACATTGCCAAAAACCATGCGGGCGGAAAATTTTTCTGCGTCGCTTAAGGCCCGGGTGTTTAGTTTGAATACAGTAGCATTGAGCAGTTCAAAGCAGTCCAACACCCCAAAAAGGTCAAGTACAACAAAACCAAAATCAGCTAAATGTTGATAGCTAGAGCGCTCAAACAACCTGCGGATACGCTGCGGGTAAGTCCAAAACCACCAGTTCAGCCGAAGCAATAAATAAGGTTTTTTTCTTTGGCGCATGCGTGGGTCATTAATCAAAACGAATGGCCTTCACCGGGCTAATCCGGCTGACCAAATAAGAAGGAATGACCAAAAACAGCAGCGTAATCACCAGTGTACCAATGTTCAGCAACAAAATACTCCAAAGGTTGAAGTGAATGGGGGCATAGGATAGGTAGTAGTTCTCCTCATCCAGGCGAATGAATTTGAAATATTTTTGCAAGAGGCACAAGCCAATGCCCAATAAATTGCCCCAAAACAAACCATTGAGGATGATGTACGCGGCGTAGTATAAAAAGATGCGCCGAATACCCCAATTGCGCGCGCCCATACTTTTCATTACTCCGATCATGTTGGTGCGTTCAAAAATGAGGATCATCAAGGCCGTAATCATGTTGATGATGGCCACGATGACCATCAGGCTGAGAATCACCACCTCATTGATGTTTTGCAAATCCAGCCAGTTGAAAATACCAGGAAATTTTTGGCGGATGGTTTCGGCGTAGAGTTCGTTGGGAATATGGTTGTAATAAATGTCTTCTGAGAGGGGTTTCAGGTCGTTGATGTCGTCGAGGAATACTTCAAACCCGGCAACCTGATTTTCGGTCCAGCCGAGTAGTTGTTGGATTTTTCGGATGTCCACCAGGGCAAATTGGCGGTCGTATTCTTCCAAACCCGTTTTGTAAATGCCGCAGATTTTGAAGCTGCGTTTGAGTTGTTCGCCGTTTTGCACAAAATGAACCCGAAAGCCATCCCCTACCCCCACTTTGAGGCGATTGGCGGTCGTACGCGAGATCAGGATTTCGTTGGATGCCGTACTGTCTTTGGTGTTGATGGGGCGACCCGCTACAAGGTATTGGCTCAAAAATTGCCAATCAAAATCCTGTCCTACTCCTTTTAAAAAAATCCCTTCAATTTCGTCTTTGGCCTTGATGATGCCCCCTTTGAAGGCATACACCTGAATGTGCCTTACTCCACCATTGGTAAAACGGGTGCTTTTGACCTCCCGGCCCAATATGTTGCGTTTTTCGATAAAGGCTACACGATCAATGGTATCCAAAGAGGGGTAAAAGTCCTGGTTCATGTCCACATAAGATTCTTCCAGCAAATTCTCATATACACTGGCATTCGTGATGTGGATATGCCCCCAAAAGCCAAAAATTTTACTACTGATTTCCCGCTTGAATCCCGAAACCAGGGCCGTAGCGCAAATCATCACACTGATACTCAGGGCAATGGCGATGACCGCGATCCGAATGATCACTCGCGCAAAGGACTGTTCGCCTTCGGCAGCAACTTTTTTGGCGATAAAAAAGGAGTAATTCATGGAGGCGAAGATAAGGGTAAGAGTTGAAAAGTTGAGGGTTGAAAAGTTGAAAAGACACAGGTAACTCAAGATTATTGCATCACTTCTAAAACACTGCACACGCTTGACTATCTAACTTTCCCTCTTTTCAACTTCATTTCAACATTTCAGCCCTAAACTTTTCAACTAATACAACACCATTTTCAAGGTCTTCCGATACATTCCGGCTTGCAAAGTATACAGTAAGACGCCAGATTGGTTTAAATCGGCTTTATCAACCACAATTTGATGATGGCCAGCAGGGTAGGTTTGAGTGAAAGATTTGAGGATCCGGCCCGACAAATCGCTGATCTGCAAGACTGCCGGGCCCGCTTCGCTCAAATCAAATTCGATGGTCGTAGATTGGCTGAAAGGGTTGGGTGAATTGGGATAAAGTTGGGATTGGGGCAGTGTGGTCCCGGCATCAACAGGGTGCTGAAGGACAATTTTTTCTATACTTTCCTGTAGGGTGTACCCTTCTGGGCTTAGATCTCTTTCGGCAAGCTTGAACAAATCACTGGGCGCAATCGATTTTTTTGCCCTGAATTGTAGGGTAGCCAATTGACCTGCTTTTTTACCCGTATTGATCCAGGATACCCGCACCAATCCACGTTCGAGCTCACTCAGCCCAAAACTTTCCATTCCGGCATCCTGGTATTCGATCTGGTTAAACGCCAAAATCTCTGGGTCGAACTGTAAGCTGAACTGAGCGCCCAACAAGTCGCTGGCATAAGGCAGGTTTAAGGCCATGGTATACACTTCCCCTGCTTTTATTTCGCTGGGTAAAGCGCCAATTTGTAAGGGTCTTTCGGCCTGATCGCGTAACTCCGGAGCTGCACTTAAATTTTCCCGGGCCGCATTTCCACTGACATCCCCCATTTTTATCCCCACAAAGTCCGCCCCCAGCATTTCGCTGTTCAGGTTGTTGTAATTGCGCAATTCAGGGAAAATTTCCGCCAAGGGGTTTTGATTGTCTTTGAAGCGGAAGGAGGCATCTATAAAGCGCCAACTTGGGCATTTTTTAAATTCCAAATCCAGGCGCAGCACCACTTTGCGGATTTGGATGATGTCCAGGGTAGACACATATCCTGACAAATCCACATCTGCGGCAATAAATTTATAAGGGTTATCAAATGGCATAGCCCCTAAAATATGCCGGGTAATGACAACGATGTCATAAGTACTCACCCCTTCCAAATGGTTGGTATTCAACTCAGGCGAAATGGTATAATCATTGTTTTCTTTCAATTTCTGAAAGCTATATTCCCCTTTTGCACTGCTGAGTGTTGCTTCGTTTTGAAGCCCGCTCAATCGTACATTTACATTTTTCATGGGGTTATTGGTGAAGGTTTTAATGGTGCCACTGATGCTGGCCTTGCCTGCTGTAGAGCATAGCCCACGATTGTCCTGCACCAAGACATAGGTTTCACAATAACCATAATTGCCTCGGGTGTCCCAGGCATACACATACACCAGGATACTGGGCTGATCATCACAAGTTAAGGCCACGCTTGTGTGGTTGGGATCGGGCTTTTCAAGGCCACTTTCAATGTCATCGGCCCGATGAATCGAATACCCTACGATGCCTGAGCAATCTTCCACCTTGCTGGCAACAAAATCTTTGGCCCAAACTACGGCTGCTCCCGGATCGAGGTCACCATCGCCATCAATATCTTCCGGTACAGGCAGGGGCATAAGTTCCACCACCAAGCCATTGATACAAATTGGCGCAGGGCCTTTTGCATCCCGCACTTCAATTTGGATGGTTTCACGACTTGTATTTCCGCAGCCATCGGAGGCTACAATTTGGACTTTGTGAATGCCAATCGGCAATCGCTCCAGGATGCGGTAGCGCGGGTAAGTGCCTGCCAATTTCAAACTGCGGTCAATTTTTCCATCGGCTTTTTCATCGTACAGGGCCTCCACTTTAAGGTCCTGGCTATTGCAATTTTCAGCGATTGAAAACTGGTAGTTTACATCTCCGGTACAATCATTATTGCGGGCATCAAAAAAGCTACTGCTCAACAGGGTTATTTTGGGTGCCTCATCGTCGTAAACCTTGATGAGTTGGGTATATTCCCAAATGCCCCGCGACTGCAAAAGAGGACGTTCGATGCTATTCGTCCAGTGTCCTTTGGTATTGGGAATGGTATTGTTCACAATTTTATCCTGATCGATGTAAGTATGCCCATCGGGTTGAACCAGGAGCCAAAATGCTGTATTGCCACGCTCTCCATCATTATCATAGTCACGATCTAGAATAACGGGCAAGGTACCTTCCTTGTATTCACACCAATTGATGATCGTCCAGGTGCGCAGAATTTTGTAACATTCTTGTCCACTTGCCGTAAAACGTACATCGTTGACACTGAAGGCGAGAATGTTGCAGCCATTTTCCTGATGTAGCAGCTTGTTGCCAGGTGGAATTTGCTGACAATTGACCGAGGTATCCTGGGGAAAACGGATGGCATAATCCCGAATAGCAGTGAGCCGAATGACCTGATAGCACTCTGGGCTGCGCTGTTCATTGGCCTTACCCAGGTTGCGCACCACTTGCCAACGGCGGGTAATGGTGCCCACGCCACAATTGTCCAGTTTATCAAGGGTTGGCAAAGCCACAATGTTCAACAAACCACATGGATCATTCAAGACCCTGGCCGTACCATAGACACTGAGGTTAGCCAGGTTTTTATCGGTACACAGGATATTGGTGTCAGCAGGTACTGCGCATTGCAACAAAGTTTTGTCTTCTATTGGAGCGTCCAGCCAACACTTGCTGGTATTGCCCGCAGCGTCGGTAGCAATGAGCTCTACCCGCACTTTGCTGCCAATGTCACAGCAAAAAAAGTCGACCCGCTCGGCGGGTAAGGTATAAAAAATACCGTTTTCGAGGCTCAGCGCGTCTGCGGTATCCAATTTGCCATTGCCGTTTTGATCAAAAGACATCGTACAGGAAGCGGGTACTGCCCGACGTACCTTGAGCGATTGCAATTGGCAATTGTCGCTGGAGCCTTCGTCTACATCGGCCACCGTAAGTCGGCCATAACCATTGCTTACACTGACATTAATCACATTGTCGCAACGCACCTGTGGAGCAATTTTATCTTTGACCTGCAACTCGACGGAGTCGCGGCTGCTGTTCAAACAGGGATCATTGGCATAAAAAATCAAGCGGTGTTTACCCACTGGCAAATTGCTCATTACCCCATTGCTGATGGGGTAGACTTTTTCTTGCCAAACCGAATCGCCCACACTGGGCCGCAATACATACGATTTTACCTTTACACTCAATTGCACCGCATCACAATCACTAAAACCAATCTGGTAAAGCCGCTGCAACTGATCGGGAGTGACGGGCATCGTTGCAGTGCACCCCATCGGTTGGGTGGAAACCTCAATGGGTTTGTTGGGCTTGGAAATGACGGGTGCTTGCAGGTCCCCGATTTTCATTAAGGTGGTATCCGTATGTACAATGCCACCTGCACACCAATCAAATAACTTCAAGGATTGAATCACTTTACGGCCCCGGCGACAAATCAGAATTTCAGTGACCTTCCGCTCAATGGACAAACCACAATATTCCCGGTCAAAAAAGGTAGTGTCTCCTACGGCATTGATCCAGAATGGATACAGTATCGGGGTGCGGATGATCTCCGGGATGCAGGAATGAATAGCCGTATCTCTGGGGAAATGTAATTTTTTCCAGTCAGGTCGCCAAAAAACAATCACCTGGGTGCTGTCTTTGCGGTTGCCAGAGGCATCTTCTGCCGAAAAATTGCGGTATATTTTGGCGTAAAAAGTACTGTCGCAGTCCCCCAGTACCAGGCGATCATTGACCTTCAAATTGCTGAGGATTCCATTACAATTGTCGGTGAATAGTACGCTCCCGGTGTAGTAGTTGTACTTTGTTTTTTGCCAGGAAGCGGGAATGTTATAAATACTGTCAATGTCAAAGCACAACCAATCCAGTGTATCACGCGCCCAGTCAAGCGCTTGCACCCTGGGTGCTCGTTTGTCCTCGGTGATTAAGGTACTTTGGCAAATGATGCTTCCAGAGACAATATCGCGTACGAGGTAGGCATATCTTCCAACCCCATCGGCAACATTGCGGTTAAAGGGATTCTGGTCGTTGACGAGTACCTGCAAGCGTGCCCAATCGGTGGCATCGTCGCCATCTAGCAAAACCTGTTGTGGGTTGATGGTAATTTGGCAATTTTCATCGAGGGTAAAAATGACATCTTGGCGGCAGCTAAGTGCGGCAAAACTCGACTGAGACGATCGGGGTTCCCAAAAGAAGGACTGTTGTGGAAGGGTCGCAGCAATCGCCCCCACAAAAAGATAAGACAACCATGCGGCAGTAGACAATAATCGCATAGTTTGGTTTGATAGATCGCCTTAATAGTTGGGCAAAAATAAGTGTTCATTTTTCTTGAGCCAAAGGATTAAATAAGGCACTTGAAATGAACCGTTTACTTATTTAATCCTCTGGCAAAATGAACACTTATTTTTTTATTGCCCCTTACAAAATCTACGGAGCTTTCCTTTTAAACAAAAAGCTGTACCGTTCGCTCAAAATTAACGCGCATTTGGATAATATAAGGTGTTTGAAGGGAAAAAGTTTAGTCTGAGGGGGTACAAATAGTGAATGACGAATGTTTTGAATGATGAATGACGAATTGGGTGGTAGCAACTAAGATTTTTTGGAAGCGCTGAACTTGGATTCCATTTGTATGAACTTACGAACAAATTTGGAGGGCAATGCCCTAAATTCGTCATTCGTCACCCGCTGGTACAAACTTTAATGTTATGAAAAACATACTCTTAGTCGCCTGGCTGTTTTTTTTGCTCGGGTGCGATCATTCCGCGCCTTGCAAGCCAACATTTTTTAATGCCTCTACGGAACTCGTAAAAAACGGATTGCTTACACTTGAACCAAAGCAACATAAAATAGGTGAAACTCCTTACTGTGGTTTTGACATGAGCATCAATTTATTGTGCGACTTCAAAATCGACCCCGATTTTTACCCTACACACACCTTTCGAGGCTTCATCTATCTGGATGCAAAGGGCAAACTTGTACAGTATTCTTCCTTTAACTCAAAGTCAAAAAGCTACCCTCTATTTGATTTTAGTGCAAAAAAAGGTGAAAGTTACACCACAATCTGGGTAGGTGATTTTTTTCAAACCAAGACCAAACAGACGGTTGTCAAAAACATCCCTTGCCAGGTTACCCTGCACGACAAGTTCATGGTTTTGGACTCCGCTACGCAAAAAATGGACACGATCTATTCCTTCCACTTTAAGCATTTGAAGTTAGTCACCAATGAATATGACCAAGAAGAATTGGTGCTATTAACCAGTATCCGCAGAGGCATTGTAGGAATGTATCATTCCCTCCGAGGTGAGGATCATGAAGGAATATTTTGCTGGAGGGGTAACATTCACCGTGAACGGATAGACTCCACCAAGGTGGATTTTTTGAAGAACCTATTCCTGGAATAAAAATTGCTGAATCCTAAAGTGAACGATCATTAGGAACAAGTTTCATAAACCAATTCTTGCATCTATTTTTTTGCCCTTGTTGCTATTGTTTTTGGTTTACAAGCCACTTGGTGTAAATGAACAAGGACCCACTCATTCCGATTTTTTAAAAGCCAGCAGCTACGCTGTCTTAAGCAGTTTAGTAGAACGCCACGACTACTCAAAAATAGTTGACCTGACTTTTCCTACACTGGATACAGAAGCGGGCAAATTAGTAGCAGTGCTTCAGCAAAAATACGGGAGTAGTATAAGCAATTTTAAAGTATACGAATTCGGGATGTATGCCCCCTCGGTGTATGCAGGGAAAAGTCTGGAATTTGACCAGGCATTCTCGGCTTTCGATGCCCAGTATTCAGGAGCAAGTGGTGATCCATATCTGCTCATTGCAAGGCAATTGCAAGGGAGCGGGATTTCGATGCGCTTCAAAGTTAAGTTAGAATACAGGATAAAAAAGATAAATATGCCAGCCAAGGCAATGAGAAAATCGCTAAAATTCCCTAGTCAGCTCATGACAATTGGTTGTTCAAGAAAAACGGCGCTGATTTTGCCTACAATTACCAGCCTGTTTTTGGTTTCGGAGTCACGTGTGGAGTGGTTGATGCTGTGATTGAGCAATTTAATTTGATTGCTTTCTTGGGGCAACTGGCAGTTGAGGCCGGAAAGTACATCTTTGCAACCCATTGCGAGAATATTGCCACTTCTTTGAATTTTATTGCAGACTACATCCTGTATTCTTCTGCCTTGGAAAAAAAGCTTAAGCTAACGGCAGAGAAAATCAATCGTCAAGCCAAAAAAATTAAGGCGGATTTACAATTGATCAACGGATTGTGGGAAACCCTGAAAAACTTTGACCCTGTAACTTTTGTGAAAGAATTCGTTGAGGATTTGAAAAAAACATTTGGTAAAAAAACTGATAATGCCCATTTAACTCATTTTCCAAATCATACGTGGCATCATCACCAGGATACTAAAACCCTTTTGTTGGTTCCTCGAAATTTGAACAGTGCTCAGTTTAGTGGAATATCTCACACTGGAGGTGCTGCAATAATTCGCTATAATTGGGGCAAGAGTGACAAAATAGAATTCAAATAAAAAACTTTACACATGAATGCTAACCTTTTTGTAGTTCATAAATCATCTTCTCGTAGCGAAGATTTCATTCAGAAGCTAGAATCCGTCCTAACATTCAAGTTACCTAAGGATTATATTCAATTTATTATTGAATTCGAAAAATTTAATTTTCTAACACTTCTAATTGATCCAATACCAAAAGTTCAGGGCCTTGATTTATATTTTTCCGAGCGAATGGTAATCGAAGAGATATTTAACTTAGATACTATTAAAAAAATATACTTCGAAGAGAAATTCCTTAATCTCCAACTTATTAAAAAAACGGGAGTGTTGCCAATAGGCACTTTCCTTGGATCTAGAGACATGATTGGACTCGGCTTCATAGAAGGAAATTACGATCAAATTATTTTTCTGGACGGAGATCAATACCCTATGAGTAATGAAGAGCTTGAAGAGTTTCCAAATTTTGGTTTAAATATGGAACTCTCATTTAAAGAATTTATCTCTAGAGTAAAAGAGCCAGATTCTTTGGAATAGAAGTAAACCACCCACTAACACCACAACCATGAAGCACCTCTTCACACTTTTCCTTTCCCTCTACACCCTAATCCCCGTTGTAGCCCAATTCACCTACACCGGCGGCCCGGAGGGTTACAACATTACCCATATGGCCGCAATGTTTTTAAAATTGAAATGAGTGACCCCGCTTCACGAGGGTTCTTGCAGGTGGATTTGCAGGATAAAAGTGGACAGCAGGTTTGGTTGAAGGTGATGTAGGTCAGGAATTGAAGGGAGTTACGAATTTTTCGAATGACGAATATCCCCGGCACTTCGGCTCCGCTCAGTGACCGGGGATATTCGTCATTCGTCATTTGAAAAATTCGTCATTTGCTCCAGTTCTCCAGGGTTAATGTTCAAAAAAGCACAAATATCCGCGTCGGGCAAGCCTGCGGCACGCATGCGAAGTAGCGTTTGAAGTTTTTCTTTGGAGAGTTGATCTGCGCGTTGTCTTTCCTTTTCGGCGTGTTGTTTCACTTCTTCATTCTCCTGCTTTACTTGCTCATTCTCCTGTTTCACTTGCTCCACTAACACACTTAGCTCTTCAATCTCACGATCCATACCTTGCAACTCATCGATGATGCCATCTTCCAGTTGCATTTGTTTTTTGATTTCCGGACTTTGAATGGCCTGTTGCAGTTTGCGAATAATGCTACGGTATTTTTCCGGGAACTCCGCTTCGTTCACATTGAGGATGTGGTGTTCCACATCGGTAGCATTGTTTTGATCAAATACGCTGAGCAGAATCTCCAATTCAGTGCGGCGTTGTTGGGTCAGGTAAGGAATTTGAATGACGTAACTATCCAGCGTGAGGCTTTCAATAAAGCTCTCTCGGGTTTCAATGATTTCGTTGGTGATCAAATCCTGGTATTGGCGGCTCACTTTAATAGCGCTGGCAGTGGTGTGATCGAGTTTATGTCCCAAAAAGTAGACGCTGATGATGGGTACGCCAATTTTGCGTACCCGCTTGTTGATTTTTTTGCTGATGATGTTGCGAGGATCATTGAACTGTTCACCCAAGTAGCGGCGAAAACGAATGATGTCCGTTGGAAACTTAGCTTTTTGCAATTCAATGATGACCTGTTTTTGTCCTTCCGGGGTTTGAATTTGGGCCGAAAAATCGAGCCGATAAACAGTGAGGCCAGTTTTGTGCGTCTTTTTAACACTTTGTGTATCGATCTCGGTAGTAAACTCCTGGGGCAAAAAGGAAAGTTTAGTGATGTTTTCGCCAGTGATGGAAGAGAGCATGATCTTGGCGATCTTGGCATCCTCCATCAGGTATTTGAAAACTACATCATAAATTGGATTGGCGATCAACATTTTTTAACGCAATTTGTGGCAAAAATACGGTTTATTCCTGGGTTGCACAAGCCTGTCCAAGATACTCGACCCATGTCCAAGTCCTTGTACCAGCTTTATCGCAATTTCCAGTGCAACAAAGCTGCAAAAAGTCAAATCTCCAGGCAAGTTACTTTAGCCACATTTTGACCAGCCCAAATTCTGATGATTGGCAGTCCAGCATTCCTCATTCGTCATTCGAAATATTCCCCATTTCTCCCTACCTTGCCCCCATCATTCCCTGCAAATATGTGCACATCCATGAGAGGCTATATCCTTGTATTTTTACTGAATCTATCCATCCTGCCCATTTTTTCACAAGCTCCTGATGTCCAATCGGACACGGTGGTGGCCATCCCCATTTTACAATTGGCCGAACAATTGGGCAATTCTGAATTGTTCCTGCGCAACCAGTTGCGGCCTGTGCTGGAAAGCAACTCCGTGTTGAGCAGTGTCCAAGAGTCCGTCGATTCCTTACGCCGAGCGGCGGATAGTTTGCAAAAAACTTCCAACTACGTGTGGGAGCAGCAAGTAGCCAGCCGCATCAGTGGTAGTTTGGCGGGGCGCTGGCGGCGTTACCTGCGGCAATTGGTGGATGAAGAAAAACGCTTGCGAAATTATTCCGGTAAACTGCAGTCCTTACTTGAACAGCTGGGCACCATGCAAGAACAATGGCGTTTTACCACTACTGCCTTCAAGGACATTCCTACCGAAGTCAAACAGCGCATCGACTCGCTTCAATACGACCTCAAACAGGCAAATACTGGGCTCTTGAGTCAGCGCAATGCGGTTTTACGGCTGCAAAGCACGGTATTGGATCAAAAACTTTTTTGCCAATACCATCTTTCCAACATGGAGGGTTTGGAAAACCTGGAATTGCAAAGCATGCTGACCAAACGACGGCAAAACATCTTTGAGATACCAATAATCAGTCAATCCACGGATGAACAAAGTTATCGCCGGGTCGCGCTGGATTATTTCCAAAAAGAATTCAACGAGTTTTTGCGCAATAACCGCGATCGGATGTTTTTGCACCTCATGCTCTTCCTGGGCATTGGGCTGTTTTTTATGTTGGGCAATTCCTTTTTCAAAAAAGACCGCAAGTACAACAAACAAAACGAATTTAACCTGGCCACGGAGATTGTTTTTTCCAAACCACTCACCACAGCCTTTTTGATCACCTTGTTGATGACGCCTTTGTTGTACCCCAATCGCCCCTCGGTGTTTAGTGAAATGATTGTCATGGCGCTGGTAGTGCCTTTTGTAGTGATTGTTCCTCGCTTTGTCATCCCCAATATCCGCTGGAGCATTTATTTGGTCGGTGCCCTGTTTTTTGTACACCTGATGCTCAAGTCGGCCATTGCCAACCAGGTGATTTTCCGCTGGTTCATGGTGCTGGAAAGTATCTCCCTTGGCTTGTTCGTTTTTTCGGTGGGTTTTCGCGACCGACAGTGGTTCCGCGAGCCCTTGACCAGTGCTGTATTCGCTCGGATCATGCAATTTGGAGCGCCAATTTTTTTGGTCGTAGCCAGTATGGCGGCCCTGGGCAACATTGCGGGTTATGATACCCTCGCGGAAGTGTTCAACCTTTCTCTCGAAAAAATTATCCTGACTGGCTTGATTATTTTTAGCGCCACGATGGTTGTTGAAGGGCTCCTGCGCTTTTTGCTCAACCTACGCCCGCTGGAAGAAGGGCATAGCGCGGCTAAAGACCGCACCGCTTTTTTGAGTGGAACGAGCAAATTGCTGCGCATCAGTGGCGTATTGGTCTGGCTAGGATTTATCCTCAATGCCTTGCGCCTTCTGGGGCCTTTGGAATACACCTTTGGGCAATTTTGGGATGCAGGGTATAGTTTTGGGGCCGTGCGGCTGACGGTAGGTGGAGTACTGGGTTTTTGTGCCATCATTATAGTCGCTTGGTTGCTTGGAAAACTATGTAAATACCTCCTGGAAGAAGAAATCCTGGAGCGCTTCCAGTTTGAATACGGTGTGCCGATGGCACTGGGGCATTTGGTACAATACCTGCTCGTTTTGATCGGTGTACTGCTGGCCATTGCTTACCTCGGTTTCGATGTACAAAAATTGAGTTTGATCATTGCTGCACTTGCCATCGGGTTGGGTTTTGGCCTGCAAAGTTTTGTTGCCAACATCCTGGCGGGTCTGGTTCTGATTTTTGAACGGCCATTTCGGGTTGGCGACAACGTGATTGTCAATGGGGAAGAAGGAGAGATATTGGAGATCAAATTGCGCAGCAGCAAAATTCGGAAAATAAACGGAGGTATTCTGGTGGTACCCAATACCGATTTGGTGTACAAACAAGTGGTGAGTCATAGCTGGTCGGCAGGCCCCAGAATGTACGAGTTGAACATCCGCACCCAGGCGAGTTCCGATCCCAAGCGGGTCATGGAAATGATCAAAGCCTGTTCCATTCGGGAAGAAGCCATCCTGACCCAACCTGAACCTTTGGTGGGTTTTGAAGGGATGGAAGCCAGTGGTCAGCAGGTTTTCCGCATTCAGTTTTGGGTCAATCAAGCGGGTCACCAAGCCCAAAGTCGCCTCGCTTCCCGGATTTACTCAACTTTAAAGGGAGAAGGGTTACTTTAATAGCCAAAGAAATTTATGCCAATGGGGAAATTAGCTGAAATTAATTTTTCCGAGCCCCCGGATTTTTCTCTTTTATTTTCTTTTGAGCATTTTTGTAAAATTCTCCACCTGAAGTTGAGAATATTTCAAAGAATTACTCTTACTTTTGCCATACAACTAAAGCAAAAATTTTTTTTTAACCCTTTTTTCTAACTGCTTTAAGATCAACTAAAGCTTTAAATCGGAAACGGTATGACACAATTGATTACGAACAAGCCGATGGCTACGTTCAGCTTTGTGCTGCTCATCATCATCTCTATTGTTGCCTCTATTTATCCTGCAACTTTTCCAACACCAGCAGAAGGCGTAACATTCGATGCAGGCAACATAGCTTGGCTCTTGGTAGCTTCCAGTATGGTACTCCTGATGACACCTGGTCTCTCCTTCTTCTATGGAGGGATGGTCAGCCCTAAGAACATTATTTCTACTATGCTCCAAAGCTTTATTGCATTGGGCATCATCAGTATCATTTGGTATGTAGTAGGTTTCAGTTTGGCCTTCGGTGATTCCATCGGTGGTATTGTTGGCAACCCAATGACCCACTTCATGTTCAATGGAGTAGGTACGGCACCAGCAGCTAACCCTGGCATCAACCAAGGTATTCCTTTTGTATTGTTTGCAGCCTTCCAGTTGAAGTTCGCCATCATCACTCCAGCCCTGATCACGGGTTCGTTTGCTGAGCGGGTACGCTTCTGGAGCTACATCGTCTTCATCGTTCTGTGGAGCTTGCTGATTTATGCACCATTGGCACACTGGGCATGGCACCCAGAGGGTTGGTTGTTCAAATTGGGCGTGCTTGACTTTGCAGGTGGTACTGTTGTACACATTTCTGCTGGTATTGCTGCCCTGGTTGGTGCAATGGTACTCGGAAGAAGAAAAACCCACATCGAAGGACAATCTCACGCTGTACTTTACACACCATATGTAATCCTGGGTACAGGTTTGCTGTGGTTTGGCTGGTTTGGTTTCAACGGTGGTTCTGCATTGGCTGCAAATGGTCAGGCGGTTACTGCTTTTGTTAACACCAACCTGGCTTCTGCTGCTGCAGCGATTGCCTGGATTCTGGTAGACACCATGCGTGGCCGCAAACCTTCTGCTATCGGTGCCTGTATCGGTGCAGTAGTTGGTTTGGTTGCCATCACACCTGCCTGTGGTTACATCAACTACGGCCCAAGTTTGTTGATTGGTGCAGTAGCTGCTACGATCTCCAACTATGCAGTTGTACGCAAGTCTCGCACTAGCCTGGATGACACCTTGGATGTATTCCCATGCCATGGTATTGGTGGCATCGTGGGTATGTTGATGACGGCTATCTTTGCTACGGATGCATTTGGTGGCGTGATCGCAACAGGTGACCCTAAACTGCTGATCAATCACTTGATCGCCTTGGTAGCGGTAGTGACTTTCACCGGTGTTGGTTCTTGGCTGGTTTACAAATTGACCAACCTGATTACTCCACTTCGCGTATCTGAAGATCAAGAGGAAGAAGGTCTGGACATCAGCCAGCACGAAGAAACAGTGGTTGAATTGGCAATGTAATTGGCTAATCTAACGGATAAATAAAAACGGGTTTGGTGCGGTGCATCAAACCCGTTTTTTGTTTGGCCTAACTTTCTAGAGTTTATTCAATCAAGCGCTGCTGCCTGGCCAACTTCAACAACATCTGCAAACTATTCGCCTCAAACTTCTGCATCAAATTTTTCCGATGGGTCTCCACAGTCAGTGGGCTTAAAAAGAGCTGTTTGGAGATTTGTGGGCCAGTTAGGCCCTCGTTCAGGAGCTGTAAAATCTCCTTTTCCCGGCGGGTCAGCACGGGAGCCTGTTGCGTAGCCACTTCTACATTGCGGTATTGCTCCAAGATTTTTTCATTGGCACCCTTGCAGAGGTAGATTTTTCCCAATTGCACTTGTTCGATGGCTTCGATGAGTTCCTGGCGTTCCATGTTTTTGAGCAAATAACCATTGCCACCACGTTGGAGGAATTGAGTGATGATGCCTGTTTCGTTGGTGGAGGTCAGGGCAATGATTTTGGAGCTTTGGTTGTTTTTGCGAATCTCACTGCATAGTACCAGTCCATCCATGTCCGGCAAGCTGAGGTCGAGCAGGATTATTTCGAAGGTGGATTGTTCAAGCAAATTCAAGGCTTCTTTGGCAGTTTTTGCCGCAGCACTTACCACAATCCCTTCCTGGGTGGCCAACATGGTTTTGATGCCATCCGTTACGAGTGGATGATCATCGATGAGCAGGATGTGTACCATGTTGTAAAGATAAATAAAACTCCATCATCACCGTAGTACCAACTCCTTGGGTAGAATCAATATTGAGCTCCCCATTGAGGTAATTGACCCGGCTTTGAATGGTGCTGAGCCCTGCGCCCGCTTTGTCTTCGCTAGCGTTGAAGCCCCGGCCATTGTCTTCGATGGTGATGCTAAGGCGCTCATCATGCCGATTGAACTGGATGATGACCTCCGTAGCCTGAGCGTGTTTGATGATGTTGTTGAGCAGTTCCTGGACAATGCGGTACAACATAATCTCGGTATGAGGATTCAGGCGTGCTTCCATGCCATAGGCTTGCAAACTGATGTTGAGCAATCGGCCAGTGTTGATTTGGTTGCAGAGATCCTGGATGGCATTGATCAAACCCAATTTCAGCAATACTTCAGGCATGAGGTTGTGGGCAATGCGCCGCAGCTCTTCAGAGGCCGTGTGGGTCAGTTCTATACTTTTTTGAAAAAGTGGATTGGTGCCCAATACCGGTTGTTCATGCGCCAAAGTACTGAAATACATTTTTACGGTTGAAAACAAGCCCCCCAAACCATCGTGTAAATCTTTGGCGATGCGGTTGCGCTCGGACTCCTGCCCGGTGATCATCGATTGCAGGGAAATCACTTGTTGTTCTTTTTCAAGAGAAAGAATTCGTTCTGCTTGTAGCTTTTTGTCTTGCTCCAACAATTGACGCTGGTTGCGGTCATAGCGGGTTTTGAAGGCAAAAAAGATTCCGAGTAAAGCCAGAATGCCCATGGCCGCCAAGAGGTAGTAGTTCCGCTTTTTGAGCAGTAAATCCTTTTCTAGTTGTTGGGTTTTAAGTCGCAAAATTTCACTTTCCCGCTTTTTATCTGCAAAAGCTGCTTCCAGGTAGCTGCTGTATTGCCGGGTTTCTGCTACCAGGATACTATCGTTGAGATGAGTGTATTTTTGCAGGTACTGATAGGCCAGAGCAGGTTTGCCCACTTGAGTATAATATTCACCCAAATCGCGGCAGATTTGGTCGTACAAGTCTTTGGCCTTAGTTGATAACGCCTCCTTCTCGGCACGATGTAGGTATTCTCCAGCAGCGGGTAAATCCTGGAGCCGCAGGTAGGTTCGGCCAATGGCGTGATGGTATTGGGCACTTTGATAATCGCCACGGAGGGCTTTTTCCAGGGCTTGTTGATAAAAACCCAGGGCACGTTGGTAATCTTTACGTTTGAAATGGTACAGACCGATCACATTGTAGGCATCCGCAGCCAGGCTATAGTCCTTGGATTGTTGCACAAAAGCCAATAAAAGTGCCACGAAGGGTTCTGCTGCGTTGAGTTGATTTAAGGCGATGTAGTTGTTGCTCAGGTAATAATAGGAATACGCCATTTGCAAACTGTCGCCGCGTTGTTTGACAATAGCAAGCAAACGTTTGCTGCGGGTGATAGCGCGCTCGTAATTTTTGGTTTCACCCAATACTGCAATCAAATTCTGGTAGGGAATGACTTCCAAAAGGGTGTCTTTTAACCGATGAAAGAGATCCACCGCTTGCCCATATTCACGCGCAGCCTGCCAAAGTTCACTTTGTAAGTAATGCCAATTGCCCCGGGCATTGTGAATTTTCCCCAACATGTCCGGGCGCTTTAAGGCCCTGAAAATTTGTGCTGCGGTATCCAGGTGCGTTTTTGACTGCTGATAATCACCCAAATCTAGGTAAGTATTGCTCAACAAATAATGGGTGCGCCCCTCCCCTAGTCGGTACTTTATTTTTTTGCTCAATCCCAAGCCACGGTGTGCGTAATCCAGGGCGGCCTTCGCGTCGTAATAGCCTACGTTATTACCCAAATCCATCAACAATTTCACCCGGTTGGAGTCTGCCTTTGCACTACGTAAGGCCTGTTTCAAACTATCCACCAGGGGATCAGCAGGTTGTGCCATTGCTGAAACTAAAACTGATAAGGTCGATAAAAAGGCGAGGCCAATACGAATGCTAACACTCATGGGTTCAAAATAGGGTATGAAGAATTAAGTATAAGCTCAAAATTACTCCTTTTCCACATCCGCTTGTGTACAATTCACTACCTGAATCCAGGTAATTTTCTCAATTTAAAACCCTGTCATTCAGGGATTGTGCTGGGCAGGTTTTGCCTGTAATTTTGTTTCAAGATAATTTATCAACCCAAAACAATCCACCATGAAATGCCTATCCCTTTTGTTCACCTTGGCCATCGGTCTGGCCTTAAACGCCCAAAATACCATGAAACCATTCATCATCAACGATGAAACTGTCAATGCCACCACCCTGGCCGAATTGGAAAACACCTACAAAGTCAAATTTACCCCAGGCAACTATTGGTACGACCGCCTGACTGGGGCATTTGGCCTCAAAGGTGGGCCCTGTACCGGAATTGGGGTAGCCGGATTGAACGTCGGCGGAGCACTCAAACCCAATGCCTCGGGAGGTGGAACGGGTGTTTTTATCAACGGACGCGACCTGCATCCTCAAGATGTGGCCGGTTTTCAAACCTTCATGCAAGTGATTCCCGGTCGCTACTGGATGGATGCCAACGGCAATTTTGGCCAGGAAAACATGGCTTATGCCCTTGGCAATGTATTTCAGTTGTACCAGGCTCGCTTTGGGAAAGGAGGCAGCAACTCCTACTACAAAATCCACAACCATTGGAGTGGGGAAAAAACCAGTTTCGGAGGCGATGGCTCTTTTATGTATTTCTCCTCCAAAAAAACGGATGGAACCACCTATGAATACTTCTCGGACCACTGATGAAGCCCCTATTCCTGAGCCTAATTTTGCTTTATACTGGACTGGAGGCTGAAAAACCTTTGAGCGCCATATTGCTCCGGCCCTTGGGTGAACATGAACTGGTCACCCTCACCCTCGCTGCGGATGTGCCCAACAACCAAAAGCCAGCCCAAGTGTGGTACCGAAAAAACCCGGGCCATGTATTGCTCATTTTGGAACGTTTGGACACCCTGAGCGGCCTGCAATCGACTTTATCCTGGGGTTTTTATCCCCGCCAGCCCATTTCCAGCGTCTTTTTCCGAAAAGTGAAGTCGGAACTACGCGACAATGGAGGCGATGAATTTGAAGCAAAAATCACAATCAACCTAAACGACTCCTCTTTTCAGCACTTACAAAAACAAAGTATTGCCTTAGCTAAACGCAGCTACCACCTCAATCGCTACAACTGTTACGATTATGCGCTTGAGGTATTCAATGATGTGATTGACAGACCAAAGTTGTTACAACAAACTGTAAAGTTCCCTCTCCCTCTGGTGATGGGCAGGGGTGGCTCACCCTGCGCCCTTTACCAGCATTTGCAAGCATTAAAAACTGATTCCTGCTGGGCTAAGGCCATTTCATTTGGCCCTTTTGTAGCGCCAAAAAGTGAGGAAAAACTGCTCAATGTGGAGCAACTCAGCTCAGAAAATCATCTCTTAATCTCCAAAAAAACAAAAACATGTACAAGTTATTGATAAACCTCTTGTTTGTAGCACTGGCTACCCAAAGCCTGGCGCAGACCACTTCCGGGGAATCCAGTGAAGACGTCATCAAACGGCGCAACTACGATACCTACGACGGCAAATATACCAAGTGGTTCAAAAAATTGGGCGGCTTGACCGAATTCCTCCTCTACATGCGCATCAATCGAATTATTGGACAAAGTGAAAGTTACGATGGGTCAGTAGTAGGATTGGGGTTGGGTGTGCGATTCAACTTATTGACACTGCCCAATCAAACCGAGATCAAAGCTGGTCTCGCCTATTCAATGCAGGG
Organism: Haliscomenobacter sp.; assembly: GCF_041740695.1. GTDB lineage: Bacteria > Bacteroidota > Bacteroidia > Chitinophagales > Saprospiraceae > Haliscomenobacter. Next base: position 92,143 of record NZ_JBGSLK010000026.1, on the reverse strand, counting down.
TGGGGCCTACGAAAATTACCAATATGAACCCGGTGGCAACATGAGGGCTTCCAGTGCCAATGTTCGGCTTAATTACTTACAAGTGCCTTTGAGTGCCCGCTACAAAATCAAAGAATCCTTTTTTGTAGAAGCTGGTCTGCAGCCGGGCTTATTGCTAAGTGCCAATGATCGACACGATGGCCGCAAAGACCAGATTCGGGAAATTTTCAATCCGCTTGATGTTGGCTTGATGTTGGGGGCAACTTATCAGTTTCCACAAAAATGGGGCATTGGGTTGCAACTCAACCAGGGCTTGACCAATATCAATCGCAAAAGTGGGCCATATGCGGAGGTTAGGGACCGCAATGCGGGGTTAGGATTGCGGGTGAGTTATATGTTGTAGGTTGCGTCGTTCCAAATTTTCACCACAACCAAAGCGACATTTTAAAACACAAAGGAAAAAAAGAGGACTCAAAGGACACAAAGTTAGAAGTTGACAGCGCTTCGCTTTGTGTTCTTTGTGTCCTCTTTTTTTTCCCTTTGTGCTAATTTCTTCATTTTGATTTTCATTTGGTTTTTCCAGTGATTATGTAGTTCTTTGCACGAATGAACCTTTTTAGCACAAGGTTGTTTGGAGCTAATAACATCACGAGGGAAGTTGTAGAATATGAGCTTAGCTAAAAAAGTAAACCTGATCATCTATCGCTTCCGCGAACGGGGGCTAGAAATATTTCTGGTGAATGCCCCGGATACTGAAGAATGGGCCATTCCTCAAAATCAAACCGAGGCACCCAATTCCCTCACCAGCGATGCTGTTCGTTTCATAGAGTTAGATCCAATCCATGCAGAAAATGGTGCCAAAGAAGAAGCCTTCGCGGTAGAAGGTGAATGGCACGACATCCCCTCGCTCAAATCCATGCTGTACGAAGATGCAGTTCAGCTAAAGGACAAGCTCGAAAGCGAGATGAACCAGGGCGCTTTTGTGGTTTTTAAAGAAGCTTTCAAAAAAGTGATGCCCCATCAGTACGCCTTCCTGAAGGAGTTAAAAGATATTTTAACGGATCGGAATTCGGTGAAAGACTTATAGATCAATTCCGGGCTTCAAAGGCCATACTTCTGCACCAGGCCAGGTAATCTTTCATGTACAAACAAGATCTGCTGATTTTTTGATTCAATTGTTTGATCTTCAGGTTCGGCAAATTGCTTTCTGCTATTTTTGCCCCTAATTCTTCCCGTAAATAGGTAATGCTGATGATGTGTTGAGCGACAGCCGAGTCACACTGGTTAGGCGCTGGTGCCTGTAACTTTTGTTTAGCCTGTCGATAATAAACGGAGGCCTGATCCAGGTAGTTTTCCAAATCTTCCAGTTTTTTCATTTCAAAAGGCTGATCGGGCGCAAATAAGCTCCGCAAACGCAAACCCAGATTATAGGAACTGGGGTCACTTTGTTGCGTTTCCAGGTGACTCTGGGCAGCTTCTAAGTCCGTCACTAAAGCTGTCAACTTTGTTTTGACGGCTGCATCCAGGGGTTTTTGCACCCAGTTTTGTGTCTTACCAAGGGATTCAGCTAAAAAATCCAGTCGGTTTTGCAATGCTTCCGAATCGAGCATCTCTGGCCATTCGGGTTGTTTATTTTCCAATTTGGCCCAGTCTCGCTCCGTTTTGTGGAGCCAATTTAAGGCGCTGCGATCGGGGGAACAGGCTACCAGGATGGTCAGGCATAGCCCGCCAAAGATTAAAAGTGTGTTGGAGGATCTCATGTCGTTAATGCATTTCCATACGATGTCGGGCCAGTAGGGCGCAAATGGCCAATTGTTCTTCTGGAGTCAAATTGCTGTTGTCGATCACAATGGCCTCTGGTGATCTCATCAAGGGGCTGTCGGAACGGGTAGAATCGATGTAATCCCGCTCGTAAAGGTTGTGCAGGATGTCTTCATAATCCACGATATGCCCTTGTTCAAATAGTTGTAGCTGCCTCCGTTCTACCCGGCGCTGAACCGTGGCCGTCAGGAAAATTTTGAGGGCTGCGTAAGGAAACACGACCGTACCAATATCCCGACCATCCATTACGACACCATGGTTTTTGGCCAGTTCGCGCTGGCGTTGTACCATTTTGCGTCGGACTTCGGGAATTGTGGCCACTGGACTTACTTTGGCGGCTACATCCATCTCCCGAATGCGATCTTCCACATCGCGCCCATTGAGGATGGTACGGTTGCCTGTGTCGGCCAGTCCAAAACTCAGTTCAACCTGACTCAGGTATTGCTGAATCATGGCATGGTCGTATAAATCCACCTGGTTTTCTAAAAAGAAAAGGGTAACCGCCCGGTACATGGCACCGGAATCGATATAGATGTAGCCCAACTCATGTGCAAGGGCACGAGCCAAGGTGCTTTTTCCACAGGAAGAATGACCGTCGATAGCTATTTGGAACATTTCAACACTCAACTTTTCAACGCTAAAAACACAAAAAAGCCCCGCTGTTGGGCGGGGCCTCTATGTCGTGTTGATGCGGGCGAACCCGAATCAATCAATACTCATCATCATTGAAGAGGAAGTCATCCTTTTTGGGATAATCGGGCCAAATGTCCTCAATGCTTTCGTACAGTTCATCCCCATCGTCCTCCATAACTTGCAAATTCTCAATGACCTCCAGAGGAGCGCCGGAGCGAATAGCATAGTCAATCAACTCATCGCGAGTAGCCGGATATGGTGCGTCTTCAAGGTGAGACGCAAGGTCTAACGTCCAGTACATATTGATTTCAAAATTTAAATGAATGCCATATTAAAGCAAATAATCCCAGAATCACGGTAAGAATTCGTTCAAGTTTTTGAATTAAAAACTTAAATAAATTCAAAAGTTGGGCAAAAGAACTAAAAATTTTGCAGGATTAATTGAATTGTCCCAAAATTTCGTACTCCTGGCCGATAAATTCTTCCGGCAGGCGTCCAATTTCCGCAGAATTGGCGGGCCCTGTCGGGTCACAAAAATAATATTTTCGTCCCTGATATTCAATAGCATCGCCATCAAAATCGGGAATAGACACTGCAATGGTCAAATGATCAGGGAATCCAATGATCAACATGGGCCAGCCCAGTAGTTCTTTCACCAGGGCGTAATACAATGCTGAGCGGTCTTCACAATCGGAATAAGGATAATGAAACAGTTCATCGGGAATCATGGGTTTGCTCCGCCCGAAATATTCTTTGTCCTCTTTGTACTTGAAACAAGAACGGGTAAACACCGTAAGTAGTTCCAAGGCTTCCATCCCACTTTTTCCCTTAATCACCTGTGTCAATTGTGGCAACAAACTACTGCGCAAAACTTCTGACATAGGTGCCTTGAGGTATTCTCGTTCGTCAATCAAAGGGTGGCGTTCCAACATGCGCACCAAATTGCGATCAAAATTGACTTCTAAGCTGTAATTTTGCCCTTTGTAAGTAAATCCCAGCGACTTTTTTTCCACTTGAGGTTTTAGTCCCGGAAACACTCCTAAACCAAAGACAAAAGATTTTCCATTTGGTTTCGCAGCGAAGTCAAGCAAAAAAACGCCTTCTTCATCTGCTTTGGTATTGCTCGCACTCAAATTGACAAAAGTTCGGCCTCGATCTTCAATCAAAGGTGCTTCGTAAATTTCACTTTGGGTGTATACACATACAAAGACGCGCTGCTCCCGAAAAGTCACACGGGTATCAAAACCACTTTCAGACATACAAAACCATAGGAGCAGGTTCTTCTCTGCGTTGGAACGTCCATTGAAAATTTGTTCCGTTGCGCCACGTAGCATTTCATAATACAACCAATCATTGAGCGCCAATGCGTCTCGCTGAATTTTTAAATCGTTCAACAAAAGCTGGTGCGTGGTTCGTTGCAGTAAGGTATAATAATTTTTAATATTTTTCCCTTCGATTATTGGCTTAGGCACCTGAAGCAAGTCAGTATTGTAGTTGAGGCGGATTTTTTCACTATAAAAATTGAATTCTACGGTGCGAACCTCTGCCACAGTGAACGAATGGCTAAACAACAAGGCAAGGAAAGTGTGTAGGAATAAGATAGGGCGCACAGTTTATGGGTTTTATGGATGGGTCGAATAGGGTTCGGGTCGCTCAAAAATTTGCCTCCGAACCCTACAATCACCTATAATATCATCATAGAATCTCCATAACTAAAGAAGCGGTACTCTTCTTTTACTGCTTCTTCATAAGCCTGCATTACCAGTTCGTAGCCTCCAAAAGCACAAATCATAATCAACAAGCTGGATTTAGGCAAATGGAAGTTGGTAATCATTGAATCCGCAATGCTAAACTCGTAGGGCGGATAGATGAATTTATTGGTCCAACCTTCGGCTGGTTTAAGTAAACCTTCGGCAGATACAGCCGATTCAATGGCCCGCATTGAAGTGGTGCCTACTGCACAAATATGGTGATTCCCATCCTTGGCTTTGTTGACCAAATCAACGGAAGGTGCTGGAATGCGGAAATACTCGGCGTCCATTTTATGTTTGGAAAGGTCTTCCACATCGATGCTTCGGAAAGTGCCCAAACCAACGTGAAGCGTCAACTCAGCGAAGTCTACTCCTTTGATTTCCAAACGTTTCATCAATTCCTTGCTAAAGTGCAGGCCCGCAGTTGGCGCTGCTACCGCACCAATTTCTTTGGCGTATACGGTTTGGTAGCGATCCCGGTCCACGTCTTCAGCAGGCCGAATGATGTATTTGGGTAAAGGCGTGTTGCCCAGGGTAGCGAGTTCTTTTTGGAATTCGTCGTCCGTGCCTTCGTACAAAAAGCGAATGGTCCGGCCCCGTGAGGTGGTATTGTCTACAACTTCTGCTACCAGAATGTCGTTGTCGTTGTCATCGCTGAAATACAACTTATTGCCTACACGAATTTTGCGGGCTGGATCAACGAGTACATCCCAAAGGCGGGATTCATTGTTGAGTTCACGCAGTAGAAATACTTCAATTTTGGCACCCGTTTTTTCTTTACGCCCATACAAACGAGCTGGAAAAACCTTGGTGTTGTTGAAGACCATCACATCGCCCTCGTCAAAATAAGTCAAAATGTCTTTAAAAACCTTGTGCTCAATGGTACCAGTTTTCCGGTTGATGACCATCATGCGGGCTTCATGGCGGTTATCGGCGGGGTATTGTGCAATCAGTTTTTTGGGTAGTTCGTACGTGAATTGAGAAAGTTTGGTCCTCATCTCTACAGTTTGGTTTTCCTTTTAGTGGTCAAAGATAAAAAGCACAAAGATAGTAACATTGTTGGGAATACGTCAGTTTGAAAAAAAATTTACTTTATTCAAATTGAGTCAAAATGCCTTAGTTGAAACGTTCAACCGGAAAAAATAGTTGTTGATCGATTGAAAATGGTGCTTTGCTGGGCATTGACTATGTTTGTACAAATAAATAAGCGCGGATTATGGGCATCGTTTTACGAATCATTTACGAGAGTGTGGTACAGGCTTTGGGACAACTCAATTCCAATCGCCTGCGTAGTTTTTTGTCCTTGCTGGGGATCACCATCGGTATCTTTTGCATCATTGGCGTTTTTTCAGCGGTTGATTCCCTGGAAGACAATGTACGGGGCAGTTTGGCTAAATTGGGAGACGATGTCATTTACATCCAAAAAATCTCCTGGTCGGAAAACCCCGACAACTGGTTCAAATACCTGCGCCGCCCCAATGTCGATTACGAAGATTACGAAGTAGTCAAAGCGAAGGTCAATTCGGCTCAATTGGTAACCTATTACGTGGGTATTGGCCGAAAGACCATAAAGTACCTAAAATCCAGCGCTGACCAAGCCTATATGTTGGGGGTTACAACTGAGTTTTCGGAGATGTTCAAACTCAATTATGAGATGGGGCGCTTTTTCTCCCCTAATGAATACCACTACGGCGCCAACAAATGTGTGTTGGGTTTTAAGGTAGCAGAAGCCGTTTTTGGTAGCTTGGATCCCATCGGAAAAACCGTTAAAATCGGTGGCCGGAAGTATGAAGTAATTGGTGTCCTTGAAAAATCGGGCGAAAGCATCATCAACGTCATGAACTTCGACGAGGTGATTCTGGTCTCTTATGAATTGGCACGTAAAATCGCCAACCTTAAATCAAATAACCTCTTCGGAGATGCAAGCCTTTGCGTCAAAGCAGCAGAAGGCGTTTCTCTTGAACAAATGAAGGATGAGGTTACAGGAAAATTGCGTGCTCATCGCCGTTTGAAACCCAAACAAGAGGATAACTTTTCGATGAACCAATTGTCCATCATCTCCAATTTCTTGAGTGGCTTTTTCAATGTACTCAATATCCTGGGGGTTTTTATTGGCGGTTTTGCCATCCTGGTGGGCATGTTTAGCGTAGCCAATATCATGTTCGTTTCTGTCAAAGAGCGCACCCGTTTGATTGGCATCAAAAAGGCTCTAGGCGCCAAGCGCTACATCATCCTATTGGAGTTTTTGATCGAATCGATCATTTTGTGTATCCTGGGAGGAGTTGCTGGCTTGTTGTTGGTTATGGCGGCCATGTATGGTTTATCCCAAATAACTGACTCTTTTAAAATGTACCTCTCCGTCGACAATGCGGCTTTGGGCATTATTCTTTCCACCGTTATTGGGGTGTTGGCGGGGATGATCCCGGCCATGCAGGCTTCCAGGATGGATCCGGTGGAAGCGATGAGAAAATAGGTTGAGAAAAAGTTTAGAAGGTTCAGGCTACCGCAGCGGCTTAGACAATGTCCTTGTCAAAATCGCTGCGGTAGCTTGAACCTTCTAAACCTCCCTCAACCTTCTAAACCTCTAAAAAGAATTTGTGTTCTTAATCTAAAAAAACTGCATCTTTGTACCGAATTTTGATTTTTATTGTCAAGTAAATAGATTAACGTTGAATTTCACTGATTTTGGCCTACATCCCGACTTGTTAGATGGCATCGATGCGATGAACTATAAGACGGCCACCCCAATCCAAGAAAAAGCAATTCCGGTCATCCTGGAGGGTAAAGACCTCATTGGAATAGCCCAAACGGGCACTGGCAAAACCGCCGCCTTCATCCTTCCTGTCATAAACGAGATCATCGAATCCGGCGTAGCCAACTCTACGCAGGCCCTCGTCATTGTGCCTACCCGTGAGTTGGCTGTACAAATTGATCAGGTGATCGAGGCGTACTCGTACTTCACTGGAGTCTCTTCTATGGCCATTTATGGCGGTGGGGACGGCAAAGAATTTGCCCAGGAAAAAAATGCGTTCGTGGGTGGTGTCGACATTGTGATCGCTACCCCTGGCCGCTTGATTTCCCACCTCAACATGGGGTATGTCAATTTTTCCAAACTGCGTTTCTTGATCCTGGACGAAGCTGACCGCATGCTGGACATGGGTTTCCAACCCGACCTGATGCGCATCATTGCTAAAATCCCGGCCAAACGTCAGAACCTGCTGTTTTCAGCTACCATGCCCGATGGCGTGATGAAACTGGCGCGCACCCTGATGAACAGCCAACCGATCACCATCAGCATTGCCTTGTCCAAACCAGCCGAAGGGGTTTCTCAAAAGGCTTACGTGGTGTACGAAGAGCAAAAACTGGCCCTGGTGACCGACTTGCTCAAAGACCGCAGAGGCCAACGAATTGTGGTGTTCTGCTCCTCGAAAGCTTCGGTGAGCTCTTTGTACAGCAAACTGCAGCGCAAAAACCTTTCCGTAGGTCAAATGAGCAGCGACGTGGAGCAAGACCAGCGTGAAGAAACCATGCTGGCGTTCAAAAACAGCAAAATTGACATCATCGTAGCCACCGATGTAATTAGCCGCGGCATCGACGTGGATGGCATCGACCTGGTGGTCAACTACGACGTGCCCCGCGACCCCGAGGACTACGTACACCGTGTAGGGCGTACCGCCCGTGCCGAGCGCAAGGGTGAGGCCATCACGCTGGTATCACCGACGGATCAGCACCGCTTCCGCCGGATTGAAAAACTGATTGATAAAGAGATTGAAAAACTGACTCCACCCAAGAACTTGGGAGATGGGCCAGAATATTCACCAAATGCACGACGGGGCAAAAGCACCGGGCCTCACTCTCACCGCCCCGCCGGTGGACATGGTCAGCATGGCCGGAAAAATCCGGCAGCACCGGGGAACAGAGAAGGTGGCAATAGTGGTGGCCAAGGCAAAAAGAAACCCAACAATAACCGCTGGGGAAAACCGAAACCGACAGGGGAACGGACGGAGCCGGGGAGAGATGGGGTGCAGTAGGGATTTACTTGCCTTAATAAGACTATGAGAGGAGCTTACTAACAAGTCAACCTGAGTTCTGAAATTTATCGCTCAAATACATCTATAATCTTGTAACCCGCCGCTTTATCGGCGGGCTTCAAAGCATACCTACTCTTCACATCTAACATCCTTCCAGAGGCTTACATCTATACAATTTCATGATGCAATCCTCTGGAAGGATGTTAGATGTAAAGGGTGGTTGCGCTTAGATCCACCCGTTGAAACGGGCGGTTACAAGATGACAGATGTGGTTAGTGCTAATTGTATTCAATCCTTTTAAATATCTTCGAACTCACCTTAAATTATAGTTGAGCTATATGAACCCATTCTTTTTTTCCGTGATCATAACGAAATTTCTTTCTTGATGATAGTAGCTGAATTTCTTCTTCCTTTGACTCTTTTTCAACTAACTTTAGAGCATCTTGAAGATGCTCCCTTAAATTTGTGTTATCTTCATTATTTTTGAAAATAAAATCAATTCGTGTTAATTCATCTATTTTAAAACAAACATAAAGATTCATTTCTATTTGTTCAATTTTAGTCCCCCCAGTAATTTTAGTTAGTTTTTTGTTTTTTATATTTTCTCTTGTTACTCTTACCCAATCTACAATTATTTCCCACAATCCATTTCCCAAAGCGCCCAATAAAAGATTACCAGTTACTTCACTACCTAAAATTAAGACAATAGAAGTGAAAATATCTGAGATAGAATTATAAGCCTCTTTCGATTTATCCTTCTTGGTAAATAAAACCCCATATGATTCAATGTCCTTTGTTAATTCATCAATGGATTCATCTGTTATTGTGTTATTAAAATATTCTAAATGAATAGATTTTTCAAACTGAGATTTATCTGGTTTTGAAACTATTAAGTCCTTAGCCATCTTATCTAAATCTGCTTCAGGAATTAATTCTCCATGAATTTCCCGAAGCGTTTTTTTGAATCTACCTAACAATTCATCCATGTATTAAAAATTAAAGGTGAAAAATAATCACTGTCACTCCCCCACTTCCGGTTTCCGAAACAACTCCTCCACCTTCACCTCAAACCCAGCCAATACCTCCTTCGCCGAACAAACATCCTCTCCAATACAAACTGTCATTTTTTTCAACCCTTTTCCCGAGTACACGTGCACTTGTTTGATCAGCGGAAAAACATGCCAAACAATTTTCACTCCACCTTCCCGGTAATTTTCCATTTTTCCGTGGACCAGGTTCATTTGGTCTTTGGTGGAGATGATTTCAATAACAAAGGCTGGCACTTGATTTTCTCCGTGGGCAGTCCTGGCAATTTGTTCTTTACTCAAATAGGCCACATCCGGGCGGCGATGATTGGGGCCGAAGAAAATATCTCCTTCGGGCATCAACATGCCAGAAACTTGTCCAGCAGCACGCAATTGTTCAAATAATTCAAGGAGTTTATGGACGATGAAGAACTGGGAATAATCCATATTTTTTGACTTAACGACCTGTTGATTTACCCATTCATATTTGTACCCATCCTCTCTACTGAGGTATTTTGTTTGAAATTCTGCCCAGGAAATCGCACGAAGCTTGCGTTCAGGTTTGGCCTGCGCTCCAGTTTTATTTTCAGCATTGGGTAATGAGACTGTATTGGCTGACATTATCCTTTTTTTACAAAAATAGCGGATTCCACTACAAAGTGCAACCCAAACACAAGCTTAAAACAACTCCGCCTGCACCCCAGTACTTTCCACTTCCGGCAACTCCCCTACCCCAACCTTCGGCACAATCGTCGGCAAAATGCGTTTGATCAGCCGTAGCCGTTTGCTGTACAGTTGGCGAGTCTCGTCATAAATTCCGTAGTGATCCAGTTTATCGATGCGCACGCCACCGAAACAGTGGATGACCTTCCCTTCGGGCATGAGGATACCCACGTGGCTGATGCGGCCCTGGTTGTTTTCAAAAAAAGCGAGGTCTCCAGTCTGGGCATTTTCGATGAAGTCGATGTTGTCGCCGATTTCGATTTGTGCAGCGGCTTCGCGAGGTACTTTGTAGCCCGCCATTTGGAAAACCATTTGTACCAGGGCCGGACTGTCCATCCCAAATGGGGAGCGACCACCCCAGAGAAAAGGAGTATTCAGGTAACGTTTGGCCAGTTTGACAATAAAATCAGCGCTTGGCTTGAAATCACTGGGGGCTACGGCCTGGCCACTGAAGGTATAAAACACCTCCCCCAAACGAAAACGGATGCCGTCAAACTCGGGCAAACGGGCGCCCATGGTGATGGGGATAAAATGATCGGTGCCCATGACCGGTTGTACCAATTCCAGGCTATAGGAAAAATGCGTGTTGAAACGTTCAAATTCGGAGGGGGTAATGGCCTTGAGTTGATTGGTTTCGACCCAACCGATGAAGTTGTCGCAGGAGGCGCGTACTTTACACCACTGCTTGCCTTTTTCCTCCATGACTTCCACTGTTTCACCAAACAACAATTGGGAAATCATCTCACTACGCTGAGAGGGGGAATGCCGCACTGGCACAACGCTCAGTGGACAAATGGCTAGATGAAGGTGGCGTTTGCTTTCCAAAGGCAATGGATATTCGTGGTCGTACGTTCAAAAATAATAAAAATTGCTGAATACCGTTGTGAATGTGGAAAGTAAAAACATAAACCAGCCATAAGAGCTTGTTTATGTTTTTGGGATCGAGCTGCAAACGGCCCATTTTAGCCCAAGTTTCGTTCCGAAAATGCTCATTTAGCGCTGCTAAACTACGCTTTTCGTGCCTCATTTGGGCTAAAATGGACTCGTTTTCGCTTTCGCCCCAAAAATTTAAACAAGCTCCAATTCACAAAAAGCCGGGTTGATTCGGTACTTTTGCATCCAATTTCAAAGAATACTCCTATGCGAAAACGATACGCGATAATGGTTTTGGCCATGTTGGTGATCTTCACCAAGTTAGCTGGTCAGGACTCCCATTTTTCTCAGTTTTATGCCTCCCCACTGTACCTTAATCCCGGTCTGACGGGGGCTTTTAATGGCAAATACCGACTTTCCACCATTTATCGCGACCAAGGTCGTAACTTGCTGGATGAGCCATATACCACCTTTTCAGCAGCCGCTGATTTTCGTTTTGATGTGGGTTCAAAAGGCAAAGACGCGGCGGGTATGGGCATGATTTTTTTAAATGACCGCAGCGCCTCGGTCAATTTTTACACCAATACCATTGCCATTTCGGGTGCTTACCACAAAGCCTTAAACCGTTACGGAGATCAATACCTTTCCCTAGGTGTGCAATTTGGCATTGGCCAACGCAACATCAACTACGAAAACCTAAGTTTTGAAGACCAGTTCAACGGCCAGGATGGTTATACCGATCCCACCGCCGAGGTTTACCCTTTCAACAACTTTGGCTACGGCGACATCGCCGTAGGCCTCAACTATACCTATGCTCCGAACGACAAACTGGCGGTTTATGCCGGAGCAGCCATGCACCATGTGCTGGAACCGCAGATCAGTTTTTATGCCCGCGAAGAGGTAGAAGAACGCCAAAATGACAATCGGCTGTTTCGCAAATATTCAGCTTACATCAACTTACAATATCCAATCAACAATCGGGTGCAGTTTTCACCCCGCATCCTGGGTTACATTCAAGGGCCACACTTGACGTTTAATGCGGGTGGCAATTTCCGTTTTTTATTGGATGACATTGCAGGAACAGCCTTACACCTGGGTGGCTGGGTGCGCCCGGTTCGGAATTTTACCAATAAATTTGTACCGGATGCCGTCATTTTGATGACCGGGATAGAATACAATAATTTCCTGATCGGCGTCAGTTATGATGCCCGTTTGGGCAATCTGGCCAGTTCGGGACGCCGCTTGGGCGCATTGGAAATCTCCCTGGCCTTTTTAGGGAATTATGACAATGAGACGGTGTTGTGCCCGAAGTTTTAGTTGAGAAGGTTGAGTGAGGTTGAGAAGGTTGAGGCTACCGCAGTGACTTGGACAAGGACATTGTCAAAATTGCTGCGGTAGCCTCAACCTTTATCAACTTCCCTCAACCTCAAAAAGGTACATTCTCCACAATCTCCAAGCCATATCCAATCAAGCCGACTCTACGCCGGGGATGATTGGTCAACAAGCGCAGTTTGCAGATGCCGAGGTCACGCAGGATTTGCGCGCCTACGCCAAAGTCGCGCTGGGTCATTTGGTTGCGGATTTTCATTTCTTTGCCTTGATCACGTTGTTGTTGTAGTTGCTTTAAAGCGGCTAACAGGGCTGCGTCTCCTTTCTCGGATTGCCGCATGAACAACACCACACCTTTGCCTTCCTTTTGAATGGCCTGGATCGCCTGGTGGTGGTGAAGGCCCTGTTCTTCAAACAAGTTGCCGATGATGTCGCCAGCTTCAGAGGAAGAGTGGACGCGCACCAACACGGATTCATCTTCAGTCCATTCGCCATGTTTGAAGGCCAAATGGATGTCACTACCTGGAATTTGTTCAAAAGCGATCACTTCAAATTCTCCAAAACGAGTGGGCAATTGCACCGAAGTGACACGTTTGACCAAACGTTCGGTTTGCATCCGATAGGCGACCAGCTCATCAATGGAAATGATTTTGAGGCCAAAGCGTAGGGCAATTTTATACAAATCTGGCAACCGGGCCATCGTCCCATCTTCATTCAATACTTCTACCAATACCCCAGCTGGGTAAAGGCCCGCCATCCGGGCCAGGTCGATTGCGGCTTCGGTATGTCCGGTGCGGCGCAATACTCCACCTTGTTTTGCCCGCAAGGGGAAAATATGCCCCGGACGGGCGTAATCTGTACTTTTGGTATTCGGATCCACCAAGGCGCGAATACCCGTGGCCCGGTCGTAAGCAGAAATACCGGTGGTGCAGCCGTGCCCAATCAAGTCGATGGAAACGGTAAAGGCCGTTTCGTGCAGGGCAGTATTGGAGGAGACCATCATCGGCAGGTTAAGCTCGTCGGCACGGCGCTCGTCCAATGGGGTACAAATCAAGCCACGGCCGTGGGTAGCCATGAAGTTGATGATTTCGGGGGTTACAGTTTCCGCAGCGCAGATGAAATCGCCTTCGTTCTCGCGGTCTTCATCATCTACTACAATGATGACTTCTCCTTTACGAATGGCTTCAATGGCTTCTTCTACGGTATTGAGTTGAGTGTTGGTTTCGATGGTCTGAGCTTCCATGTTTTATATAATGGTGTGGGATTAAAACCCAATTTTACTTTTTTCTCCTTGTTGCAGTTGCTTTTTAAGGGCAGCCATGCGGATGGCAGTTGCACCCGCTTCTACCCCTTTGTTGCCATGTATACCACCAGCCCGGTCAAGGGCTTGTTGCTCGTCATTGGGGGTAAGCACTCCAAAAATACAGGGAATATTGATGGCAATACTCAAATTGATCAAACCCATTGCTACACTGTTGTTGATGTACTCGTTGTGGTTGGTTTCCCCTTTGATGACACAACCAATGGCCACAATGGCATCCAGTTTGTGGGCACCAGCCAACATACGGGCAGCAGCAGGCAGTTCAAAGGAGCCGGGCACTTGTACCATGTGGATGTTTTCCTCCTTGGCACCGTGTTTGAGCAAGGTGTCCAAACAGCCCTGGTACAACGCGTGGGTGATCTGGGCATTCCAGTCTGCTACTGCGATACCAAAGCGCAAATCAGCGGCGGATGGCAGGGTAGTTTCGTCGTAGTGGGAAAGATTTTTAAGGGCGCTAGCCATGTATTGCGGTTTTGGGTTGAGAAGGTTTAGGAAAGTTGAGGAAGGTTGAGGCTACCGCAGTGATCTTGACCATGTCCTTGTGTAAGTTGCTGCGGTAGCCTCAACCTTCCTCAACTTTCCTCAACCTTCTCAACTACTGAACAAAAAAAGGTAAGAAAGCCACGATGCCTCCTTACCTTTTTCCAAACAAGTGACCTTTGGAAAAGATTATTTTCCTTCCAAGAAGATCAAATATTTTTCGGCATCCTGGCCTTCAGGGGCACTAGGGTATTCGTTTTTCAACTCTTCGTAGTACTTGCGGGCAGCCGCGAAGTCATTGTCCTTTTGCGCAAGCATGGCCAAACGCTTGAGGTAAAATGGAGTCAGCAAATCGTTTGCCTTAGCATTGACTGCTTTTTGGTAGTAGCTCTTGGCACTTGCAAAATCCTTCGTTTCGGAATAAGCATCACCGAGTGCGCCATTTTTCATGATCGGCATCACACTTCCTTTCGGGCTAAAATCCTTGAGGTAGCTGATGGCTGCTTCGTATTTGCCCAGGTTCAACAAACAAACGCCAGCGTAGTAGTTGGCCAGGTTTGCTGCGGGTGTACCCGAGTAATCTTCAATGATTTGAGGAAACCCTTTAAAGCCGCCGGGCAGGGTTTTCAACATTGCAGTAGCGAATGAATCGCGTTCAAACAAACGTTCCGCCTGGCGCATTTGCTCTACGGCTTCTTTTTGCTGAGAGCCTACATAAACGTTCCAAGCGATAAAAGCTATTATGAGCACTGCCACAGCAGCACCTGCAATCATCAAAGGTTTACGAAAACGATTCAACGTGTCCTGTGCACGGTCGCGAACTTCTACAATGTCCACCAAAACCTCGTCTTCCGGCCGATTCGCAGCCTTAGGAGCAGCACCCCTGCGCACCTGTCTTCCTTTTGCCATTTTCTGTCTTTGTTAGCTGGTTATATTTAATTCGCAAATCACAACTAATGGTGATCTGCGAATTAGGAACGCAAAAATAAATAAAGTTTTGTTTCCCCCCCTATTAAAGACAAAAAAATACGGCGACAGCTAAAAAGCTATCGCCGTATTGGGGGCGATAAAAAAATAAGTGTTTCATTTTGCCAAAGGATTAGATGAGTAAACGGTTCATTTTAAGTTTCTTATCTAATCCTTTGGCTCAGAGAAAATGAACACTTATTTTTGCCCCACTACTTGGTCTATAATTTTGAATTTGAGTGCCTTAATACTTGATGTAAGGGTAGTCAGATTCGGTGTAGTTGTCGGTATAGAGCTCCGAAGCATCTGGATAAGGTGAGTTTTCTGCGAATTGTACACAGTCCTCGATCTCTGCTTTGATCTTGTCCTTGATGGCTTGAATCTCTGCTTCGGTAGCAATTTTTCCGTTGATGATCTTTTCTTCCGTCACCTTGATCGGGTCGCGATCCTGGTAAGCTTGGACTTCTTCCTTGGTGCGGTACTTGGCCGGGTCGGATACCGAGTGGCCTTTGTAGCGGTAGGTGCGGATTTCCAGGAAATAGGGGCCTTTGCCCTCACGAATGTGCTCAGCAGCGCGTGAAATGGCTTCGTGTACGGATTCGGGGCTCATGCCATCGACCGATTCGCTGGGCATTTCAAAACTCAGGCCGATCTTCCACAGCTCCTCCACGTTGGACGTACGCTCCACGGAAGTTCCCATGGCATACCCGTTGTTTTCAACGATGTACAACACGGGCAGTTTCCAGGTCATGGCCATGTTGAAAGACTCGTACAAAGCCCCCTGGCGGGAAGCTCCGTCGCCAAACATGGTCACGCAGAAGTTTTTGGTGCCTTTGTATTTTTCAGCAAAACCGATGCCCGTCCCGATTGGAATTTGTGCACCCACGATGCCATTGCCACCAAAGTATTTGTTGCTGGCGTCGAAAAAGTGCATAGAACCACCTTTACCTTTGACGATACCCGTGGCTTTGCCATACAATTCGGCCATAGCCTGGCGTGAACTTACCCCTCTGGCCAGGGCGATACCGTGCTGCCGATAGGCCGTTACGATGCCATCCTGTTTGGTAATGGCCGACTCAATCCCTGCGGCAATAGCCTCCTGGCCAATGTAAACGTGACAGAAACCGCGAATCTTTTGCTGTCCATACATCATCAGCGCGCGTTCTTCAAAACGGCGGATGCGCAGCATCAATTCATACCAGAAAAGGTACTGCTCTTTGCTGTAAGTGACCTGATTGCTGCTTTTTTTGGCTGATGCTTTCTTTTCTACAACCGAACCCATGTGCACTGTATGTTTAGGAGTGGTTTAAAAATTTGCGCTTAAGAGCATGTCTAATTTCAAACCTTCTCTAGCGAAATTTCGCTATGTTTGTTGAATAGTCGAGCTAAAGATAAGGCAAATATATATCTTCCGACAAAAGTGTCTGGCAGATTTTTATTTTTACCTTCAACGCCCGAATTGTGATAAAGTTGAGGAAGGTTTAGGGAAGTTGAGAAGGTTTAGGCTACCGCAGCGGCATTGCACCTCGGCTCCGCTCGGTGACCTTGCCACTGCGGTAGCCTAAACCTTCTCAACCTTCCTAAACTCTCTCAACCTATCCAAGTAAAGTTCACACACAATGTACCTCGAACGCATTGCTTTAGCGAATTTTAAAAATTACGAAAATCAAAAGCTTGACTTTTCCACCCGCTTGAATTGCCTGGTGGGCAACAATGGTATGGGCAAAACCAATCTGCTCGACGCCATTTATTATTTGTGCATGGCCAAAAGCCACTTCAACTTGGCCGACAATGCCATCACCCGGCACGAAGAAAATTTCTTTCGCCTGGAAGGTCATTTTATTTTACAGGAAAAAAAAGAAAAAATCGTGGCCAAGGTGATGCCACGCAAGCTCAAGGAATTGGAACGCAATGACATTCCCTACTCCAAACTTGCGGAACACATCGGCCTCTTGCCCGTAGTTTTTATTGGTCCTGACGACATTCAACTCATTCGCGAAGGCAGTGAAGAACGGCGGCGTTTTTTGGACAATACCCTCTCGCAACTGGATCAGCGCTACTTGTACGAACTGATTACCTATAATAAGGTGTTGCAACAGCGCAATGCCCTACTGAAAAGCCTGGCCGAACGCAGCGGCGGCAGCATGAGCCTGTTGGATGTGTACGATGAGCAGTTGATCGACCCGGCTTTGTACGTTTTGGAGCAAAGAGCGGTGTTTACCCAAAAGTTTACGGCCATTTTTCAATCGACCCACCAATACATCACGGGCCGAAAGGAGGCGGTGCAATTGAGCTACGAGTCACAACTGCTGGAAAACGACCTGGAAGACTTGTTGAAACAAAGTCGGCAAAAGGATCTGGCCCTACAGCGCACCACCAAGGGCGTCCATCGCGATGATCTGGTCTTTAGTCTGGGTGAGCATCCGCTGAAAAAATACGGCTCGCAGGGGCAGTTAAAATCCTTTTTGCTGGCACTCAAACTGGCGCAATACGAGATGTTGCGCCAAAACAAGGGCGTGTCGCCGATTTTGCTGCTGGATGACTTGTTTGACAAACTGGACGCGCAACGGGTTACCCACCTGATCCGCTTGCTCACCGAAGGACAGTTTGGGCAGATTTTCATCACTGATACGCATGAGACGCGGATTGGGGAGATCGTGGAGCAGTTTGGGGTGGATTATCGGAGGTTTTTTGTGGCGGGGGGAAAGGTGGAAGGTATTGGGCTGTGAATTTGAAATTGCAAGACCTAAGTAGTGGGGCAAAAATAAATCATTTTTAACATGGAGTTTTTGAAATTAATGGTTCAAAATTGTGTTGGTTTTATTAAATCACTGGTTCCCAATACTATTATGCGAACAATCAATTCGGATAAGATTGGAGATGAGGAAAGTTATTACACCTATTTGTTTACAAAAGATGTAGGGTGGAGTAAGTCTAGTCCTAACAAAAATGAGTTGTTAAGGTGGGGGCAAATTGAAAAGAAAGTAAAGAATATTCTATCAGGCGATGAATTTAAAGACAGAGCTCCCTACATTATTGACTTTGGGTGCGGTAGAGGATGGCTGGCATTTCTGCTCAGTTCCTATGGAAAAGTTACGGGTATAGAACCTGTGGGAAAAGTGGTTGTGCATGCTAAGAAAATTTACCCTCAAATTGATGTTCGGATGGGAAGCTTAGCTATTTTAAATAAGCTCGAAACCAAGCCGGATATCATTGTTTCTTCTGAGGTAATAGAACACATACCGCATGAGGAGAAATTATCCTATTTCGGTTCATTCAATGCAGCGCTTCAAAACAAAGGCTTTCTGATTGTTACAACCCCCAGAGCAGAAGCATGGGAAGAATGGAGTAAATACGCGCTACCAGATCAACCGGTTGAGGAATGGATTAGTGGAGCGGAACTAGAGAAACTTGCAACGGAATCGGGATTCACCACTATTGAATCAGAAGTATTCTCAGAATCGCCAAATGAGGAAGCACCCGCGATTGATGTTTACCAACTTTGGGTATTTCAAAAAAATGAGCAATGAAAATTTAAATCCGACATTCCCCACCCCTTAAATGCGTAAATAATATTTTTGAACAAAGCTGCCCATTAAGTCAGTGATTTTCTTTTTTGTATCAGTAAGATTTAGAATAATAGGTTGATTATCATTGAGATAAAGCACATGTACTCCGGCCATCATTGCAAAAATCCACCTTGCAGTAGGGTTCTTCACTTGTTTATTGAGCTGATTGGGAAGGGTTTGATCAGTCTTGATCAGCTCCTGTCACGCTTGATATTCAATGGCTGCATATACGCTCAAGCAGAGCGTCATAATAAAAAGTAATGCTTCCACCCTTTCAGGCTTTTTAACAAAGAATGAAACGGTACTCCGAACCTAAGTCTTTCATTTCACCCCCCGACTCAATGGCTACTCGCGCCTCTTTGATCGTTTCTGGAACTCGGCTAATCCAATGAATACTGCCACTGTGCTCTTTGATCGTTTCGGCGGTATATCCCGCACCATCCATCAATAAATCAGCCACTTCATAGGTCCTTTGTAATTGCGATATGTGTGCTCTAATTGTTTCTCGGAAAATCGCCTTGTCCGATTTTTTCCCACTATGGGCCTCCATGTGTAGAACAATACCCGCTTGGTTCTCAACAATTAAATTGAGCACAACCTGGTTCAAATCTGGACGATGGTCTCGGCTGTAGCCTCAGGTTAAATGTAATACTTGGCTGCCCTCTTCTACCTCCAGTTCACTGTTGTACTTTCCATATAAATGAAAATCGGTACTGTCCATGCACAATTCAGTAGGAGTTAAGTTCAAACTTTTGCAAATCTGTGGCGTTAACTCTGAATATAACTTAGTACACCCATATTCGTGTATCTCGTCTAATATTCGTCCCAATACACTGTCATTGAGGTGGTTGGATTCTATGTCTGGCCCTAATAATAGTTCTACTGGCAGGTTGTCAAAATAATTACTTACCAGATACAACGTTCGCTGCGAAAAACCCAACCCGTTGATGAGCATAGCCTTCACCCCAACTCCTATACTCACATGACAATCCCTCATCTCTTGCTTTACCCTCGAATCTATGCCCGCAACTAGCCCTAATTGGTCAATCATCCCTGATACTATGCCCAAATGATTCAGTTCTTTACTCTCCAATGTGTTTTTTACCCGTGAAATTAATTATTTTTTTCGCTCGAATTGGGTGGGGAATGGCGGTTATATTTTTCTTGACAAACCACAATACCTGTCTGGTGCCAAACGCCCTTCGCGGGAACAGGCCTTGCGTGTGCAGAATGCGCTGCATCGAGTAGCGCGACAGTTATTGGATATCCGACTGGTTTGAATTTAAGCAACAAAGGCTTGCCCCTCTAGTCCAAATCTTCTCCCCTAAACAGGAGGATAGACTCATGGTTGTAAGGCATTCTAAACTGCTGAGTCCAGTATTTCGTCACTTCCTGCTTCCACATTATCCTCCACCATAAAATCAGCATCTACCACAAAGGTTCCACCTATTTTATCGTGCCAACCCTGTCTGTTGCGATCAAAAACAAGCCACAGAAAGCCAAGGCTCAGGGGGATATAGGACAAAATCTTGCAAAAATTCCGGATTGCTGACTGCTTAAAGTTTAGCCTGTTACCAGAAGCATTAATTACTTTTATTCCCATGATCCTTTTGCCCAGCGTTCCTTGTTGTGCTGAAGCCTCCAAGATGAAAGCATAAATGATCCATACCAAAAAGGAAAAATCGCGAATTCTATTTCTGTATTGTAAGAACTCAACTCTTGAAAGTAAATCTCCCCTTTTATGCAAATAATTGTTCCAGACCTCATCCAATCCTAAAAAATTATAGCACAATAAGAATAGGATCAAGACAATAGGTAAAATGTCGATCAAGTAGGCGAGTAGACGTTTATAACGCGCAGCCAAATAGTATTCGAGCGATTCCATAAGGGTTTTGCTTTTTTGAATGAATGGGGCGAATTTAAATACATTGACTAAAAAAAAGCATTTTTCAATGTATAAATTCACTTACGTGTGGAAAAGGTCATTAAAACCTACTTCAAGCGGTAAACCAAAAAAGGCTGACCAGATTACCCCGGCCAGCCTCAACAATAGAACACTGTTATGCTTAATATCTTCGAGCTTGTTTACTTCTTCTCAAAGCGAACATTGTCAATACATACATTCACCGCAGAGCTCCCCGAGTTAAACGCCACCCCAAAGTCCTCTGTAATCGAAGCCAGGTTCACAATCCCCTTGCTGCCATCCGAGAAGGCCGTAATCGGAACAGTCACTGTGATCCAACCGTCGGTTTTGTAAGAGCCGCTAGCTTCCCAAGGCTTCCAGCGGTACCAGAAGTCCCCCTCGGAACCTTTTAAGCGCCAGGCAAATTCCCCACCAGTGATGGGCGTGAGTACATTCACGTCAAACTTCAAAACGTAGTTGTTGATTTGGGTTCCGATGACGCTGCCGGGGAAATTATTCCCGCCGTTGCGCCAGAAAAAGCCCGTCCAGCCGTTGCAACTTTGGTTGACCCGGAAATAATTGCTGCCATCTACACTCAGGTTGGGATCTTTTTCATTCACCCCGGCGTCGCCCCACCAACGATCGAGACCGTCAAAGTTGAAGAACACCAGGCTCAAATCAGCCACCGGATCGATGCCCTGAATGTTGATTTCAGGAGATTCGATGGTTTCCCCTTTGGTGGTGATGAATTTGATTTTGCCAATCCCATTTTTAACTTTGATGGGTATTACTACTTCAATGATGCTATTGGATTTTGCCCCAAACATCGTTGCAGCTATCTCACCTGGGAAAATCACCTCGCTGATTTCATCCAGGTTTTCACCCTCGATGCGGATTTTTTGACCCGGCTTGGCATTAGTAGGCATTTTGGTGATCACCGAAGAAGTTGAAGCCAGGATATTGAGTTGCTGGGTAGAAGCCACTTCGTCGCCATTGTTGGCCACCAGCGTGATGGCGCCAGAAGTAGTTCCCACCGGTACAATCACTTTGATTTGGCTCCCCGTGGCATTTTTTACGTCCACTTCTTTATCCCCACTGAATTTCACTTTAGCCACAATATCCAGATCATCACCATTGATAATCAGCTCTTTGCTGACCTGAATATCGGTAGGGGTTATGGACGAAATGCTGGGTTTAACCAGGCTCAGTGCTTCGGAAGAAGTCACCGATTTGTTGGATGCCGTGCCAAAACTCACGGTACTTACCGTTGCATCCGCGGGTACACGTACCTGCATTTCGCTTTCACTGCGCTCCGATTGGATGGTACCCGTTTTGTTGCCTCCAAAAGTTACGGATGTCACCAGATCCAGGTCTTTGCCTTTCAAGGTGATGAGCCCACCCGTTTTGGCAGGATTGGGCGCGATGCTGCTGATGGTCGGCGACAACATGGTGACCGTAGGCGTGCTGCTCACTTCTACCAGAGAAGCCATGCCGAGTTTAATGACACCGTCCTGGCTATTGGCAGGCACTTTTACCACAATTTTGCCCGCTTCAATGCTTTCAAAAGTAGTGACTTTGGTTCCACCTGGGAAAGTGATTTCTTTGGTCAAATCCAGATCGGTTCCTGTGATGGTCATGCTTGCACCCGCTTTTACTGGGCTAGGCGCAATACCACTCACCACCGAAGTAGTAATGTCCAATGGAGTAGCCGACTCAATCAAAATCGGATCAACCAGGCCATTCGAGATGACAAAGGCACCGGTTTGAGCATCAGCAGGTACGACCACTTCCAGCTTGGTTTCAGTTTGGCTTTTGAATGCGGTTACTGATTTTTTATTGCTAAAAATGACCTCCTTGATCAGGTTCAAATACGTCCCTTCGATGGTCAGCGTAGCTCCTGGCCGCAGTTTGGCCGGGCTAAAGCTGGTGATCGCGATCGGTTCGGAAATAGTCAAGAGTGACTTCGAAGTGATGTCACCACCTGGCGTTTTGAGCGTCACTTTACCATCAACTGTTGCTTTCGGCACATCGATTACAATCGATTCGGAAGTTTTGGTTTTGAACGTAGTGACTTCTACATTATTGGGTAGTACAATGGCGGTTACCTTGTCCAAATTCACCCCAATGAAGTGCAATTCACCGCCGCGCAATGCGGGCGAAGGGCCAAAACTATTGAGTTGGACCAGCCCACTGGCAATGTCATCATCCTTTTTGCAGTTGTTGAGCACAAAAAGCACCACCAACAACAAGCTGGTCAAGAGGACGGGTTTTATGGATAGCTTGCGAAACATAGTGTCTTAGGTTTAACATTAATTTTGAACGATGCGAATGTTGTCGATAGCTACTTTTATTGGGTTGGTGCCAGCGGCAGGGCCAAAGAGCATAAAGGTCACATTCGTTAAATTGGACAGGTTCTCAATTTTGCGGGTGCCAATTTCATCGGTATCAGAATCGTCTTTGCCGTATTTGAATTCAGTCAATGGAATGGAAATGGTAACCCAGCCATTGGTTTTGAAGGGGCCATTTTTCCAGGGCTTCCAGCGCGCCATGGCGGTACCTGCAGCGTCACGACCGTGGTCTTCAGCAAAAGGACCAAAGAACATTTCCATACGTACATCTTTCCATTCTTGCGGCACGTTGCATTCAAACTTGAGGGTCAAGTCATTGAGCGAGCCCGTTGCTACTGGAACTCGGCCACGGCCACGCGGTGCCCAATATTGCATGGTCAGCTCGTTGGTCCACTGCCAGGCACCATTGGAATTGTGTTTGAACAAGACATAACTACCATCACAACCCAGCATGCTTGGATCGGCATTGGCAGCGGTGATGGGTGCAGTCCAGGTTTCGTGGTTTTGACCATCGTAATTCAGCAGGATGTTGCGGTTGTCGCGGAACAAAAAGCGCGACTTCACCTTGCCGAAGTTGGTTTGGATGGTGATTGGCCCAGGTTTGGCTCCAGCAGGCACTTTAACCGACAAAGCAGTTTTGGAAATGCTTACAATTTCGGCAGCCAGGTTGTCGGTAAAAAACACCTTGGGCTCAAAGAAGAAGTCTCCTTCCAGTTGCACTACGCCCCCATCGGGCACGTATTCACAGTCGATGCTGTTGAGCAGTGGCGCAGGTACATTGACTTTAAAGTCGTACAGCAGTTCACTGCCATCGGTAAAGACAAAACGGATTTTGTCGGTCACCTGGCTGGGCACCGTACTCGGCACATTCACCAAGATGGTTTTGTTGGTGATGTAAGTGGGGCTCAACGTGGCCTTTTGGTCATTGAACCACAACTCCTTCGTGCTTTGCAGGTTTTCCCCCACAATGGCTACCAGGCTGCCCATAAAGGCACCCACTACCAATGAATCGGCTGCCTTGGGATCGGTGATCCGCACGTATTTGATTACTGGCGTACCCGTAGTGGCGCCATCATTGTCATCCTTTTTACAGGAAAAAATGCTGACAGCCAAAACGATAAATAAGGCAGTATATGAAAAAAAGGATTTCATGTTGTCTGATTTGGTCGTTTAACAATACTACTTGAACTGATATTCTTCCGCAGCCACACCGGGTGCCAACTTCGCATTGGCAACAACCTCTGCGGCGGGGATGGGTAAAAACATTTTTGCGGCGTCCACCCTGATCAAACTCGGTGGAGGATTGATTTGATAGCCCGCTACGGTGTTTTCATCCGGTGCACTTGGCGTGTTGATACGGAAATAGGTGTTTTCCTTTTCCTGTGCACTCAAATAGGCCAAACATGCTGGTGCGTCACGGTAGAAAAAGCGTTTGATGTCGAACCAGGTGATGCTCTCCAATCCGAATTCGATGCGGCGTTCTTTCAAAATATCGGCAAAAGTGATGCTGGTTTTGGAGGCCAATCCCGCACGGGTACGAATGGCATTGAAGTACTGGAGCGCTTTGGCATCCGCAGTGGATGGTGCAGCGCCTAAGGTTGCTTCGGCATAAATCAAGTAGACATCGGCCAAACGCATGATGTATTGATTCAAGGCAACGGCTTGTCCAGTCGATACTTTACCAGCGTTGTCTTGCGCACTGCCGACGATGTACTTTTTCAAACTATTGAGCACGGGAGGGGCATTTTCCAAAGTGATATTGGGATCACTGGGATCGCGGTTGACCAGGTTGAAGGTATAGCCCCCATTGTCCTTGTTGATTTCGGGATAATGGTCGCCGGGCTTCATGTAAATAGAAGACTGGCGCTTGTCACCAGCTTCAACGTCCTGGATAAAGTCGTAAGTCACTCCTTTGCCACCACCCCAGGCTTCACTGTTGCCCGTGATGACGCTGCTGCGCGCCCAGTTTGCCTGACGGCTATTGCCCAAGGCGTAAGAACCTTCCATCCACTGCATCGCAAACAGAGACTCAGGGTTGTTGTTGTTTTCGATTTTGAACAAATCGGCGTAGTTGCTCATCAAGGACAAACCGCTGGTTTCGATGACTTCGGCTGCCAGTGCTTTGGCTTTGGCAAAGTTTTCAGCCGACTTGGCATCACTCAGGTTTTGGGCCATGGTGAGGTGTAATTTGGCCAACATACCTTTAGCCGACCATTGGGTAGCCCGGCCAGGGTTGTCCGAAACAGGTAGGTTTTCGGCAGCAAATGCCAGATCACGACGAACAAATTCATAGACGCTGGCGCGGGTGTTTTTGGGCAAAATCAGGTTATTTGCAGCTACCAGTTCGGTAGAATTTTCTACGATTGGCACATCACCCCAAAATTCAGCCAACATGTAATAGGCAGTACCCCGGATAAAACGTGCTTCACCCAATGCCCTGTTGATCACTACCTCACTCACCTTACCTGCGGCTGCGGGAGGCATGTCGTTGATGATGGAGTTGGCGTAGGAAATTACGCGGAACAAACCTCTCCAACCAGAAGAAATGTGGGCATTACCCTCCGTAAAGGAAAAATAGAAAAATTGCCCTTCCTGATCCCAGGTATGGTAAATGTTCCCCGACATCTCGTCGCCCGCACACCAGAAAAACTTATCGTTGAAGTCAAACCAGGGGAAACCGTACAAGGAAGCGGTTGAAGCCTTGATTTCGGTTTCGTTGCGGTAAAAATTGTCGGCAGTCAAACGATCCACTGGCGTGATGTCCAGAAAATCCTTGCCACAAGAGCTGATCAGCAGAACTGCACAAAAAGAAATGATGTATTTGAAATGATGTTTCATGTCTTGATTTTTAATTGTTGTGTAGAGACGCACGGCGTGCGTCTCATTCCCCAGTCCAAGACGCACGGCCGTGCGTCTCTACCGGTTAGAAATCCACATCCAAACCAAAAGTGATCACCCGAGGCGTTGGGTACCGGCCCATATCCACGTTTTGCAACAATGGATCCTGGTTGAAGGCACCAATTTCAGCGTCGTAACCAGAGTAGTTGGTAAAGGTGTAGATGTTTTGGGCGTTCACGTACAGTCTCAACTTCTGTACCCGGATTTTCTGCAACAGCGTTGTAGGGAAAGTATAGCCCAAACGGATGTTCTGAATGCGGGTATAAGAACCATTCTCGATGAAACGATCCGACATCCGGGTATTCCGGTTGTTGTCGGTAGTGGTTGGTCGAGGCAAGGTGGCGCCTGGATTGGCGATTACCACGTTCGCTGGATCGAGGTCAGAACCGGTCGGGTTTTTCAATGCGTAGCGCACCCGATTGTCCACCGTCCGCGCTTGGTTGCCGAAAATCGTAACCTGGCCTTCCGTCAATACGCGGGAGTAGTTCAATACCTCAGCACCGTAGGAGCCCGTGAGGTACACCGTAAGGTCTAAGTTTTTGTAGGTAAAACTATTGTTCAACCCCATGGTGAAATCCGGGTTGGGGTTGCCAATGATGGTTTGATCCTGGGTATTCACCACGCCGTCGCCATTCAGGTCTTTGAACTTGATGTCGCCAATCCACACCCCGGTTCTTTTGTCCACCAGGTTTTTGCCTTCATTAGATGGATCAGGAATTTGTACGGCATGGCCCAGAATGTCTTCCTGGCTGGTAAACAGTCCATCGGTTACGTAGCCATAAAACTGTCCTACTGGCAAACCAACTCCGGTACGCGTCGCAGTCTGGAATTCGCTGTACCAGTACAGGTTCCGCCAGTAGATGCGCGCGTCGTTGTCCAAGGCCAAAACTTTGTTGCGGTTCAAAGACATCGTGAAGTCGGTATTCCAGCTGAAGTTGTCGGTTTTGATGTTGCGGGTATTTAACCCAATGTCGATCCCCTTGTTCTCCATCTGGCCTACGTTGGCGTAAGGCGCACGGATATCGTTGTAGCCCGAACCGCCCAGGTAGCTGGGTACGGAGAGCTGGAGCAACATGTCGTTGGTGCGTTTTTGGTATACGTCAACCGTCAGGTCGGCGCGGCCTTTGAACAAGGACAAGTCTACCCCTACGTTCCATTGCTGCGTCGCTTCCCACTTCAGTTTGGGGTTGGCAATTTGTTGCAAACGGTAAGCTGTTCCAAAAGGAGTGGTAATGGTTTGTAGCGCAGAGCCAAAGAGGTAGTTGCCAATGGCCTGGTTGCCCACTTCGCCATAACCAATGCGCAGTTTGATGTCGGTATTTAACCCTTTCATGAACTCTTCTTCACCCAATCTCCAGGCAAAAGAGCCGGAAGGGAAGTAACCCCAGCGGTTTTCAGGGCCAAATTTGGAAGAACCGTCCGCCCGCATGGTGAAAGTAAAGAGGTAACGCTCGCCAAAGTTGTAGTTGAAGCGGCCAAAGTAGGACTCGATCGCCGCGCCATCTTTCCAGCCGGAGGTGCGTGAAGTCACGTCTTCACCTTCACTGAGCACCTGGATGTCGTTGGAAGCAAAGTTTTTCTTGGTCACGACAGAGCCTTGCCAGTTGGACTTCTGAGCTTCCTGACCCAACATGGCGGTCAACTTGTGTTTGGTGCCAAGCGTAAAATTGTAAGTCAGGTAGTTTTTCAAAATCCAGAAGAAACTGCTTTCTTCACGCTGGCGCAACTGGTTTTCGCGGTTGACCAACACGCCCCACTTGTAGGTAGGCTGGAACGCTTTGTTCAAGGAGCTGTTGTCGTCAAAGCTCAATTCAGAGCGGAACGTCAAGCCCTTCATCAAAGTTAGATCGCCATACACGTTGGCCATGATGCGTTGGCGTTGCAAGGTGTTGTTGCGTTGCAGCGCAGCCGCTACGGGGTTGAAAGAAGAGGCACCAGCCTGGGCTTCTGGCCCAGCATAGTCGCCATTGATGTCCTTAACGGGTACATCGGGTGCCATCACCAAAGATTGGATAATGACCCCATCACCACCATCATTGAGGGTGATTTTTTCGTTGGTATTGGCGTAGGCAAAACTACCGCCAATTTTGAGCCAACTTTTTACTTGATTGTCTAAGTTTATGCGGGTGGTGTAGCGGTTAAAATCCGAACCAATGATGATGCCGTCTTGCTGGAACAAACCACCAGAAATGGCATAAGTCATCTTGTCGCTACCGCCCGAAACCGAAAGTTGGTGGCTGTGCATACCAGCCTGACGGAAAACTTCATCCTGCCAATCGGTACCGGGGCCCAAGAGGCTGGGATCGAGGTAACGTTGGTTCAATTGTAAGCCCAAATCCGCCGTAACCTGTGCCTGATAATCGGCAAATTGCGGCAAGTTCATCATTTCGATGCGGCGTGGCAATTCTTGCTGGGCGTAGTAGGCGTTGTACGAAACCTTTGATTCGCCCTTTTTGCCCCGCTTGGTGGTCACCAGGATCACCCCGTTGGCGGCACGAGCACCGTAAATGGCTGAAGCCGAAGCGTCTTTTAACACTTCGATGCTGACAATGTCGTTGGGGTTAATGGCCGCGAGGGGGTTTACCCGGTTTTGGCCATTGGCACCACCGGCCCAGTCAAAGCCCGATACGCCCGACCCGTCGCCCTGGAAAGGAATCCCGTCGATGACGTAAAGCGGTTCGCTCGAACCGGTAATGGAGTTGGCCCCCCGAATGCGGATCGAGGCTGCGCCACCCGGTGCACCCGAGTTTTGGGTCACTTGCACCCCGGCGATCCGGCCTTGCAGCGCCTGGTCAAAGTTGGTGAACACCGAACTTTTGATTTGTTCGCCAGTAACCGAGCCAACTGCCCCAGTCAGGTCACTTCTCTTAGCGGTGCCATACCCTACCACTACCGTTTCTTCCAAAAGGGTAGCATCGGGTTCCAAGTCAACATTCAAAACTGTTTCGTTCCCTACAGTCAGGGTTTTGGGACTGAGCCCGAGGTACGAAAACACCAGTACTTCGCCTTTGGCAGCTTGAATGGCGTAATTGCCGCTGGCATCCGTCACCGTGCCGCGCTCGGCAGCCGCTTGTACTTGTACGGTTGCCCCAATCAGCGCTTCTCCTGCCGAGGAACTAAGTTTCCCGGTGATTGTCCGCATCTGCGCACTCAGTAGGGTGGCGAATAGGAGCCCCAGGGGAACCATCATCCACCTCATCATTCTTGGAAAAGATGTAGAAAACTTCATAAGTGAGTGAATTAGCAATTTGGTAAGTGTATTTGCAGTGATCTGTCAGTGTCCGTTGACACGTTGGTACGCTCACAAAGTACACTCCCAAAAGTCCGATCTCACTAGCAGAATAATAGGGGGAAAATTGTTCAAAAACAGGGGGGATTTATGACAGGTGCAGCCTTTGAGCATAATTATCTTTGGAAATGTGCATCCTCAATGGTTGAACCTGAGTTTTCCGGGAACCATTTGGCGGATTGCCGACGTTTTTTCCCTACTTTCATTTTAAAATGTACACAAGAACAAAATGACCGATGAATCTTTTCATTCTCCCATCCCTGTCCTTTTTCACCCCTTGAAACATCATCGGGGTTACCTCCAGTATTTCATTCAAAGCAGCGTTGATGAGGAATTTTATATGGCGATACCCCGAATTGGGGCTTCTCAAATGGATTTGTACTGCGGCGAACTCAGTCCGCATGGCATCGGTCAAGAAATTTTGGGGCAATTGAAAGAAAGTGGAATGGAGACTGAGCTTGATTTTATTTCCTTTTTGGCAAACAAACAAGGGTACCAAAATTTGACAATTTCTGATGGTTCGACCTGGACTTTACTGCGTGGTGATGATCCTGAGCGATATGTACACATCCATCCGGCGCGTTATGCCCAGCACTGCATCCGGGTCAAAGCGGGGTCACTCAAAACGGCGATAATGATGCTGCGGCATGATCAAACACCAACTTGTGAAACTGAACAGGTCAATATCTTGCGGAAGTCGATTGGCCTTTCGCCGATTAAACATTTGCAGGAGAGTGAGGGGATTGGGCGAATTTGGGAGGTACTGATGACAGCTTATTCGATTTGATCTGCTTTACTAAGGTGTTCCTTAAGTGTCTTCAGTTTCTTAGGTGGTTAAGGAATGTTTTTTCACCATCTAAGAAACTGAAGGCACTTAAGGGGCACCTCAGCTATTAAAACTTGTTTAATTTTCTTTAATTTTTCAAAATCTTCCCAGGGATCTGTTGGCTTTTTTGCCCGTAGGTCACTTTGAAATGGTAGATTTCACCATCTTCTTCCATCGGGATCAGCATGACCATCCGCGAAGCATTGGCTGATTTCAGGATCATTACCGCTTCAATGGTGCCGTCGATGATGGTAAAAGTGCCGTCTTTGGCCAATTTCCATTTGTAGGTTTCAATGGGGCGTTCGGAAGACACACAACGCTGGTGGCGCTCAAAACTGACGGTATGATTGGGATAAATTTTCATCACGTCGTCGAGGGCACAGGTGGGCGTTTCAGTCATGATGTCGGTGGTTTCGTACCCATCACCATTGACGTCGCAAGGTTTGTCAGCGGTAATGCTGAGAATTTTCCAACTGCCTTTCATCAGGTACTCGGTGTCGATATCCTGGAGGAGTGTTGACTCCGCTGGATCGACTTTAGCAACCGCAATAGTGGCAGGGGTGGTATTTTCGGATTTGGCTTCTTTTTCTACTGATCCATTGGGTTGAATCGCAGATGCCAAAAGGGTGGAAAGCAGGATGAGGATACGCATGGGACAATGTTTATGGGTGTATGTGTATTTATACGTAAAAACGTCACACTTGTAACAGTGAAAAATGCATTCCTGTCCCAAAAAAATGAGTTTTTGTGGCTTTTTGGTCGAAAATGTGGAGGGGCTGGGGAGAAATGCCTCAATTTGGGGAAAACATTGGCCCTTATTTTGTTAAAAATTCCTGCTTCTTTCGCGCAAGGAGTAGGATTTCAGTAGGTGCGACCGTCGAGCCTGCTCGCGCAGCGAGCATTTTAGGATCGACGAGCGCCCACGTAGTAGCGGGTAAGATGCCCAGCTTAACACGAGGTACTTATTTTGAGACGTGATGGACAAGATTTTACACCATCTGCCCCACTTCCATTTCCAGCTCAATCTCCTGCGCTTTAATCAGCTCTCCACTGCGGTACACCCTGCTTTGTTGATAGCTATTTTCCAGCGCATCCCAATACACATGCACCTGTTTTTTATTCAAATCAATCACCCAATACTCAGGGATGCCACTCTCGGCATACAAGGGCAATTTCACTTTGGTATCATAACTAAAGGTGGTATCGGCCACTTCGATGATCAGGTGGATATCGGTGCCGTGGGGCAGTTCATTTTCGTAAAAATCGTCGCGATAGTTTACCAGGGCGATGTCTGGCTCTGGCTCGGATAGGTTATTGGCGATAAAGGGATTTTGTGAGCGAACGATCAATGCTTTACTCAATTTTTCATTCAATAGCCGAGCCAATTTGTCTACTTTGGCGGCATGTTTACTTCCAATGGGGCTCATTTTAATGATTTCTCCGTTGATCAATTCTATTCCACGTTCTGGCAAAATCCCCTCCGCTCCCATTTTATGGTAGTCTGCGATGGTAAACAAGTGCCGCTGGATTTGGATGGACATAATCTTCCGATTTTGTAGGCAAGTTACAATAAATAGGTGGGGATTGCAAGCAAGCCGCCCCCCGCTGCCGGTCGGCTCGTGCCTCGCACGACTGGCGGCGGGGGGCTCCCATTGTCCCACTATTTTTCTTTTTTCTTTTTCTTTTCTTTTGCTCACGGGCTTGTTTGGATGCCAGGCCAGCTGACTGGAGGGGGAAACAACATCACCCGAAAACCCACAGAGTCGTTGCGGCTGGCTGGGTGATCGGCGTCCCGAAGCGAGGAGCGGCAGAACCGCGCATTAAAGGGCCAGCTACCGCCGCGCAGCACCCGATAAGCACCAGCATCACCGTGTGTCCAAGCAGTACCATCCGCCGGAATTTTGCTTTCTTCTGACTGATACTGGTCCTCACACCATTCCCAGACATTGCCACTCAGGTCGTACAGCCCCAGTTCATTCGGCAGTTTCAACCCTACGGGTTGGGTTTGGCGATGGCTGTTTTCACCGTACCAGCCCAGTTCGTCCAGGGTATTGCCTCCCGCATAGTCGTAAAGGCTACGCTGGCTGGCACCAGTAGCCGCGTACTCCCAGGCGGACTCGGAAGGGAGGCGATAGCCGGGGTTTTCAGGGTGGATAAATATGGGAAGGGAGTCTCCATAATTCAGTGCTAGGGTCATGCTAAAATCCAGTGCTTTTTGAAAGCTTGCATCACAAAAATAGCGAGGCGGATAGTCACACAGGCGATTCAGCGCATTGCAAAAAGCGGCGGCATCGTACCAGCTGACTTGTTCTACTGGGCGGTTCGTACCTTTGAAATGGGCAGGGTTTTCGCCACCCATGACGGCTAGCCAGAGGGCTTGGGTGACGGGGTATTTGGCCAAGTAGAAATCAGGGACCTGGATTTCGTTATCGGAATTGCCGATAAAAAAGCTGCCTGCTTTGATTCGAATTAGATCGAAGGAAGTACCGTTGGGGAGTGACTGACGGTGCTCCATTTCTGCAAAACTCATGTCCGTCATTTCATTTTTATTGTATCGCAGAGATTCTGTACTGCCTTTCTAATTTTATTTCTCTCTAATCCAGCCTCTTGAGGACTAATGGTCCCGTCGCGCACATCTCTATCCAAATTTTTCAACCTACCTCGCGTATTGACAAAAGAATCGTATTCCTCTTCAGGTAACAAAGTTTCCATCGCTTCCAATGCTTCGAGTAATTGGTCATTGGCAATTAACTCCCGGCGGATGCGCTCTTTTTCAGTCGGGTTAGGGTTTGTTTTCCGAAACCCAGCCTCACCACTATGCTCTTCCCAGGGAAACTTGCCAAATTTTTTCAACAGTTCCACATCGAGAAAATCACCTTCGTATTTCATTTTGATGCCAGGCTTCAAATGGTGCAAAAATCTGGAGTTTTTGAGGTCTTCCGTGATTTTTTCCAACGTTGTAACTAGCATTTCATAAAACACAGCTGGATTTGTGCCTCTGAATTCAGCCTGGATGCGGCGGTTTTGCCAGTCCTCCTCAACCAGGGCAAAAGTATTACTCGAAGCATCGTGAAGTACCCCACCATTGCCCCAAATCAATCCATTGTAGATATATGCGTTTAGAGATACCAGCAGCTTGTTGACCATCCCGGCCGGGATAAACGGTTCGAAACAAAATTGAAAAGTATAGTCTGCAGCTTGTTGCAGAACAGGGTACCTGTTCAACGCTGGTTTGCCTTTATTGAACAAAGCCGCTGGTACCATGTAATCCGTTTCCCCTTCGAGAGAAGTAATTTCATAAGCCAGTTTGTATTTATCGTTCAGCATCAGTTTTACCAAATTAGCGCGATCTGCTGCATCCGGGTACTCACTCCAGATGGTATCAAAATAGACCTCTTTCAGGATTCCGTCGCGTTGCATCAAGGGGCTATCGATGACCCTGCAAATGGCATCCTTGACCCAGTTGGGGTTGATGATGATCCAATCCTCCTTGTTCACAAAGTTCCCGGTGTAGATGACACTGCCGATGCGGTCCAGTACCGTGAGCCAGGTTTGAGCCTCCTTTGTGTCCAGGCCTTCATCCTTGCAAATCCCCAGGTAAGCGCCATAAGTGAGATGCTGAGCGTTTGAGCCTTCCAGCCGTGCTTTGACCCGAAACCACTCCAAGTTGAAGCGGTTGCTAAAAATATCCCTACTAACACTAGGCAAGATTTCCCGAAGGTTACTGACTAATTGGTCAAACCCAGCGTAGTTTTTACAACTGATTTTTACAAATTTGACAAGATTCTTGTACTTCTCCCGGTTGAGTGTTTCGTTAATTCCATCGTCCCTACTGTCCACTTTGTTCAACACGTAAATAACTGGACTGGCTTCCGCAGCGTCCTGATCAAAGCTATAAGCATTGACCATTGACAACCAATAGTCCAAGCCGATGTAGTCTTCATTGTCAGGTTGATCATCGTAGGAGGTTACGTACAGGTACAAAGACTTGCGGCTACAAAACAACTGCTGAATTTCCCGATAGCGACCCTGTCCGCCAAAGTCCCAGATGTTCAATTGAAAGTCAATGTTTTCGTCTAGTTGGGTCAGATGTCCAGGTAAGTTTTTGAGCAGGTAGGGCTCAACGTCCAGTCCAGGAGTGCGGTCGTTTTCCTCAGGCAAAGGGGCTTGTGGATCTTTCAACTTGATGCGAATAGAACTTTTACCGACCATCGGGTTGCCGACCAAAATCATTTTGGCCTCGTGAAGGTAACGGGTCTTTTTGCCGTGGATGGACATCAGATACGTTAGGATATCGGGGGCAGAATTGTGCGTATCCCCGCTTCCGACCACATCCTGAGAAATTGTCGAGAGTGGATTCCCTGATAAAAAAAGCATATCCAGTTGACGCATACCCACAAAGCATTCGGGTAATGATTCAAGCAGATTTTTTTGCAGGTGAATGTATTTGAGGTAGCGAAACCCATCGGGCATCACCAGGTCTTTCATACCATTCCCACTCCCATCCAACAACTCCAACTCCGGGCAATCCCCTTCAAAGACCAGTTCTTCAAATTGATTGTTTTGCACATACAATTGCTTAAGGGCAATGAAACCAGCCGGGATATGCAAAGCCTTCAGGCTACAATCATTCAGGTACAAATGGGTCAATTCCGGCAAAGCGACCTTGAATTCAAGCTTTGATAATTTTTTATTGCGCCCCAGGTACAGGTGCTCCAAATGGGCGCAATCCTCATCCAGATAAAGCTCCTCCAAGTCCTTTTCCGTCATACTCACCGCCACAAGTTTACCCTCCCTATCGAGGGCATACGCATTACCTTGCCGGCGCACGGCTTCAACGTTGTCGAGGGGAGTTAGTTTTAAGTCTTTCAGCAGGTCTACGGTCAGTTTTTGCATTTGCGCTGGGCTTGAGGTTTTAAATTCCAAACACACTCTTAAAAAAATTGGGCAGTAGAACCTTCACCATCAACCGGGTTACCAATACTACTGCCGCAGCGGCAAATCCGCGTTTTTGTCTCCACGAGGGAGGAGTACGGGACAAACAACTGTTCAGTGGCTGTCATCCAACTAGCCCGTGAGCTGGAGGGGGAAACAACAACACCCGAAAACCCACATTGTTGTTGCGGTTTGCTGGTTGATTGTTGTTCCGATTCGAGGAGCGGCAGTTCTGCGCATTATTGTTCCAGCTACCGCCGCGCAGCACCCGATTAGCACCCTTCGCTGTTTGCCCTTGCGTCATATCGCGCAGGGTATAAAATTAAGAAAAAATTATTTGCTTCCGAAATGCTTTTGCATTGGCGTGTTCGGTGAAGGCAATCAGGGGC
Source organism: Haliscomenobacter sp. (assembly GCF_041740695.1). Classification (GTDB taxonomy): domain Bacteria; phylum Bacteroidota; class Bacteroidia; order Chitinophagales; family Saprospiraceae; genus Haliscomenobacter. The sequence continues at coordinate 57,054 of NZ_JBGSLK010000026.1, read as the reverse complement.
AGGGCGTGGCGCTGACAGTGGGCTTCCGACCACTCGCCGGAGTGGTATTTTTGATCGATGTAACGGATTTTTTGCACAAATCTTCGTCGGCTGCGCAGGGAGAGGCGAGTATCATAGGGGCGCAGCACATGCCCTACAAAGGGCAAACCCGCCGAAGTAAAGTTCATCAGCATGGGTTTTAGCGCGCATTGCAGGCTTTGCTCCACAAAATTCGTTATTGCCTGCTGGCATTCCTTCAGCACCGAGCGTTCATTGTGCCACAAAACCATATCGTCCATGTAGCGCACATAAGCTTTGATGCGCAGTTGTTCTTTGATGAAATGATCCAACCCAGTTAGGTAATGGTTGGCAAAATACTGGCTACTCAAATTGCCAATGGGTACCCCACGATCAGGCAGCACGCAATAACTATCGATAATCTGGCCAAAAATCAGCAACAATTGCTGGTCCTTAAACATCCGATCCAGTTGGGTTTTGAGCACGGCGTGATGGATGCTGTCAAAAAATTTGCGCACATCCAGTTTTAAAAAATAGCGGTACTGACGGGTGAACTGTTGCGCCAGGTGCAAGGCCGCATGTACTCCTTTACCGGGCCTACTAGCAAAGCTTTGCCCAATCTGCACCCGCTCAAAGTACCCGTGGCATACGTTCATCAAGGCATGGTGCAGCACCTGTTCTCCAAAAGCGCTGGCGCAAATCTGGCGCTCCTTGGGGTCGTACACTTTAAAATAGCGATACTGGCCTACCTGCACCTTCACCGTTAAAATCTGGTCTCGTAATCCGAGGAGGTTTGTATCCAGATTTTTTTGGTAGGCCAATACTTCTTGGGCATAGGACTTGCCCTTGCGGGCTTTCCAAAATGCCAGGCGCAGATTGTCCAGGTCGGCAACGGGTTCCAATAAGTTATTCGCTCTTTTCATCAGATTTGAGGATAAAATGGCTGCCGTATTTTTCCACTTTTTTTTCACCGATGCCTTTGATGCTCCGCATCTCGGCCAACGTTAGGTTTTCCATTTTGGCCAAGGATGCTAATTCATCATTGGTAAACACATTGTACGCCGGGATACCTTCGGCGCTGGAGATTTGTTTGCGGATTTCCCGCATGCGCGAAAACCGGGCAAAACTCGCCTCATCCAACTCCAGGCGGTGATCTACCGTGTTACGTTCTTTAAACGCCCCCGACGGATCGTCCAGATAACTGACGCAGCAGCACCAAAATGCTTCGGCACCCAACACCACCAACTGCTTTTCCAACTTGATGATCTTTTTGGCGCGCAAAAAACGATTCAGCTCTTCATTGATGTTTTCACCACCCGTGATGGGGATACTAAATATTTTCAACTGCATAACCTGTATTTATTTCTGGCTTTTTTTCGAGCAATCGCTGCCCGCTGCCGGTCGGCTCGTGCCTCGCGCGACTGGCGGCGGGCAGCTCCCGTTGTCCACCCCTCTTTTTCTTTTTTTTTCTTTTCTTTTGCTCACGGGCTATTTTTGGATGCCAGACCAGCTGACTGGAGGGGGAAACAACAACACCCGAAAACCCACACCGTCGTCGCGGCGAGCTGGTCGATAGCTGAACCGATACGAGGAGCGGCAGTAGTGCGCATTAAAGTACCAGCTACCGCCGCGCAGCACCCGATAAGCACCCGCGTCCTGATCCACCCAGGGAGAACCATCTGTTGGAGCACCTTCGTAAGTTTCGTGCCATTGGTCTTCACACCATTCCCACACGTTGCCACTCAGGTCGTAAAGTCCCCATTCATTGGCCATTTTTAGTCCCACGGGCTGAGTCTGACTATGGCTATTTTCGTCATACCAGCCGACCTCATCCAAGACATTGCTGCCCGCGTAGCGGAGTCGATCGCTGAGCGTAGCCGAAGCACGGTCACTTCGACTTCGCTCAGTGACCAAGCTGAGCGCAGCGGCGTACTCCCATTCTGCTTCTGTAGGCAAACGAAAACCATAAGCCGCCGTATCAACATAAATGGGCATACTTTCACCAGATTTAATGGATTGGGCAAGCGCTATATTCAGCACCTGACTGCGTTTTTCATCTACATAATACTTTGCAGAATAAGCAAAGCAGGCATTTAAGGCATTGCAAAAAGCTACTGCATCGTACCAACTCACCTGCTCCACCGGGCGGTGGGCACCTTGAAAATAAGATGGATTTTCCCCACCCATCAAGTCCAACCACAAGTCCTGGGTCGTCGGGTATTCCGCCATCCAAAAACCTGGGACGTTTACCTCGTGGATGATTTTTTCATCGCCGTAGGCGTCTTCATCGTCATTGCCCATCAAAAAGCTGCCTCCCTCTACTTCCACCAGGTGAAAGCTAAAGCCAGATGGGAGCGTTACGGGGCGGCGGGTAATGGTGCTGGTCATGGAGCTGGTGTTGTACGTTTTGTGGTGTGGAGGCAAAATAATAAAAAAATGTAACTGTAAGGCTGGAGAAGCCTGCCTCGCTTAAGGCCTTGGTACAATATTGGATGAGCCGTAGGATTTAGGTATGTGCGATCGTCGAGCCTGCTCGCCTAAGCGAGCATTTTAGGATCGACGAGCGCCCACGTAGTGGCGAGCAAGATGCCCAGCTTAACACGAGGTGCTTATTTTGAGACTTGATGAACAAGGTTTTTCCTTGCTCCGCAAGACTTGCCAAAGCGACAACAATAGCAGCGCGGATAACACGGATTGGGGCGGATTTACGCGGATTTTTATCCCGCCTGCGGCGTGATGGGAGAAAAATTGCCACGAATTACACGAATTTTCACGAATTCGACCTTCACCTTGTTCAGGTCAAGGCGCTTTTGCGCAAACGAAGTTTGTGCTTTAATTCGTGAAAATTCGTGTCATTCGTGGCCAAAAAACTTTCGCCGCAGGCGAAAGAAAATCCGCGTAAATCCGCTTTATCCGCGTCATCCGCGCTGCTATTGTTGTCGCTTTGGTATAAACGATGTTTGATTGAGTGCAAGTTTTTTTATCATCGGCAGAGTCGAGCATCCTACCCACCACTACGTGGGCGCTCGTCGATCCTAAAATGCTCGCTGCGCGAGCAGGCTCGACGGTCGCGGGTTTTAGAGCTTACGTAGCGCTTGGTATCACCGCAAAAACAATCGAGCGATTGAAACATATGTTCAACCGCTCGATTGTTTTTCAAGAATGTGCAGGATTTCCCCTTACCCATTCACCTCCTTCTCCAGCGCTTCAAAAAACTGCTTCGACAACATGTTCGCTACTGGCGTAATCACCCGGCCGCCCATGGTGGCGAGCATGCCCGAAAGTTTCACGTCGCCGCTGAAGCTCACTTCCGTTTGGGTATCCGAAAGGGCTTTGAGGTTCATGTTTACTTCGGCTGCGGCATTGCCTATTTTGCTGTTTTGTTGAATGACCAGTCGGAAGGATTCGGGTTGGACTTTGTCTAGCATTTTAAGGTTGCCCGAAAAAGCGCCGCCAACCGGGCCAATTTTCACTTCGGCGATGGCTTTGAAGTTTTCGTCATCCAGTTTTTCCAGTTTGGTGATGGCAGGGGTAATGCGCGCCAGGATTTCTGGATCCATCATCATGTCCCAAATGGTTTGGGCGGAGGCGTTTACAGTGTAGGTTCCGCTGAGCGTCATGGTGCTGATATTAAATTAAGGTTACGATACTTCCTAAAGGTAACTAAAAATCAAGATGAATGTTTTGATGAGGCAAAAACTTTAAGCCATTGAGATAATATTTTTTGTCGCTACAATTAACCTATTTGGTAAAAAATTTAAAAAAACTTAACATTCTTTTATAAAAAATTTAAAAAACCATTTAGATTTGTTAAACTTCTTTTGATTGTTTGTCACCTATTCTCGATATGTCAGTTAAAAAAGACAAAAACAAACGTGGTTTAATCCGAGAGCTTTATTTCTCTCGCATGTTGTCTTGCGCCGATTTATGTGACAAGCTGGACAAAAGTTTACCCCTGATCACTAAACTAGTCAACGAGTTAATTGAAGAAAATAAAATCGTAGAGCGTGGCCTGGCCGCCTCTACGGGTGGAAGAAGGCCGGTGATGTATTCGATTCGGGAAGATGTCAACTACATTGTAGCCGTGTCCATGGATCAGCTCATTACCCGCATCACCCTGCTGAACATGCACAATGAGTTCATCGGTGAGATGGTCAAGGTAGATCTGCCCCTAAAAGGAAATGACGATGCTTTGAGCATTTTAACCCAAGCCATTGGCACTTTTGTCCACAATAGCTCAGTTCCTAAAGAAAAAATCATCGGCATCGGCATTGCCATGCCAGGATTTATAGACGCACAGAAGGGGATCAATTATTCTTTTTTGAAGACAAACAGAAGCATTACTCATTTCATTTCCAAAGCCTTAGAGCTTCCAGTTTTTATTGACAATGATTCAAGCTTGATTGCCTTGGCGGAACTGAGGTTTGGCGCAGCCATTGCCGAAAAAAATGTCATGGTCATTAACATGGGTTGGGGGGTTGGCCTGGGTATGATTCTGGACGGAGCACTCTATCGGGGCGAAATTGGTTTTGCCGGCGAATTCAGTCATATCCCCTTGTTCAACAACAACAAACTATGTAGTTGTGGCAAACAGGGCTGCCTGGAAACAGAAACCTCTCTTTTGGTGCTCGTCGAAAACGCCAAAAAAGGGCTACAAGCAGGCCGTATCTCCTGCCTGCAAAATGTACCTTTTGACCGGCCCGAAGAAGCCAACAAGATGATCATTCAGGCTGCCCTGGAAGGAGATCAATTTGCGATAGAACTGCTTTCGGACATTGGCTTGATCGTGGGGCGTGGGGTTGCGATTTTGATTCATTTACTCAACCCCAAATTGATTGTATTGAGTGGTCGCGGGGCAATGGCCGGGAGAATCTGGAAAGCTCCGATTCAACAAGCTCTGACGGAATATTGTATTCCCCGACTTGTCCACAATACCAATATCAAGGTATCCGAACTGGGCCATCAGGCCGAAATGATTGGTGCCGCTGCACTCGTCATGGAAAACATCGAGCGACTTAATCCCACAAAAATAGAGATCCCCAATTACGAGCAAGTCTTGTAAGGGCCAATACAACAGTTGTTATTTTTTAACCTATTACCATCTTAAATTTGCACTCTATGAAAAAAAGCCTACTTCTGCTTGTTGTGTTGTTCTGCACAATAAGCTACAGCGCTTTCGCTCAAAAGGTATCTGGTAAGGTAACCGGAACCGACAAAGAGCCACTACCCGGCGCTTACGTACTTGTTAAGGGAACTTCAACGGGTACCGTAACCGATGAAAAAGGAGAATTTTCATTGACCACTGCATTGACGAATACGCTCGTTTTTTCCTTTACGGGATTTCAGAGTTTGGAAGAACCGATCAATGGACGCAATGTAGTAGATGTGGTCATGTTGGAAGCTGCTGCTCAATTGGAAGGAGTGGTCGTTACCGCCTTGGGCATGAGTAAAGCACAAAAGGCAGTGGGCTATGCCACCACTACCATCAGGGCGGAAGACCTGACCAATGCGGGTACGCCCAACTTGGCTACGGCGCTGTACGGCAAAGCTCCAGGGGTGCGGATTGCCGCAACGCCAGGTGGTGCCACTAGTGCAGTCAACATCAACATCCGTGGGGTGAACTCCATTACTGGCCGCAGTCAACCCCTGATCGTATTGGACGGGGTACCCATCCGCGATGGGGAAGTGCGCAACAACGATTACTGGAGTGACCAGCGTCTGCGTGGTAACGGCCTTTTGGACATCAACCCGGAAGACATCGACAACATCTCGATCCTGAAAGGTGCATCAGCTGCCGCGCTCTATGGTTCTGAAGCCGTAAACGGGGTGGTGCTGATTACGACCAAAAGTGGAAAGGGCAAAAAAGGCATGAACGTAGACTTCAACGCCAGCTATGGTGTGGACAACGTGGCCTATTTGCCCAGATACCAGAACATCCGCGGTGCGGGTGCGCCGCTCCATGTGAGCAATGGTGGCCAGGACGCGGAAGGTTTTATTTATTATGACACCAACGGTGATGGCACCAAGGAAACCAGAGGTATTACCAACTTTTCCATCAACTTTGGGCCAAAATTTGACGGCAAGCCAACCATGGGCTGGGATGGAATTGTACGCCCATACGAAGCACAGGAAGACAACTACGGAGGTTTGTACCAGCAAGGGCACACCGCCAATGTTAACGTAGCGGTTTCGCAGGCAAGTGAAAATAGCAACATTCGTTTTTCGCTGACTCGCCAGGACAACGCGGGTTTGAGCCTCAATGCTGGCAACCAGAAAAACATTGCCAACCTCAATAGTACCTTCCGTTTGGGCAGAAAGTGGTCAACGGATATTTTGGTTAACTACATTAACCAAAAAACCGAAAACCGCCCCTACTCTATCGACCGGATGATCAACAACTTTACCGGGATGATCGGACGTTTTGACAATGCGGATTGGTACCTGAACAAGTACCAAACCAGCCGGGGGTATCGCTTCGTAACAGGCACGGGACAGAGCTTAACGCCTAACGAAAACATCATCTACAATGGATTCAAAGGGGACATCGCCGACTACGTATGGCGGGTCAACAAAAACCTGTTGGATGAATTTAGCAACCGCGTGATCGCCAGTATGACGCACCACTACCAGATTTTGCCTGATCTGAAGTTCCGGGGTAGAATTTCTACTGACTTCACTTCCGAGCGCATTGAAACCAGAAACTACACCGAAAGACCATTGGCTTTTGGCAACTCTGGCTACTTTGGACTAGAAAACAACCTCTACTCCATCCTCTACGGCGACGCCTTGCTGACTTACACCAAACGTTTGTCTCCTAGCTTTGAGCTGAACGTGATGGGGGGTTATATGGCGACCAAAGACGTTGCTACTTTTGTAAGCCGCGGTACGAATGGTGGTTTGAGCACCGAAAACCTGTTTGACATTGCCGCAACGATCAACGTAGCCAATAGTGGATCAAGCCGCTCTGCCCTCGTGAAGGACGCCTATCTTGGTACCATTAACCTCGATTACAAAGGCTACTTGTTTGTAGAAGGTACCATCCGCCGCGACCGGACTTCTACCATGAATCCAGAGAACAACAGCTTCATTTATCCTTCGGTCAATACCAGCTTCATCTTTACTGATGCCTTCAAATTGCCTAGCTTCATTTCCTTTGGTAAACTCAGAGGATCTTATGGGATTGTGGGTAACTATCCAGACATCTACCGTGCGAACATCGCTTACAACCAAGGAACGCTGGGCGTTCAGGCCGTGGGCGGTTCTCCCGTGTTGTACACCAACATTTCCTCTTCATTTGGCAATGACGTGATTCGTCCCGAGCAAAAGAAAGAGTTTGAGTTTGGTTTGGAAACCCGCTTCCTGAAAAACCGGATTACGTTCGAAGCATCCTACTACAATGCCCAAATCGTTGATCAAATTTTGCCTTTGACTTTGGCTTCAACCTCTGGTGCAACTTCTGTATTGACCAATATCGGTACACTCCGCAACAAAGGTATTGAATTGTCGCTGCGTGGTACAGTAGCCAAGTCTACCAATCTTTTCTGGGAAATTGGGGTCAACTACTCCAGCAACAAAAACGTAGTCGAAAAACTGGCGAACAATGCCACTGAATTGTTGCACGCCGATTACGATGGTAGTGCAGCACAGTTGCGTTCGGTAGTTGGTCAGCCAATGGGTGACTTCTATGTACCTCCGGTTGCTACCAACACTAACGGTCAGCAAATTGTCAATGCCAACGGTCTGTATCAATTGGATTCGCGCAACTGGGTCAAAGTAGGTAACGCGATGCCAAAAGCAGTAGGTGGTTTTTTCAGCACCCTGACTTTTAAAGGAATTACCCTGGATGCCTTGGCTGATTTCCGCTTCGGTGGCCACGTGATGCCGACTGGTATCAACTGGATGATCAGCCGCGGTTTGTTGGAAGAAAGCACCAAGTTTATGGATAAAGAAAGTGGTGGTTTGAGCTACTACGTTTCGGGAGGAAAGGGTGTTCAAACTACTGGAGACAAAGGTCCAAACGGCGAACAAGTGTTCAACGATGGGGTGTTGACTCCCGGTGTATTGGCCAATGGCGAACCCAATACCAACGTCATTTCGCAGGCTTACTACTACTGGAATACCTACAACTGGGGTGGCCCTCAGTACAGCTCTTCTCGGTATGAGTTGTACATCGTGAAAAACTCTTACATCAAAATGCGAGAGTTGACCCTGGGTTACAACTTGCCACAAAGTATGATCAGCAAGTTGGGCTTCAGCAAACTGAATCTGTCGGTATTTGGCCGCAACCTCTTCTATTTCTACCGGACGATCAAAGACATCGACGCTGAACAGTTGACCTCGGGTTCTCGCTGGACTCAAACGGTCAACAACGCGGGTACCAACCCCTCTTCTCGCACCATGGGTGTGATGATCAGAGCCAGCTTCTAACCTTTATTTATTCTGGTAAACTTGAAAATTTGTCAACAATGAAATCAAAAATCTATATAGCGTTTTTCGCTTTGGCGGTGCTTTCGGTGGCCTGCCAAAAATCCGATTTCGCGTCGAGCTATGCCGACCCTTCTAAAATCACAGCCACTACCGTCGAAAAACAATTCACCGGTTTTTTGAATGCCAACAAGTGGTATGTTTTGCCAGACTACTGGAACTACTTCGTTGTGTTGCGCACCTCGCTCCAGCACTGGAATCAGGCAGTGGGCTGGGTAAATACCGACAACCAGTACATTCCACCTTCAGCCGGTTTAGGTGACCGTTGGAACACCTACTACGGGTTTCTGGCGCAATACCGTGAATTGGAAAAAGTTTTTGGTCAACTTGAAGCAGTAGACCAAAAAGATCGCCGCATTTACCTGGTTGCTGCCACCATTTACCTCTACGACCACACTCAACGGGTAGTGGACTTGCATGGCGATATTCCCTGGTCGACAGCAGGCCGACTCAGCGAAAACGGTGGTGATTACGAAAAATCCTATGCCAAATATGATGGTGCCGAAGTGGTTTATGCCAAAATGCTGGACGATCTGAAAGCCTTTGCAGACGAGCTGAATACACTGACCGTTAGCCCAGGCATCCAGGTCGGTTTCAAAACCCAGGATTTCGTCAACAAAGGAGATTTAGCTTCGTGGAAACGTTATTGCAACTCCCTACGTTTGCGCATGTTGACTCGGGTTTCTGGAGTACCTTCCTTGCAAGCAAGGGCTAATACTGAAATTGCCAGCATCCTGGCTGATCCGGCCAAGTACCCTGTGGTGACCAGCAATGCACAAAACATCCAAATCAATGTACACGATTTGAATACTGATATTCATTCCAAGAACTTCCGTTCTGGTTTGGAAGATTGGGATGGCAACGTTGCAGGCCAAAAGATGATCGACCACATGAAAACGAGTGGAGACCCTCGTCTGCGTGTGATGTTTGAGCCAGGACTCAATGCCGCCGGTGAATACAAAGGTCTGGATCCACTTTTGGATGCTTCTGCCCAAACCGCACTGGTTGCTGGCGGTACCTTGTCTTTGTACAACCGCTCCACGATGAGCCGCAACCAGTTCTTCCCCGGCGTGGTGATCAATGCTGCTGAAGTTAGCTTGCTTATGGCCGAATATTACATCAAGGGCAATAACGATGCTCAAGCCAAAGCGGCTTATGAAAATGCCATCAAGCAGTCGGTGGAATTTTACTACAACGTCCGCAAATTGAGCAATGACGCCACTACTCCGGCACCTGCGGCAACCAATGATACCGAGATCAATGATTACATCACCAGCGCTGCGGTGAACTGGGGAAGCAATACCGACAAGTTGAACCTGATTGCAACTCAGAAGTGGATCCACTTCAACGTGGTACAGCCAGTAGACCTCTGGGCTGAAATCAGACGCCTGGATTTGCCGAAGTTGACCTTCCGCGACGACATTGCCAATGCCCAGAAACAACCTCCGGTACGTTGGTTTTACCCAACTAGCGAGTCCATTTACAATCCGACCAACTACACCAGCGTAAGTGGTAAGGACAATTTGGCGACCAAGATTTTCTGGGACGTAAAGTGAGTTTCATACATTACAGATATTTGAACTAGTTTTTTTTATTTTTGATAGACTGCTAATGGGTTTTGCTCGTTAGCAGTTTATTTTTTTTAGACAAACTATACCATGAGCAGGAATCAGCTGTTTTTAATTATTGCTCTCCCTTTAGTGATTTTGAGCTTATCCAATACCTGGATTCAGCAGCGTACCATAGCGACTGTTGATGTAGCTGCGCTTCCTGCTGATTCCATTGCAAAAGGAAAAAAACTGGCGCTCATCCACTGTCAGCGTTGCCACCTCTTTACTGATCCCTCCCTTTTGGATAAAAAAACTTGGGTGAGCAGTGTTTTGCCCAATATGGGCCTCCGCCTGGGCATCAAACCCAAAGGCGCCCCAAATACGCCCTACCTCAACGCCGAAGATGCCAAAACCCTACAAGAATGGAACATCTACCCTGATCAGCCCTTGTTGGCGCTCAAGGATTGGAACCTGATCGTCAAGTATTTTGAACACGAAGCCCCCAGTCAACTGCCCTTACCCGCCACGAATGCTACTGCCCCTCAACAGCTCAGTTCTTTTTTAGGCCAATACGTCAGCTTCGGAGATCACCAGTTTCCCCAAACGACCATGATCAAATATGACGCACGTTCGGGGCACTTTTTTATTGGTGATGCCCAAAATGACTTGTACCTGATGAATACCCGATTTCAACTGGTCAATCAATCCCAAATCAAAAGCCCAGCGGTCGACATGGATTTTCCCCGCAACAAAGCGCCGCGTTTGTTGAGCATTGGTTCCATTGTTCCTTCTGATCAAAAACAAGGTGAACTACTTTCGCTGGATGGCGACCCGAATGGATTAAAGCTCGGCCCATTGGCTCGTCCGGTACAATTTGCCGCCGGAGACTTGAATGGCGATACAAAAGAAGACCTGGTGGTCTGTAGTTTTGGCAACCATCGGGGCCAATTGGCCTGGTACGATCAGGGTGACCCTACAAAAGAGCACATCCTCAGCGCCTTGCCGGGTACCCGACAGGTAGAAATTCGGGACATGAATGGTGATCAAAAAAATGACCTGATCGTGCTGCGTGCCCAGGCTTACGAAGCGGTGAGCATTTATTACAATCAGGGCCAAGGGCGTTTTGAGGAAAAAGTGGTCTTGCAGTTTCCCCCCGTGTATGGCTTGAGTTACCTTGAAACAGCAGACTTTAACCAGGATGGTTTCCTGGATTTCCTGGTGACGAATGGAGACAATTGGGACTTATCCGCCATTTTAAAGCCTTACCACGGCATCCGTATTTTTTTGAATGATGGTAAAAATCAATTCACCGAAAAATTCTTTTATCCCCTTTACGGGACCAGCAAAGCCCTGGCCCGCGATTTTGACCTGGATGGCGATTTGGACATTGCTGCCATTGCTTTTTACACCAATCTGGAGCAGCCCGAGCATGGTTTTGTGTATTTGAACAACGAGGGAAGCTTGAACTTTACGGCTGCTGCTACACCTGATGCAGCTGCCGGGAAATGGCTGTGTATGGAGGCTGGCGATTTTGATCGGGATGGCGATCAGGACATTATTTTGGGGTCTTATTTTCATACGGCAGCGGAGGTGGCGCAGTTGGCGGTGCATAGTGTGAGTAGTTTTCCGCAGTTGTTGGTGTTGTACAATCAGAAGAATTAATGGGCATTTTCAATAATCAAACAAGGCATCCGAGCAACCTATTCATTGTCAAGTTGATGAAAATAACAAACTATATTTGCTTGGAGCTTTCATGCTATTGGTTTATATTTACAATGCAGATGCAGCAAGTAAGCATATTTCTGTGTTGGCAGCAATAAGTTCGGGACACAATCTTCAAAATAGTGACAAAGAAAAATGTGCAAAGTTCATAACTCAGTTGGTTGTTTAACAACGGTAAAAACACATTTGAGGCGACACAATATTGATGACTTCAATTCTTTAAACGAGGTAATAAATTTTCAAAAGAGCTTTTCAACTTTAAGACAGCAAATCATTTCAAACCACGAACAACTGATAGAAAATGAAAAGATTACTCTTGACGCTGAAATTTTACAATTAGAGAATGCTATTAAAACGGATAAAATGCTTTTCGAAGACATTTTTCGCAGTGAGATTGAAGCGTTAACGCTAAAGCTAAATAGCTTATCCACTTCAAAGGGTTTGAATTTCATTAAGGGATTTGTCAATTATACAAAGCGGCGGTCTTTAAAAAGGAAACTTCAAAATTTAGAACTCAATTTGAATACTAAAGTTAGTTACGCAGTAGGAAACTTAGTTGACCAACATCTAAATAAAACTTATCGCCGCCAGTATATCACTTCGCATTTTAGAGACGCAGTAAACAAAAGCTGTTTAACCGAGATAAACAAACTTGAATATAAACAGCGTATAATTGATGAAGTGAACAATTCAATTTATGGAGCGTTAGGCGAACATAAAGTTGTAAAAGAATTGGAAAACTTATCAGACGAAAATGTTTTGATTAACGACTTTGCTCTAACTTTTCATCCTCCCATATACAACCGACAAGAAAACGATTACATCAAATCAATTCAAATCGACCACTTGCTTGTTACACCTTCGGGCATCTTTCTTATTGAGACAAAAAATTGGAGTGAAAAATCATTAGCTAGTTTGGATTTACGTTCTCCAGTTCAACAAGTAAAACGAACAAACTTTGCACTCTTTAAAACACTAACCGAAGACATTTCAAGTGGAAGAGTAAAACTTCCGCAACATCATTGGGGAGACAGAAAAATACCAATAAGAAATATGATTGTATTGACCAATTCAAGACCAAACGAAGAGTTTCAGTATGTAAAGGTTTTGACGGTAAATGAGCTTCTTCGTTATGTTAGATATTTCAAGCCACTTTTCACAAGTGAGGAGACACAAGCAATTGCAAGTTATTTGCTTAATTTGAATGAATAATAGTATTTGACACAAACCTCGCCTAGAGCAATACTCGAACGTTGTAAACAACGCTATGATCTCCTACCACCTTGCAATTAGACCACACAAATCAATAAACTCCAATTAAAGAACTGGTAATAATTGACAACGTTCTGGTGTTGTACAAAAGATTTACATCTTAGTTACATCTTTTTACAATCAAAAAGCCATGGGAAATTTGAGAATGATTAGGTTTGGCTCTGGTGGTGGAGTGTATCGTTATGATGGAAAAACCATTACTGACTTTAAATAATGTTAGGCCATGAAAGTGAATTCAGACAATCAAAACTTTTTCATCCTTTGTTGGGCATTTTTGCTAGCCGTAACCATCTCTTGCAATAGTCAAAGTCAATCCAATAAGGGAAATCAGGCAGTACAGGCTAAACCTGATAGCCAATTGTTAAATTACACCACCGGAGTTCGTTCAATTTTAGAAGACAGTAAAGGAAATATTTGGTTTGGGAGTCATAACGAAGGGGTGTGTATGCTTCAGCATGGTCGCTTGCAATATTTCACCACCCAAAACGGATTAAGTAACAACCAGGTGAGGAGCATTTATGAAGATAAAAATGGCACCATCTGGTTTGAATGTGGGGTTGGATTAAGTAGCTATGATGGTAAAGAAATGACTATCTACAATGAAAAAAATTATGATGTAAAAAACAGGTGGAAATTAAGGGATAGTGACCTTTGGTTTAAAGGGGATGAAACTGCTGGTTACAATAAAATTGAAGGGGGGCCGGGAGTGTATCAATATGACGGGAAAAACCTCTATTACCGCAGCTTCCCCATAAAAACAAAATCAGGAGAGGAAAACGCCTATTCAATTTCAACACCTTTTGTCAGAAGTAAAAATGGAGCGGTTTGGTTTGGAACTTATAATGCATTGGTTTGGCATGATGGGAAGCAATTTAAAGTGTTTAATGATGACTCATTAGGATTAAATGGCCCCCCAACCGAATCTTTGCATATTCGATCCATCATGGAAGACAGCAAGGGTAATCTATGGATTGGAAACAATAGTGGTGGCAGCCCAGTTGGGGGCATCGGAGTCTTAAAATATGATGGTAAAAAGTTCACCCATTTTACAAAACAACATCAATTAAGAAAAGAAGACACCAAAGGTGGTAATTCTCTGGACAGGGTTTTTTCGATAGGTGAAGACACTTTGGGTAACATTTGGTTTGGAACAGTAGAATCAGGTGTGTGGCGATACGATGGACATACGATGAAAAATTTCACCCAAAAAGATGGTCTCGATGGGAACTTTACTTGGATTATTTACCAAAGCAAAACCGGTGAATTGTGGTTTGGCGGAGGTCCCAATGGGGTGTATCGTTTCAATGGTAAGTCCTTTGAACGAAAATATTGACTAAAAGTATGAACGCACAACATGGGGTTTTATGCAAGTCTTAAGAAACCTTGTGCTGCTGAAATGGAAGTCAGCAGAGATCAACAAATCACATCATCTTCAAAACCAACTTCCCCAACTCCACATCCGCCAGCAAGCCCTTCAAACCCGCCTGCCCGCCCGTAGTCAAGTCCTTCAACAAGGTGAAACGAATGTCATTCGGAATAAAGTCAATTTTTAAAAAGGCTTTCAGATTGTTGAACTGAGCCGGACTAAGCGATTTAGCGTCCTGCAACAAATAATTGGCCAAACGCGTACACAAAGCCGCAATGATGTCCACCCGAATTGGCTGTTTGACTACCATTTTTTGAAAAGGCAAAACGACCTCTTTTTCAAAATCCTGGGCATTGCAGATTTGCTGGGGGGTAATCAACTCGCTCAGGTTGTGGTTGACAAAAGAGATAAAAGCTGTAGCGCTTTGTTCGTCCAAACAGGAATCGGCCAGAATCCGCACCAGGCCCAGATTGGCACTCAAGTCTTTGATCGATTTGATGGCTTCAAAAAACTGCACCAAAGTCCGCGGAGTGGTGCGTTGCCCGGTGATGATTTCGGGATAAAGTAATACAAAATTGATCCCTCGGGCATCCACCTCATTTTGTTCGGCCCATTGCACCCAGGTTTTGAGGTCAAATTCCAAGGTGACGTGCAGCATCCGCGTTAGCATGGCATCGTCCATAGGAGTAACCGAATAATCCCCACCATCGGGGTTGGCGGTCAGGATGATTTGCCAGTGGGGCGGCAATTGCCAACTGATCAGCTCGTGGTTTTGCAACAACTGCATGATGCCGCGCAGGATGCGTTCATCGGCGCGGTTGACGTCGTCGATCAACAATATGCCGGGCCCTGGGGAGTCAGGCACCCAGGCGGGTGCTCGAAAAACGGTGCGCGCCCCCTCAATGGCGGGCATACCGACCAAATCCCCCATTTCTTCAAATTGAGCCGGGGCGAGGTAGACGTATTGGTAGCCATTTTGCTGGGCGAGGTGCTCGACGATCTCGGTTTTACCTATGCCGTGGCGGCCCCAGATGCAGATGGGTGATTTGCGCTTCCCCTCTCCTTCCAGCACCTGATTGGTTTGGAAGATGTGTTGGATAAAACTGCTCAGTTCTGTCGCGTTAACCCGAGTTCCGTAGTATTGGTAATTGTGCATAGTTAATTTACATGCTTATTTTTCTTCCAGGCAAATGTTCCCAATTGTTTCCATCCCTGCCTTGGTTGCCTTTGCTGATCATCCACAACAGTGGTTTACGGCAAGATAAACTGGGCGCAGGGCCCAATCCATCAGTAAAATACACCACCGCATCCGCATTCGATTTTTGATTGGCATATTCAATTGCCGCATCAAAATGGGTGCCCCCTCGACCAGCAACGACTACTGGAATCGTGCCCCGATAAATATAGGCATTGTTGATCTGGGTATCACATTCCAGGATAAAAATTTCGGTTCCCAAACGCCAAATCTGCTGGATTTCCTGGAAAAAGGCTTGTATTTCCGCATCGGCAATACTCGCTGAAGTATCCAGCGCAATCAGCAATTTGTGCTTGTTGCGGATGCGCAAGCCTGGATTGGTGCCGTAACGCCGGGAAACTTTACGCAGGGTGTTTTGCAAAAAAGTACGTTGTCCTGCGCCGACAAATAAACGCAAAAAACGCCGCCAATCCAGCGCTGGCTCAGGCTTTGTAAGCAATTGGTTTAATTGTGTTTGCAAGATTCCTGGCAAGCTGCCCAGGCCTTTGCTGCCTACCCGCTCAAGGGCATTTTGCACAATCTGTTGCATTCCCGTCGCGAGCACTTTTTTTTCAGCAGCACTCAGCGTCCCTACCTCATTTTGCCATAAGTCATGCCCAGCTAGAGGGCCAGTACCTGCTGCCATCAAGTCAGATAGTTTCGGGCTGATGATTTGCCCACGGCGCAGCGTTTTGTCCCAGGCGCTCGCTAGTTCATCGTAGTAGACATCGACCGGGCGATAGGGTTGCAAATCCAGTTCGGGGAAGAGGTTCAGGGTGAGTGAAGCTGGGCTGAGTTGTTCAGGGCTCAAATATTGATTCACCGCCAAATCCGCAGCCAGGTGAAAGATGCGCAGATTGGTAAAGTCCCGTTCCCGTAGCAGGTGACCAAATACCAAGTGCAATATTTCGTGTTTGAGTGCACCCAAGCGTTGGGAGGGAGTGTTCAAATCAGCTTGCCAATAGGTTGGATTGATCGCGAGTTTGGGCGTTTTGTTGACATTCACGCCCAATGACAGACACAGAATCTCAACATTGAGCTCCTTAACCAGTCCCGTCAATACATGCCCATAGAAAGGCTCATGCAGGATGAGCTGAATACTGGCTTGGGTTACCTGGTCTAAAATCTGCTGGGTTTGCATGTCTGCAAATGTAATTTTTTGGGTTCTTTTATTCGAAAAAAGCTATAACAAAGTTAAAAAACTGAAGGCTTGAAAAAAACGACACCTCGACTCCGCTCGGTGACCGTTTTTTTCAAGCCTTCAGTTTTTTAACTTTGTTGTATAGTAAAGGTTTACTTCATCTTCTTCAAGATTTCACGCGCTTCTTTGGCAAAAGAACTATTCTCGTTCTGCGCGATGGTTTTTAATTTGGATTCAACGGCAGCGTCCATCGGCCCTAGCTTCAGGCAGGCCAATATATAATTCCACTCCCCTTTTTCTTTGAATTTGGATTCGTTGGAATTGGCCGCAATTTCAAAAGCTTTTTTAGCTGCGCTGAAATTATTCAACCCCACTAAAGCGTGGCCAAGGTAGAATTGTGCTTCCACATATAGAGGGTCGCCTTCAGGAATCCGCGCAAAATCTTCTACTGCATCGGCATAACTTTCTTCCGCCAGGGCAGTTTTGCCTGTAGTCAAAGCATTTTGAGGCACCGCTCCACCGCGCATACTCGACTCAGTGGGTGCTTCATAGTAGCTTGCAAACAATTCATCACTGCTTGGTGCAGGCATCAAAAATGGGCGGGCAAAAAAGACCAGCAACAAAACTGCCGCAGCAGCGCTCAGGATAAAAATACCCCGGCGCAAGGAAATAATCCGACCGCCAGAAGCAGCACGATTGCCTTCTTGTTCCCATTTTTTCAAGTCATTACGCAGGCTTTCTTCCACTCCGTAATCCAGTGCGCTCAAACTTAGGCGGTATAATTCTTCAGCCTGGCGCAAATCACTGTTGCTGCCGAGTTCCCGTTCAAAGCTTTGACGATCTCCTGTCGACAATTCCCCAGCATGGTACTGGTCGATTCGGTCGTAATAATTTTCAAGCTTCATAACACATCTTTAAGTTGTTTTACCATGCCTGGGTTTTTTTCCAGGAATTCCATCAAGGCCAGGTGGCAGCGGTACTTAATTTTCCGGGCGTTAGCCTCGTTGCTGAGTTGCAGGGTTTCTGCAATTTCCGCCATTGAGTACGACAATTTCCACATCTCCAACACTTTGCGACATTGTTCGCCGAGTTGATCAAGCAGGTGGCTGAGTAAGTTTTTCCGTTCTTCGGTGCGGAAGGTAACTTCTGGAGTTTCCAGATCGGGTTCTTCCTGCGCTGGTTTAATGGGATCAACCAGGGATACACGTTCTTGTTTGCGCATTTGGTTCATCCACAAAAAACGACAAATCGAATACAGGTAACCTTTTACGGGTGCTTCACCCCGGAATTTATCTTCCCGGATGTTGCGGTCCAGCACAATGATTCCTTCGTGAAACATATCGGTACCATCTTCTTGGTTGCCCCGATTGTTTCTGACGAATGAAACGACGCGCTGCTGCAATTCTTTGTCGTCGTACAACCAGCGGATTGCCGTTTGTCTTACGGTGCCGCCATTTTTGATCGCCGCTACTAATGACTCGTTCGTGTAGGTGATGGCGTTCATGGAGTAGGTGTTTTTAAGCAGAATAATGTGCCAGGTTTGTCGAAATATTTTAGCAAATCGTCCATATATTCTTTTTGAAGGCGTAGGAAGTGTATTAAACCCCTTCATCTAAGTACAAGAATGCAGACCATAGGGTTTATTTTTGCGAAAATAACTATTTTGCCCGTGTGCAAGGGATAAACAAGGGACAAACACGTTCAGAAACGTTGATAAATGAGGAAGCATTGCATTTTGTTGGCTAGTTTTCTGCTCTGGGCTGGACTGGGCTGGGGGCAAAATCAAGCCCTGGGCAAGCTTCAAAAAGCACAAATACTCTTTGATTCCCTTCGTTATCAGGAAGCTGCGACCATAGCCAAAGGCGTTTTAAGCACCCAAAAAAATCCTGAAATAAATGCACAGGCCCTGATTCTATTGGGCGATATCGCCATTGAACAAGCCGATTTTCCCAATGCCAAGGCCTTCTTTTTGCGTAGCCTCCAACAATTACAAGCTTTTCAAAAAAAAGGTCACCCACTCATTGCCCAAGCCTGGAATAATCTAGGAGAATACGAACTCAAATTGGACAATTTCGGCCAGGCTATTCAGTGGCACCAAAATGCACTCAAACTCCGCACCGTGCTGTTTGGCGAAAAACATGAAAAAACCGCCGATTCCTACAACAATATTGGCAATTGCCAGCTCAAATTGGGCGATTACGCAGGTGCACGGCGCATGCACCAACAAGCCTTGCGCATCCGCCAGGCCATCCTGCCCCCCAATCACGCCGACATTGCAGTGAGCCACAATAATTTGGGGAATTGCGCCTATTTCACAGGTGATTTTCAGGAGGCCGCCCGTGAATACCGCGCGGCGTTGGAAATCCGGGAAAAAACCTTTGGCACAAATCATTTAAAGGTTACCCCTGCGCTGAACAACCTGGGCAAAGTATTGTACGAAATGGGGCAATGGGATCAGGCTCAGGCTCTATTTGAAAAAGTGTTGGCTATTCGCCGAAAGGTATACGGAGATAAAGACCCTACCTTGGCCCCTACCTTCGAAAACATTGGTGAAGTGCTGCTGGAAAAAGGGGACTATCCTGCTGCGATCCCTTACTTGCAACAAGCAGTTTTTCTTTATGGCGGCCCCAAACAACCCGCCAGTGCGCCCGCCTGGCATAAAATCGGTCTTTGTCACCAACGATTAGGCGATTACGATCTGGCCGTACACCATCACCTCGACGCCTTGGGGCCGATCGAATCTTTGTACAACGATCAGGTCTTTGCTGCCACGATTTACAGCAACATCGGGGTTTGTTATTTACAAAAACAGGAGTACGTCCAATCTATTCTCAATTTCAAGATTGCCGCCACTAAGCTACATCAAAACCTCCCCCAGGGGCACCCCGATTTGGCACAAATCCACAACAGTATGGCCGTTGGGTACATCCAACAGGGTTTTTTGGATACTGCTAGCATGCAGAGTCTTTTGGCCATTCGAGCCCTGCAACAAATCGGGCAAATGCAGGGCTTGGGTTACGCCCAGGTATTGCGCACCCGGGCTGAAATCCTCCTACAACAGGGTAAAATAAATGAAAGCAGCAAGCTCTTGCAAGAGGCCTTAACAGCCTTAGCCTATCAGCCCGGTGAAACCCTCTGGGGCAGTGAGATCACCCTGGAAGTGATGAAAGTATTGGCCCAACAAGGCCGTACCTGGAAAGCGGTAGCCTTGAGCAGCAAGTCGCCTAAAGCAGTGTTGTACTGGCAAAAAAAGGCGGCCCAAGCCAACCTTGAAGCCATACGTTTGATGGGTTTTTTACGCCACCAATTGAGCAGTTCAGGTGCCCGGCAGCTGTGGTTGCAACAACAATACGTACTGTACCGCGAGGCCACCGATTTGTATTTTCGCATTTGGCAAAAAAGTGGCCAGCATACTTACCTCGAAAAAGCTTTTTTGCTCAGTGAAAAAAGCAAAGGGGTGCAATTGCTAGAGGGAATCCAACAAAGCCAATCCAATGCACAAACCAATATCCCCAAAGACTGGGCAACGCTGGAACAAAACTTGCTGGGTCGCTTGGCGGAATTGGAAAGTGAAAAAATCACCAGCCCCAGTAAGGTCGCACAGCTGGATCGGAGCATGTTGGGCTTGATGCAAAAACTGGATAGTTTGCAAAAAGTGATCCGCCGTTGGCAACAACAAAAAGGCATCAGGATGGCTACCGATACTACTTATAGTGCCTCTTTTTTGCAAAAACGCTGGCTACAGCCCAAACAGGCGCTGGTGGAATATTTTGAAACGGAGAGTAGCCTGCTGGTATTTGTATTGACCACCCAGGGACTAAAGGGCTTTGCCTTGCCCAAATCGCAGTCACTGGTGCAGGAGGCCAAAAGTTTTCGGCAACTCTTGCGCAAATACCCGGCCCTCAATGGCGCTGCGCTCGACAGCAACCTTCTGGCTTGGTGTCAATTGTCGAATGCCTTGTACGGTGCTGTTTTTAAGCCGCTACAAAGTGCTTTAAAAGACAATGAATCCTTGATCATCGTAGCGGATGGACCCTTGAGTTACCTGCCTTTTGAGTCCCTGTTGACCAAAATGCCCAAGAACACGAGTTATTTTAAAAGCCACGCCTACTTGTTGCGCCAGTATGCCATTCAATACAGCTACTCGGGGAGTTTGTCCTGGGAGTTGTCGCGCAAAAGCCATGTCCGCTGGTTTAAACCGGGGATATTGTCGATGGCACCGGATTTTCGGGGGCATGCCTTGGGTTTGGGGGTTTTGTACAACAGCCAAAAAGAGGCGGAAGCGCTGGGCAAATTGTGGGGGGCGAAAGTACTCACGGGTCGCAATGCTACCCTGGCAGCTTTCCAAAAATTTGCGCCTCGTTATCCCATCTTGCATCTGGCCACCCACGGCAAATATTTTATCAACGTGGACAATTATTCGGCCCTGGCTTTTATGGAGCAAAAAGATACCATCAGCAATGAGTACCTCTACACCCGCGATTTGTACGCCATGCGTTTGCCTACCGAACTGGTGGTGCTGAGCGCCTGCGAAACGGGCATTGGTGACTATCATTCTGGCGAAGGCATCATCAGTTTGGCGCATGGCTTCATTCATGCCGGAGCCAAAAGTGTGGTGAATACGCTCTGGAGTGTAGACGATGCGCGTACGGCGGAATTGGTAGTCAATTTTTTCCAGTTGTTGAAAAAGGGGGCTAGCCGGGATCGGGCGCTACAACAGGCCAAGTTGAATTTGTTGGAAAATCGGCCCCACGATGAGGTACATCCGTATTTTTGGGCGGGATTGATCGGGATTGGGGCGACGGAGGCGGTGTATGATCCGCTGGGGAAATACATTGGTTTGGGTGGGGTTTTGTGCCTGTTGCTGGGTTTGGGCTGGGTTTGGTTCAGGTACCTTAAGCCTCGTTTTTTGTAACTTTTTAGCTTCGATTGCATTCTGCATAAACAAACCTAACCTTTATGCAAAATGCCCTGCTCATCCTTGTAACAATCACCTGTTTTTCAACAAGTGTACTGGATTTGAAAAAGCCACAGGTAGCTATATCCACCAGAGAATGCAATTACCTATATCAGGGCGTAAACAACCCAGTCATCATTGTCGCTCGACAAAATCAAGCTGTTCAGGCCAATCAAATTACTGCTGAGATTGACACGTATGACAGTGATGAGGTTTTTTACGCCCAGGTTAAGGGCAAAAATGGAGAATTTTCGATCAACCCGAAACAAGATGGGCAATTGACCTTGAAGGTAAAAACCAAAGATGGGATTTGGGAAAAAAAATTCCATGTGCGCCAACTTGAAGCCGTTGCTAAAATAGATAACACTAACAAAGGCAGTATGCGTAATGGCGTATTTAAAGCCCAGGGAGGGGTCATTCCTGTTCTCGAGTGTTGTGGCTTCGATGCTCGTTGCGATATTATTGAGTATTCCATCATCAAGATCAGCAAAGATGGGCTCGTACAAAGAGCCAAGAATACAGGAGGAAAATTCAACGACTCCATTCGCCCCCTGATTGATAGCGCCCAACCCGGCGATATTTATTGGTTCCGAAAAATCCTGTGCCGTTGCCCTGGCAATATAGCTGAACATGAAACATCCGATATAGCCATCGACATTGAGTAACTCACATTACGCATTTTATTTACCGCAGAGTTTCACAGAGTACACGCGGAGTTTCATGGAGTTTTTTTAGGAGCACCTGCGGTGCAGAGAGTCCACGGAGGTCGCATTTGCTGAAGCTTGGGTCCTTACCTTTTATCAACTCCTACTATGCTTGGTTTGATCTTAAGCAAGATTTTCCTAGAGCACAAACTCCAGCCACCGCAGGTGGCAAACTCCTTAAAACTAAAAAACTCTGTGCAACTCTGCGTGCACTCTGCGAAACTCTGCGGTAAAAAACTACGGTTAAATTGAAATCGTATTATGGATCAGAGACGATCATCTTTACTTTCATCAGAAGTTGATGAATAGCACTGCGTAATGTGAGTTAATAAAGCAGGGTCAAATATTCCTCCATCTTTTTCCAAATAATATTTCAGTTTATTTATTTTTCAACAAACATAAATCCAACCAAAAGGCATTTTTTTACAATTAAATCTTTTTTTTATCCCCCATTTTTTTCTCTTCCTTTTGTCCAATTTTTTTGGCAATTTTGTCCATCAGTCAGTTACATCACGTCCTTTATTACTCGCCGTAGATTGCTAATCCAGCACCGACCAAATTCGGAAAGAAATTTATTTGCATCAAAACATACATTCATCATGAATAACTCGAATCTGAGTCGACGCAGTTGGCTGCGTTCTTCCCTTGTCATTGCTTCTGGTGCTGCGGTAGCGCCTGCGGCATTGGGTCGCACTACTTTTGCTACGGATCAGGCCAGCCTTTGGGCTGAGCAAAGCCGCCTCAAAGAAATTGACTACCGTTTGCCACTGATCATGCCTCCTAGTGTGGCGCGTTTGAATGCCAACGAAAACCCCTTTGGCCCATCGCCCAAAGCCCGTTTGGCCGTCATCGAATCCGCCATCAATGGCAACCGCTACGCACATGGCGAAGCGACCAAGCTGCGCAAAATGATCGCAGAAAGAGAAGGCGTGAGTGAGGATTACATCATGATGGGCCCTGGCTCGACCGACTTGTTGGAAAAAGTGGCCATTACCCACTTCTTGGAAGGTGGCAACATCGTTTCAGCCGATCCAGCCTACATGTCGCTGATCAATACCGCCAAGGCATTTAAAGCGACCTGGAAAAATGTGCCGCTGAAAAAAGACTGGTCACACGATTGCGCCGCTATGGAAAAGGCCATCGACGCCAATACCAAACTGGTGTATGTGTGCAACCCCAACAACCCAACGGGTTCACTCACCGATGCTGCTGAGTTGCGGGCTTTTTGCACCAGAGCTGCGGATAAAGCGCCCATTTTTGTGGACGAAGCCTATATTGATTACCTGGAAAATCCAATGGCTTCCAGCATGGTGGATTTGGTCGCAAAAGGCAAAAACGTAATTGTGGCGCGTACCTTCAGCAAAATTCACGGGATGGCGGGCTTGCGCATTGGCTACATCGTAGCACTGCCCAAAACCCTGGAAAAAATCGAAAACATGGTGCGTGGCAATATGGGCATGTGCATTACCTCCGTAAACGGCGCGATTGCCAGTATGGAAGACAAGGAATTCCAGGAACGCTCCCGGAAATTGACTGCCGAAGGTCGCGAATTCGTTTGTGCTGAACTCAAAAAAGCAGGCTTCAACTACGTGCCTTCTCACACCAGCTTCATTTTGTTCCCCATTGTGATGAATGGCAAGGAATTCCTGAAAAAAATGTACGAGTCTGGAGTAGCGGTGCGCTCCTTCGAGATAGACGCCAAAACGTACTGCCGCGTGAGTGTAGGTTTACCGGATGAACTCAAGTTGTTTACCGATAGTTTGAAAAAAGTACTGGCATAAGCAGTCGACCACATTAAATGATTGATTTAATGTGGTCAACTACTTAATAGCAAATATTTTTTTGCTTGTCCTTTTAACTAAAGCACATGAACATCGCATTGCAAAAGGCCGTCGCGCTTTTGGCTTTGATCGCCATCGGTTTACTTTTGAAACCCAAAATCAAAAGTAAAGAACAAGCTGATGGCCTTAAGATCATCATCCTGAGTTTGGCCTTACCCGCCACCATTTTTATTGCCCTGCTCAAAACAGAAGTAAACATAGAGTTGATCAGTTTGCCCATTTTGGCCTTGGTATTCAATCTGTTGTTGTTTGGTTTGTGTTATGTTTTGCTGCCGTACATGGGCATTGGACGGGGCACGCCGGATTTCCGCACCTTGTTGATGATGGTTCCTTCGTTGGCACCGGGTTTGTCTTGCTTCCCCATTTTGGCGGAATACCAGGGCGATCAGGCAGTGGCTTGGGCGGCCTTGGGCGATTTGGGCAATAAGGTGTTTGTTTTGATTATTCTGTACTTGTTGGCGATGCGTTGGTACTATCGCTTTTTTCCCAGCGAGAATGTATCTACCTCCGCCAAAGTCAAAGACCTGCTGTTGACCTTGGTGCGGGAGCCCGTCAATATAGTTCTGGTTTTCGCCTTGCTGTTCCTCAGCTTTGGTTGGCATCTGGACAATTTACCTGCGTTTTTACAGGATGTGGTGCTCAAAATTGGGGCCATTATGACGCCGTTGGTGCTTTTGTACATTGGCATCTCGGTGCAGCCGCGTTGGACAGAATTGCGGATGATTGGTGGGTTGCTATTGCTGCGGGCGGGTTTGACTTTGCTGATCAGTGGCATCTTTTTGAGCATTGCTCCGGCAATGAGTCCAGCAGCAGCGATTTTGGCGGTGGTATTTCCTCAAAGTGCAGTGAGTTTTTGGCCTTTTGCGCACATTGCTTCCGTTCATGCGCTCGAATCAGAAAAAAAAGTGGCTAATCGGATTTTTAACCCCGGCCTCGCCTTGAATTTTATCGCTTTGTCTTTACCGTTTTCTACGTTGTTTATTTTGTTGATCTGTACCATTGGGGTGCCCGCTACACAACCACTTTCACTTGGTTTTGCGGGCATTCTGATGGTCGCAGTTGCGCTGTTGCCTCCGCTGTTGCGGCGGATTCGGCTGCCTAAGATGGAAAACGAGGTGGAGGTGATGGTGGAAAATTGACGCGTAGAGACGTTGCATGTAACGTCTCTGCACCATAACATCAATGTTTTTACCTTTTCAAAATCAAATATTTAGGCCCTCACAGTAAAAAAATCAAAAAAAATCTCCCAAAAAATTTGCTTTTCCCCAGCTCGCTGTATTATCTTTGCGCACGCTGAAACGAAAATGCATTAGCAAGTACTTCCAGCCCAAGGCACCACACACACACTACCACACCTTCACACACCCACACCCCATTTCGCGGATGTAGCTCAGCTGGTAGAGCGCAACCTTGCCAAGGTTGAGGTCGCGGGTTCGAATCTCGTCATCCGCTCTAAAAGGAAGTTGAAAACACAAGTTTTCGGCTTCCTTTTTTTGTTTCTACTCCTCCCGGAACGAATCCACCAAGAGTTGCGTTATGACAGCTACGCCGAAACTCGACAACTGGTCACCACAAGCCATCAATTCATATCCATCATGCCTAGCACCCCCTACTTCATGAACGTCGACCTCGACATCCACGCCCATGCTGATCTACAGCCGCTTATTGACCACTGGCAAGATCAGCTTATTCCTCTGGTAAGCCCAACAATTGCAGGTGCTCATTTTGTGCGTTTTGAACTAGCCGATTCCTACCCCACTGCCTCCGAGACTATCCAATATTTTTGTACAGCAGTGGAAAATCTTCCGCCCGATCTGCTCCAGTTTTGGCAACAATGTCCGAAGCGCATTCTGGATATTGGCTATGAAAGTGGCACCGAACGACCAATGTTGCAAGATGCTTTACCAATGGAATTGCTGCTCAAAATTGCACAGTATTTTACCAGTCTCGACATTTCGCTTTACCCCAGCGAATAAATACCAAATGAGCTACGAAATTCAACACTTTTCACTCTTCACTCTTCACTCTTCACTTTTCACTTTTCACTCTTCACTTTTCACTCTTCACTTTTCACTCTTCACTTTTCACTCTTCACTTTTCACTCTTCACTCTTCACTTCAAAACAGTCACACTCCCCGTAAACATCTTCTCCACCCCATCAATGAACTCAATCACGGCCTTGTACACGACCACCTCATTCCCCATCGATTTGCCCCGGAAAGTCCCGTCCCAACGAGGGCTATCCGAACTTGAATCCGCATCAAAAGCAAAAGCCACTTCGCCCCAACGGGTAAAAATTTCCAATGACTTGATGCGCAAAGTGCTGGTGCCTGGGAAAATTTCAAAAAAGTCGTTCTGCCGATCCCCGTTGGGGCTAAAAACATTGGGGATGTAAACCTTGTAATTTTTTTGCACCAAAATCCGCAGTGAGGTTTTGGCCAGGCAGCCATTTTCATCTACGGCTTCCAGGCTAACGGTTCCATTGGCAGTTACCCTCGGAATATTAAGCTCGGGGCAAGCCGCACAAAGATCGGGGTAGCTTCCATTCCAGCGGTAAGTTGCAATCGGCGCACTGCCCTCCGGCCGCAAAAACAAAGCTGCGCCCAAATCAATCGTAGTGTCTTTGGGCAAACTCACCTGAAACAATTCCGGGGCAGGCAATTCGATCATGCGGGCAATTTTGCAACCACTTTGATCAGCAGCAAGCAGCATATAGGTACCTGGCGGCAAATTTTGAAATATGGAATCCCGACCCATTGGTCGGTTGCCCAACTGGTATTGGTACTCGGGGCTCCCGCCCATGGCGCGTACGGTAATCAGTCCATTTTTATCACCAAAACACTTGCTGGGGATAGCCGTGGTGTTGATTTCCATTTTTTGCACCTCCACACTGTCCCGACGTTGACAACCCTGAGCGTCGGTTACACTGACTTTGAAACGCCCAGCCTGGTTCATTTGGATGCTGCGGCTCGTGTCGCCACTGCTCCAGCTTACGGTATAAGGTGCGGTGCCACCCTGGATGTTGATTTGCGCCCGCCCAGCCTGCAAGTCTCCACAAGGTTGGGCCAAAGTCAAGGCCGATGCCTGGAAAGCGGGCGCTGAGGGCAGGTCAAAACTTCGCTCAAAGGTACAGCCCAGTCCTGGATCGGTGACGGTGACAAAATAGTTTCCGCCCGCCAATTGGCTGATGCTGGCCGCCGAATCGCCGGTACTCCAGGCGTATTGTAAGGAACTGCCCCCTTGCAGGCTGATGCGCCCGGTAGGTGTGCCATCACACTTGGGTGAGTCGAGTTGGGCGGTTACCCGTGGCTCGGGGAAAGTACGGGATTGTACCGAATCCTGGAATACACAAGAGCGATCACGGGCTTCGAGATAGTACATCCCCGACTGAGTGAGTTCCACTTGTTTTTCGTTGGAAACAATGGGGCCATTTTTGCCCAATCGCCAGACAAAGGTTTCAAAATTGTCGTCGATGGGGGTGACGATTTGGGGCTTGTTGCCACAAAATTTCACGCTGTCTTCTGCCAACAGGTCACGGGTGAAACGCTCGGGAATTTCAAACTCAAAGGTAAACTGGCAATCTTCGGCCAAACTGTTAAACGGCTTTACCGTCAAAAAAACCTTACTTCCCGCCTGCGGTTTGTTCAGGTTGATGCTGCGGGTCGTTTGCCCGGTGCTCCAGCGATAGGAGGAAAACCCTTCTGGTGCGGTCAGGGTGATCGTAGTATCCAAGCCCGGACAAAAGTAGGATGGGTAGATTTTGGCACTCAAACATTCGGCATCCAGGTAGGCGTAGCCGTAATGTAGCCCTTCGGTGCAATCATTCACCGTAAAGCGCAGGGTAATCACTTGCCCGATGTAGTCGCGCAGGTCGATGGCGGCAGCCGTCCAGTTGCGGATGCGGAGTTGGTTTTGGTTTTTAAATCCAGGGATGTTTTCGGCAGCAGCCACTTCGTACAAACCGCAGGGCGTGCGCACATTGCGCTGGTTGAGGACTTCTACCGTAAAGCGGGGTTGCTGCTTGGGTCTGTGATCGGGGTCTTCCATCACCACCGCAAACTTGTATACGAACAGTGAATTTTCCTGCGTTACCCGGAAAGAAGTGATCAGGCGTTCAAATTCTTTGCCGTTGCGGGAATTGCCAAGACGGGCAGCGAAATTGCCGATCGAAACCATGGGCAGGGCTTCAATTTTGACCAAAAAATCGTTGCCCATATTTCTGCGCACAATCGTGTGGCGCTGTGGAATCAATCCAGTTTTGACGTCTTCTTCCTTGGGTCGATTTCCAAAAGTGGGGTCTTTGACGGTGCCATATTCCCCTCGCCAACCTTCAAAAGTGCCTTTTTCAAAGCCGAGATTGGAGCAGTCATTGAGGGGGATTTGTTGGGCAAGGAGTGGAATGGTGATGGTCGAACACAAAATTAACCAACAATAGACAACGGCCTCCCAATACATGGTTAGGTAGAATTTTAGTCTCATAGTAAGCTGTAGCAGTTTTTAGGTTCAATTTTCAGGCCGTCGTTAGACCAAAAATAGGAAATTTTGAGAAAAAGAATACCTTCTAGTCCTTTAACATCAGTTTAACGCTAGTTAAAGTTTTCGGGCAGAGGGTTAAAGTAAGTTATGGCTATAGGGGGAAGCCCATAGATTGTTTATCATTGAAATGTGTTTGATGGGCGATAAAAAAATAAGTGTTCATTTTGCCCCATTAATCGGAACCAAACACAAGTCCAAATTCTAAATGATCCAAAAGCAATGCTCATGAAATTTACATTCAAGCTCTTCATTTATGCTGCTTTCATCATCATGGCCAGCGCCTGTACCGACGAATATCGTCTGGAACGCAAGGAGGACCGCCTCTACGGTGCCTGGATTTTTGAAAGTGCTTCGTTCAAGGAAAACGGGGATTTGTTTCGTAAAAACCGCGATGCTGAATTTGTAGGCGACATCATCGAATTTTACCGCGATTACACTGCTTCTTTCGACGACCGCCTTGATCGGGTGGTGTACCCCGGCAACTGGGAATTGATCCTCGATCGAGCCACTTATGATGGGGAAGACGATGCAGAGTTTTTGCTGGACATGGACTTTTTTGATCGGGGTCGACCCGCCATGACCTACCTTTGCGGGGTCAATAACCTGAGTTGGGAACGGCTCAATTTGCGGGCCAATGTGCGCGGTGGAGTGTACTATTTTAGACTGCGCAGGTTATAGATCATCAGGGGTTGCAAGGGGCATCTTCATTAATCTGTTGCATCTTGTAACCCCCAAGCCCATTCCTTCGTATATTTCGCCTAAAAGTTTTTAACCTAAAACCGAAGGTAATGGCTACACACTCCACCGAACACAAGCTGGGCATTTTGAACATCATTGTTATTTTTCTTTCCATTTACATCCTGGGTGCGCTCATCATCGATACCGCCTACGAATTGCCCCCGGAGACCTCTACCCTACTTCAGTATTTCGACAATGTCATTTGTATTGTCTTTTTTATTGAGTTTTGTATTCGTTTTGCCAAGGCCGAAAACAAGTGGCAATTCATGCGCTGGGGTTGGATCGACCTCATTTCCAGCATTCCGATGGTCGATGCCTTGAGAGCCGGGCGCTTGTTGCGGCTCGTCCGTTTGTTGCGGGTAGTCAGGGCCTTTCGTTCGATCCACAACCTGTTTCATTATGTATTCAAGGACAAGGCCAAAGGTGCCTTAACCTCGGCCTCGCTGACCGCAATTCTGCTGGTTATTTTTTCCGCCATCGCCATTTTACAGGTAGAAACGGATCCCAACAGCAACATCAAAACCGCGGAGGACGCCATTTGGTGGGCTTACGTGACCATCACTACGGTTGGGTATGGCGACAAATTCCCAGTCACTACCGAAGGGCGGGTTATTGCGGCAATTCTGATGACGGCGGGAGTGGGATTGTTTGGGACCTTTACGGCTTATGTGGCGTCGTGGTTTGTGGTGGAGAATAAGGTGGCGCAAGAGGAGACGGTGCCTAATTCGGAAAAGGAGTAGCGGTGATAAATATTAATTATCTCAATTTTTTTCAAAACAACCAAAGCGACATTTTTTTAGCACAAAGAAAAAAAAAGAGGACACAAAGTAAAACGTCGTCAACGTCTAACTTTGTGTCCTTTGTGCTTCTTTGTGCTTTCTTTGTGAAAATTATGTCGCTTTGGAATTATTTTGAAAATTCGGGCTGACAAATGTTTAAGTCCTCTTTTTTTCCTTTGTGATAATAAATTGTGTTGCTCTATGTTTTCCGTCACTCCGACTTCAAAGACTTCGCCGGATTGACCAAAGCGGCCTTAATCGATTCATAACTCGATGTCAGCAACGCTACACCCAAAGTGATGAACACCGCAAAAACCAGGGTCCCAAACCCAATCGGAATTCGGTAAGTGTAATCCTGCAACCAGGCATTCATCAAATACCAGCCCAAGGGGGCCGCCACCAGGAAAGCAACGCCGACGAGGATGGAAATTTCTTTGCCAAAGAGGCTCAGAATTTGCGCCAAATTGGCCCCCAGTACTTTGCGCACCCCAATTTCTTTGGTTTTTTGCGCAGCCATAAATCTGACCAAACCATACAGTCCCAAACAGCCAATAAAAATGGCGATAAGCGAGAAAATCTGCACCAGGCGCAGCATAGTGCGAACAAATTCGTAATTGCGGGCGATGCTTTCATCCAGGAAAGACTGCTCGTACAAGTGATCGGGGAAATAACCGTTCCAGAGTTTTTCGACCTCCTTCATCGTCTTTTGCAGGTTGTTGCTGCTGAGTCGCAAGCCACAATTGTAGTGAATGTCCTTGTAAGTAAACACTGCAATGGGCGCAATGTCCTGTTCAAACGAAGCATTGTTCCAATTCTTCAACACGCCATAAATAGGTGCATCAATTCCCCAAACCCGCAGTTTTTTACCAATGATGTCTTCCGGGTTTTTCACGCCCAAACGTTCTACTACTTTTTCGTTGATCAAATAGCCTTGTACTGTGTCGCTAGCTGGAATGTTTTTTCCAGCTACCAAGGTCAAGCCATAAGTATCGATGTAGTGATGATCCGCATTTTTGGTGCTCATTTGCCACACTTCATCTTTTTGACGGGTATCAAAGCGGAAATTGGTCGTATTGCTGGAATTGGTCGTAGGTGAAAACAAATAAAAAGTAGCATCCTTCACCCCTGGAATGCTCAACAAACGCTCGCGGAAGGTGGTTTGATTGATCTTTTCAGGGCTGGGAATGGTGATTTCTGCAAGCCCTTTTGTTTGGTAGCCCACCGATTTGTTCATCATAAAGTCAACCTGACCATTGATGACCAAGGTACAAATCACCAACAATTGAATGAGCACAAACTGCACCACTATCAAGCTGCGGCGAATATTCAAACCTCCCGCCTGTTGTTGGTTGATGCCTCCCTTGAGGGCCACCACTGGGCGGAATCCAGCCAGAATCAATCCCGGATATGATCCCGCCAAAAAGACTACCGTCAAAAACAAGCCGATGATAAACGCCCACAACATGGTATCATTCCAGCTCACCTGGCTGGGCCAGCCCCCGCCTAGGTCCAACCACTTGTTCAGGGAAGGCAATGCCGTTGCGGCCATGACAAAACCTAATACCAGGGCCACTGCGGTGATTACTCCGGTTTCAGCGATAAATTGAAAAAATACTTGCCCTCTTTGTCCTCCAACCGCCTTGCGAATACCCACCTCTTTGGCCCGACGCATCGCTTGTGCGGTGGCCATATTGATGAAATTGAAACAAGCCGTCGCGATCAAAAAAACACCAATGGTCGCCATGATGTAGATCCACTTGTAAGGCACTGGCCCGTAATAGCGCTCAGAATGGTGGATTTCCCGGAATTTAATGACCGGATGAGCATATGATTTGTAGTCCTTTCCGTGGTATTTTTTGTTGATGGCGTCAATTTCTTTTTGAAAACGCGCCTCCGTCATCCCCGGTGGAAACAATGCAAAACAGTAAGTATTGGAATTGACCCCACTCCAGGTAGTCAGTTCTGGCCCACCATAAACGAAGTCTTTGTTGTTTTCCAAGGTCGCAAAAGAGACAAAAAACTCGTAAGGCAAATCGGTATTGTCGGGCGGATCATTGACGATCCCGGTCACTTCCAGATTCAGTTGGTTTTCCAACTTGATGATGCGGCCAATGGGGTCTTCATCCCCAAAATACTTCTCGGCCATTCTTTTACTGATGACCAAAGTATTGGGCTTGTCCAGGGATTTGGCAGAACCAACCTGCCACTGGTAATCAAAAACCTTGAAGTAAGACGGGGCCACATAAGCCAGCTTGGGGCCGGGCCCTTCCTTGAATTTTTTGACAGGTCGCCCATTGGCATCAATCAGCGCCATGAGTTTTTCATAACCTTCGATACAAATCGTGGCTGCAGTAGCCGATGTTTCGTCCCGCACCGCTTTCCAGGTGGGTGGCGGTACGCCCCGCGAGTAACTGGTTCCATCAAAATGAAACTCGGTGGTGACCTGGTAAACCCGCTCGATCCCCTTGTGAAAAGCATCGTGGGTGGTATGGAAACGGATGAACCAAAACACCAAAAGTCCACAGCCGATGCCCAGGCTTAATCCCACTACATTGAGTAAGGCGTAGACACGATTGCGGCGAAGGTTGCGCCAGGTGATTTTTAGATAGTTCTGCAACATAGGATAGGATTGTGCTTGCTTATTGACCTAAATAAGCTAAAAAAGTGCCAGTTTTTGAAACGTATTGATTTGCAGCTTTTTGGAAAACAAATAATAAAGAACAGTGTCCGCATTCGAACAGATTTTTGTTCAAATGCGGACACTGCTGCAGCAAAAAGCCTAATTCCAGCGCGGTTTGCCGATGATGACCATCAAAATGAACAGTGCGTACAGTATGCCGGGAATAGCCAGTATGCTAAGCAATCCTTTCGCCATCCCAAGCTGGTCGATCGATTTAAGCCATAAACTGCCAAATACCACCACCGCCAGACCAATCAACAAGAGACTCCAAATCCCCATGTTGAATGAAGAAACCGATCCATCCGCGATGCCGATGAAAAAGAAGTACAAGGCGATCAGGGCAATCAGGACATCAATGCCCCATAAAATCCAAAAAAGGCTCATGTGATTTGGGTTTTTATGGATGTGTCTTAAAGCTTGTTTTTGTTTTTTGGCGGAAGCGAAAACGAGGCCATTTTTGCCTAAATGAGGCACGGAAAGCGGAGTTTAGCAGCGCTAAATGAGCATTTTCGGAACGAAATTTAGGCAAAAATGGGCCGTTTGTAGCCCGCCAAAAAAACAAAAACAAGCTTATGGCTTGGTTTTGTCGTAAAATCGCCACTGAGTTTTGAAATCTTTTTTCAGATTTTGATTGGTCAAAATAGCACGAAGCATCTCTACTGGCAAGGCATTTTCCTGCAAAATCGCATCGTGGTATTGTTTGATGCTCATCTTTTTGCCGTCGACCAGTTCTTTTTTAAGGGCATAAAACTGTAGGCCACCTACCATGTACGCCAATTGGTACAGGGGGCCGTAATTGCCCGTAAAGGATCGGCGTACTTCACCTTCCGCGTTGGCGCGTTCGTGCCCTACCCGATCCACCAAAAAGTCGATGCATTGCTGGGGCGTCCATTCTCCAAGGTGATAATTCAGGGAAAAAATGATCCGGGCACAGCGGTGCATGCGCCAAAACAACATGCCGATGCGGTCTTCCGGCGAGCGGGGAAATTTCATATCCCACAACAAAAACTCCCAATACAAGGCATTGCCTTCGTGCCAAAAAGGAGTACCAAATTTGCGGTACGTTTTGTTCCGGTTGTTCATAAAACCCTGCAAATGGTGCCCGGCAATCAGCTCATGGTGCACCGTCGCTCTTGAAAAATGCGGGTTGTTGCCGCGCATGCTCATCATTTTTTCATCGTAGCTCATGGTCGGCGTGGGGTAGGAAATGATCAGCGATTCTCCACCGAGGAAAAAAGGGCTGACCAATTGCCGCTCCGCCGACATCATATTGACCCGCCAGGTTTCTTCGGCGATGGGCGGGATGGTCACCAGATCGTATTTTTTCAAAAAAGCCACCGACTGGTCGTAGAGTTCCAACATCGCTTCGGGCTGTTGGCCAGGAGCTACAAAACTGTTTTTGACCTTCTCCTGAGCCGCTTTCCAATCGCTGCCAAAGCCCATTTCTTTGCTGGCCTTGAGCAATTCTGCATCACACCAGGCGAACTCCTTATTGGCAATCTCAATCAATTCATCAGGAGTATAAGGGATAAATTCAAGCTTGAGTTGGCGGATCAATTCCTCCCTTCCGATTGGCTTGCCCACGATGCCACTGCCGTCGTCTTTTTGGGTACTGGTGCTTTTGCCTTTGCCCGCCAGGCCTTTGGCGTAAGTTTCGAGTTCGGCATCAAGACCAGTGTAGGTTTTGGGTACCCACCAGGAAAACAATGGGTCGTAAGCATTGTAAAAATTGTAGTAACTTTTGAGGATGGCCTGCATCCCTTTGACGGATTCGGAGGCCAGATTGGCGAGGTTTTGATCAAATGCTTCTACGCCTTTGAGTTTGGTATTCGCTTGTTTGACCTCGTTCCGAATGTCGTTCATTGCTTTGGCTACCTCTTGCCCATTCACACTTTGGCCACGGTTGCGGGACTTGATGAGGGTATACAGGCGCTCGGAGAAGGGCAAATGTTGGGCAATTTGGTCGTAGTTCTTTTGCTCGGCTTGCAGTTGGTACTGCTCGTCTTCCAGGTTGCGCTTGAACAAGAGGAAATCGACCTTGCCGTTGACGTTCATTTTGTCAAAATCGACCGATTCCAGTTGTTTGAGATTGGCAGCAATCAGTCCGAGTAAGCGTTGGCGCCGCTCTGGCGAGTTGTAGCTGGAACCCTGACCGCGGAATTCCATCGGATTACTCGTCGCATAAAAACGCATGATGCTGCCCTTGTCTGCGTCGTATTGAACCATCTGGTTGGCCATCTCGCTGGTTTGCAGGTAGAGCGGATTGGTGTTTTGCGCCTGAGTCCAATGGGTAGCCAGTGATAAAAGAAGACAAAAAGTAAGTGTTTTTTGCATGGTTATTTATTTGGTAGAAAAAAGATTCAAATTTTCTATGGGACATTTTACTCCAAGCGATACAACACCCCCTGATACACAAGCCAGGCCTCTGCCCCCGCAGCACTGAGGTAATCATTCTGTGAAAATTGGACATAAAGCGGTTTGCGCGAGCGGTTAGTCGTGGCAAAACGAGCTTTTTTTCCTCCGATCAGGAGTTCGTACTGAATGGCCGAGCGCGACTTGTAATTCGGATAAACCAATTGTGTGCCCATCGAGACTTCAGCGGTGGTTTCCAAAACTGTGCTTCCATCTTGCACCCGAAAGAGCCCGGTAGCTGAATTGTATTTCCAGCCAGGGTTTGCGGGTGGTTCAAGTTGGTCGTATTCTTTCATAAACTGATCAGCTTCAAGAGAGTCCAAAATGGTCCAGACACTCCTTTTTTGCTTCGCCGATTCTAATAAAAGCACGATGACTCTGGTCCTGGGTAAACAGAGCACTCGGGTTGAAACGCTGTTTTTGAGGGCTTTAGCTCGGGCGGGCAGATACAACTCCAATTGCTCTTCCGGGAATAGCTCTACCAGGTTTTTAGTGGATGGAAAGTCATGCTTTACATAACAAGGGATCTCTTCCGTCGCTTTCATGCTCTCGGCATTGTACAAGCGAACTTTGTCATCCGCAAAAAAAACCAGATTATTCTGTTCCAGCCAAAGGTAAGCGGGAGAACTATGCCTCGACCCCGGCAATTCCCGGCGTTGCAACACCTGGCCCTGGGCATCCAGGTGCAGGAGCAAATAATCAGTGCGAAAACGATCCTCCAGCTTGTAATCACCACTTTGCTCAACCCTGGTGTGCGCCAAGACATACACTTCCTTCCGCTCGGGAGCGACTAAGAAGGTTTGTACAGTATAGCCACTGTCCAGCGGGATTTCCATGACTTGTACGGCAGGATTGTCGGTATTTGGAAACCAGGGAAGGTCTTGTTTCGGCTTTTTGGAATTGCGACCGCCGCAGCCAAAAAGTAAGGAAAGCAACCAGATGAACAATAGGGCGAATTGTTTCAAGGTGATGGTGTTTTCGAGCGTGCTTAAGTTTTTAGACAAAAAGTAGATTATTCAAAAGTAAATTATTTCTTTTAAATCCTTGCAACAAGTACCATTAAAACCTGAGCCCCTTAAAACCTGCACGAAATGACACGTACCCTATTGCTGCTCTGCCTGATGCTCCCCCAATTTATTTTTGCTCAAAGTGCACCAAAGCTTCGCCATCAAAGCGCCGAATTTGAGGTAGGCTCCTTTGTCCTCAATGGAAAAACCATTTACACCCGAGACGCGGTTTTTCAACGGCAAATTCAGGACACCACTTATTATCAGTTGGGAAAGCTCAGCCTGGCCTTTTGGCCAGAAAAAGCAGCAGGTGAATACCAAAAATATGCCCTACGTTTTGACAACAACAACCCCAATGATACCCTCACCCTGGAAAACGTGGTTCCCTTTGGCGTGAACGAGGAGCGGACCTACATGACTGGCCTGGGCAAACACGGCCTTTCCCGCACCCACCTTTTTCGCCCAGGGCAAAAACCCGTCAACGTAATCGTGCCCGACAATGCCTGGCACCTCGGCTATGCGGATGCCAAGACCAACAACGGCCAAAACTATTGCGCCCTCGCCCGCCGCGTAGCCTGGAATCAAAAAATCCAGCGCCGTCGTTTTGAAACCATTTTATTGCCAGGAGGCACTACTACTTACCAGTTTTGGATCATGCCTTATCGTGGTGATTGGCAGGAGGGCCTGCGGCGCATGTTCCAGGAACAGTATCTTTTTGATTTGGAAGGGCAACAATTTGACGAAACGCTTTACCAACGCCCTGACTTGCAATGGATCCGCAAAACTTACGCCATGCACCTGATCATGGCCTGGGACAAAGATTTTTACGATCCTCAAACCCAAAAGTACCGCTACGAAGACTTTTTGAAAAAAGCCAAGACCCTCTACGGCGGCGATGAAGTAGTGGGCATTTGGCCCAATTGGCCGATGTTGGGACTGGATCAACGCAACCAATGGGACATGTACCGGGCATTGCCGGGTGGCCTGAAAAGTTTAAAACAACTGGCCGAAATGGGGCGCAAAAAGTACCAAACCAAGTTTTTCATCAGCTACAATCCCTGGGATGAAAGCACCCGCTGGGTAGACCACCATACGGGGATGACCGAAATGATTGAAGCCATCAGCGCCGACGGGGTGGTGCTGGATACCGAAGGCAAATCCACTCCAGAGCGCCAGGCTGCCGCCGATAAAGTTCGCCCCGGGGTCATCATGTACAGTGAAGGGATGGCCGTGCCCCGCGACATGCCGGGGATTGTATCCGGCAGGGTACACAACGCCTTGTATTACCCGCCGCTGCTCAATTTGAACAAGTTCATCCGGCCCGATTTTGCCATTTTCCGGGTAGCGGAGTTGTACCTGGAACCAATTCGGCGAGAGTATGCCCTCTCGATGTTCAATGGTTACGGCACCGAGGTCAATCAGTTTCGTCCCGGCCACCCGAATTGGGTAGAAGATGATTATCGTTTTTGGGGCCGAACGCTGCGGGTGTTGCGCGAAAATGCGGCCGTTTTTTCCCAAAAACAATACGTGCCGCTTTGGCCGAGTCAACGTGATAGCATTTACATCAATCAATGGCCAGGGGTGGAAAAAACGCTGTTTACCCTATTCTGTCTTCAGCCTGCTGGGTACCGTGGGCCTTTGTTTGAAACGCCCGTAAAGTCAGGTTATCACCTCGTTGACCTTTGGAACCATGAGGAGTTGAAGCCAACAGAAAAGAATGGAAAATGGGCAGTCACAGCTGACCTGGAAGCATTCTCCCAGAAATGGCTGGGCACCAACAATGAAGGAGCAGTGGGGGCGATTGCCGTTTTGCCAAATGTGTTACAAGTGGAACGTAGGGGGGATGTATTGAGTTTTTCGGCGGTGCGGGGGCAAGAAATCCGCATTTGGTCGGGGCATCCGGCCTATGATCAAACCCCTAAAGTATACAAAATCGCCTTCCAACAAATTGCCCTGCACAAGGTATTTGAACACCCCGAAGGTAAGTTTGTCATCCAGCTTTTTGACCAGGGTGAACTACTGGATGAAAGAGTAATTATGGTAGAAACTGGCATGGCCCGCCTGATTAGTCAAAAAGCGACATTTTTTCCCAGCAAAAGTATCCCCGCAGGTATGGTGCCAATTCCAGCGGGGAATTTTCGAATGAAGGTGAAATACGGCGACGATTTTATCCCCAATCCCCGCGAATACCCGCAGGAGGAGCTGCCCATCCCAGGTTTTTTGATGGACAAACACCCGGTAACCAATGCCCAGTTCGCTCAGTTTTTGCTCCAATCAAAGTACCGCCCCAAAGATACCAGCAACTTCCTGCGGCACTGGCAGGGTGGAAAAATCCGCAAAGGCCAGGAGCAATTTCCAGTTATTTACGTGAGTTATGAGGACGCCCAGGCTTATGCCCGCTGGGCCGGAAAACGCCTGCCGACCGAAATGGAATGGCAGTACGCCGCCCAAACTTCCGACCTGCGCGAATGGCCCTGGAGCAAGGACGCACAGGTGAAACGCGAACAACAGGTGATCACGGAAACCCTCACCGTGTCCAAATTGCAGGTGGATTCGACCTTGTGCAACACGGGCAATGGCAAATTGTACCCGGTGGGCGCCTACCCCAAAGGCGCTAACCCCCACGGACTGGAAGACCTGGTGGGCTGCGTGTGGCAAATGACCAATGACTTGTACAGCAATGGTACGAACCAGTACCTGATCCTCAAGGGAGGCAGTTATTACTTGCCCGCCAGCAGTTGGTGGTACGTGGAAGGGGGGCCGCGGGAGTTGAATTATACGCAGAAGTTGATGCGGATAGCGCCGGGTTTTGAACGGAATGGGACGACGGGGTTTCGGTGTGTGCGGTGAGGGGGAAGGTTATCATTTTGAACCGACTAATCCCTCCGATTTGCCCTGGTCAAATCCAGTCAAAAGTGCCTTGACTGCCTTCGCCTGTCTCCCTATCTTGGTCGCGTAAAACCTCCAATCCCTCCTGCCCTCTTTACCTGTAATAAGTATAACACCATGAGTGAGATTGTCAAATTTGATTACGAAGGCCAGCACATCAGCTTTGAATTTGCTGATGGCAACCGAATGATCAATGCCACGGAAATGGCCCGCCCTTTCAGCAAGCGAGTGAATAATTTTCTCCGCATGGAAGGCACCAAGGAGTACATTCTGGTGCTTGAATCCCGTTACGCGGATTCGCGCAACGGAGAAAATGCGGGTCGTACAGGGTGGTACGCCGGAACTACAAGGTTGATTGGTTCTAAATTGAGCGCAGTTTTCAACCCCGAAAGAGTGACAGGATTATAGAAAAAAAGGAATGTCTACGCCATAGCTAGAAAAACCCCGAAGGGGTGACAGGATTATAGCAAAAGATAACCGGTTAAGTTATCAAAGAGAAACCCCGAAGGGGTGGTATTATTCTTTTGCGTGTCGCCTTAAAATAAAATAATGCCACCCCTTCGGGGTTTCTCTAGGAACGGCATGGGCATTGATTCTATAATCCTGTCACCCCTTCGGGGTTTCTCGACATAGAATGTCCATAATTATTTTATTCGATTCACCAAAACGATAAAAATGGCTGGAACCTATACTCAAATCTACATCCAATATGTTTTTACAGTAAAAGGTAGGCAAAATTTGCTGCAAAAACCATGGCGGGAGGAGGTATTTAAATACATGGCGGGCGTCATCAAAAACAAAAACCAGAAGTCGATTATTGTAAATGGTGTAGCGGATCATGTCCATGTTTTTGTTGGTCTCAGGCCATCCATGTCGGTTTCAAATTTGATCCGCGATGTCAAAAACAACAGCAGTGATTTCATCAATGATCGGCAATTCCTTCCGTATGAATTTTCCTGGCAAGAAGGCTATGGCGCATTCTCCTACGCCCATTCCCAAATGGATGCGGTGTATAAGTACATTTTGAATCAGGAAAAACACCATCGCAAAAAGACCTTCAAGGAAGAATACCTGGAGTTTTTGCAAAAATTCGAAGTCGAATACAACGAAAAATACCTTTTTGATTGGTTGGAATGACAAAATTACTCCCCGAAGGGGTGACAGGATTATAGAAAGATGAATGTCCACGCCGCCCCAAGAAAAACCCCGAAGGGGTGACAGGATTATAGAAATAT
Source organism: Haliscomenobacter sp. (assembly GCF_041740695.1). Lineage (GTDB taxonomy): Bacteria > Bacteroidota > Bacteroidia > Chitinophagales > Saprospiraceae > Haliscomenobacter. The sequence continues at coordinate 16,510 of NZ_JBGSLK010000026.1, read as the reverse complement.
GCCGTGCCCATGCCGTTTTTGGGGAGAAACCCCGAAGGGGTGACATGATTATGGAAATATGCCAGGCCCATGCCGTTCCAAGAAAAACCCCGAAGGGGTGGTATGATTATAGCAATGTGCCGTGCCCATTCCGTGCCAAGAGAAACCCCGAAGGGGTGACATGATTATAGCAATGTACCGTGCCCGTGCCGTTCAAAGAAAAACCCCGAAGGGGTGGTATTGTTCTTTTGCGTGTCGCCTTAAAATAAAATAATACCACCCCTTCGGGGTTTCTCTTGCGAAAAACGCTGCGATTCCCATTTGCTATAATCATGTCACCCCTTCGGGGTTTTCAAGGTACTGTCTAACAGTTTGTCTGTGTAACCAGCAGCATCCCATCAATAGTTAATATACCCTTTTCCACTCAGCCGATATATTTTCCCATCAAATTTCCCCTCTAGTGTAATAGAAGCAAGCCTAAATTCCCAGTTGTTGCCTAGTGCGAAACTATTTACCCAAAAAACATGGGTTGCATTTGGTTTTGCGTACAGGGTATAGCCCCCATTAAGCTTAAGAATAGAACTGCCAGTCAACAACAGCGAAAAGTTCCCCCTTGCACATCGGCATTCTTCATTGTACTGAGGCTCCTCCAACCGACCCCAATTCAACCCGATCAAATTACCCGTGTAAGAAGAAGTCCCGGTGACGTCGACTTGTTTCGGAATAAAAAAGGAGAGTTGGTCACTGGTTTTTACCTCATAGGGAATAATATTCGGGCTTTGGGCTAAAACCAAATTCACAGTAATATCCCTATTCATTGGTTGATACGGCTCCTCACAATCTCCCCAAAGACACAAATGAAAAGGTTCACAGGAAGAAACGCTGAACAACAGCGCGATGATCAACACAGCTGATGTTTTCATAACTCGAGGTTTTAGCATACACCACATGAAGCATGCTTGTGCTGAAGTTTACATGGTTTTTGAGGGTTTTGTGCTAAGAAAGATCAGCTAGACGGATGATAAAATATTTTCGGCAACGACGGAGGCGGTTGAATGTGGTTTCTTGCGGCGGAATTGTAGCTAGCTGGAAAAATATCCAACATTGTGCAACCTTTCCCCTACCCTTCCCGTATAAACCTCAAACCACAAAACCAACTCCCATGCCGATTCTTACCAAAGAAGAAAATAGAGAAACCCACCCCTACCTCGAATTGGGTCGCATCCCCGGTGCCAAAAGTATGGTCCTTGGCAGTTTCCCCGTCTACGCTTGTACCGATCCCGATACAGCCGATAAACAAAAAATGCGGGCCGAAAACACCAAAAAGAAGCCAATCCGCTTCTTCTACGGAAGTGCTTCCAGCAGTTTTTGGCCACGCTACCAACAATACGTCGATCCTGAGCTGATCGCACCTTTCAACGAAACTGAGCTCCGGGAAAGCATCGCCAAAAAGAAAATAGCTTTTTCCGATACAATCCAATCTTGTGTACGCAAAGGCGAAAGCTCCCTGGATAGCAGCCTTTCTGAAAAGGAATGGAATATACAAGGTGTACAATCTTTGCTCCAATCCGGCACCTCCAAAGTGCTGTGCACTTCTAAAGGAGTCCTTCGCGACCTGGAGCATAAGATTATTAAGCATGACCCCACCCATCCCTTTGGTCAGGTCGATGAAACTCGCTCCATCCAATTCCAAGCTGCTTTTCTTAAAAAATTAGGCATCGCTAACCCTGTTCTCACGAGCCCCGTCGCCCGGGTGTTTTTGGTAGATGGTCAATTGATTGAAGCCCTGGCAATCCCGTCCCCGGGGTCACCACATCGGCAGTTGCGGCATTTTGGATATGTGGAAGGGGAAAGGAAGGTGTTTTCGGATGGGTATTTTGACGCTGCATTTGGGTGGTTGGTGGGGAATGAATGAGGGCTCTAGGAGAAGCTAACAAAAAACCGAAGGAGACTTTCTTTAGACCAATGCTGAAAATTAAAGTAAGGGTTTTATAAACAAAATTAAAATTTTGTTAAAACTCTGTATATTTTAACAGTTTCGGGAGAATTACATAGTTTGTATTTGCGTATAAGTAATTTTTGAATTAAATTGATTTCAAATAATTTCTCTTTCTGAGAAAAGCTCCATTTGGAACCCTATGACAAAAAAAATATTCGAAGAGGTTAGAGCCTTGATTGGTTCCGACAAAATACATGAAGCATTTCTGACGGTTAAGCATTTAGAGCTTAATCAAGAGTATTTAAATGACCTCATTTTACTTGAGAATCAATTAAACAATTGGGAGCATCGCTTCAGAATGAATATCGGAACAACTGATACTGAGCGAAACAGGATCACCTATGGCTTATTGGCAACGCTCAGTAAAATCGAGGGCTCCAATCAAAAATCTACAAAAAACCATAAACAATACGAAGTAGAATCTCTGTTGGAACGAACTTTCCATAAGTTGGCCGAACTGGAGTCGCCATCCAACCAGACTGAACATATCCTAAAACAACTTGAAAGGAGTAATCCAGAAAGGTACAAGCAACTCAAAAATCTGTCAATTCAACTCAAAAAAAATCAAAACCTTCCCAATAACATCGATAACATCATCCAATTTTTTGGACGCCAGTTGGGCTCCGTAGAACAGCTAACAGAACATGATGCAAATATTATCATCCAACTCCTACTTAAAAATCCGGCTACACTTATAGCTACGTTGAATGATAAACGCCACAAAGAAGCAAGCATTGGTTTGTTGGAAAAACAAATCGCAGCTTTAAAAGCCAAATATGAAAAGATAAAAATCGCAGGCATTGCATCGATTGCGGGAGCCTTAAGTACTGCCCTATTTTTCAATACAGCTAACGAAAGTGTTTTCGGAAAAGGTTATGATGAAAACGCTTACAATATGAATGGTTATGACCCTGATGGATTCAATCGCTCAGGATTCGATAGAAACGGGCAACATTTTTTAGGCGAAGAACTGAGTCCTGAAGACTTTGATGACAGCAACCATGACGATAATGATGATTTCGACGACGAAATAGATGCTGATTAACCGAAATCACTTTTAAACAATTAACCCTAAATCCTTCACCTATGGTCTACTTCATTTTCCTTTGCTCAACCATTGCCTACCTTGGATTGAGGATTGCACAAAATTTTCTTGATTACTATGATGCAGATTCTAGTATCAAAAGCAGTTTTAGGAACAAAGATAACCTCATCAATTTTACAGTTTTAGCCAGTAAAAAGCCCAATTGGGTAATAGCTAATCCCAAGTTTCGATGGCATCGCCTCGCCACAGAAGTACTATTGTTTTTGTTGATGCCATTAATGGCTGCCTCAGGCTTTTTTTCCATTTTACAAACCTATTTTAACTATATCTACACCGTAAATCCAGAGACGACAATTGCCGAAATAGAGCACATGATTGATACAATAAAGCATCATACCAGCCCCTTACATTTTCTCAATGGATTAGGGATGTATGCGAGCTTGTTCATTTTGCTGCTAGGCTTGATGTTTCCACTCGTAAGGCGCGTTAAGATCGGCCGCAAATTTAGCCAAGTAAGGAAGTTTGTTTTTAGTACCTACTATGTTTTGTGCGTGTTTTCGTTTTTCACTTTTTTTAGTGAACAAGAACTACTTCGCCAGGAAGATTTAAGTACAAAATTAGAGGCTAACATAAAAAAAACCAAGGATCGATACAAAGGTTTGGCACGCAAAGCTGCAGCGGTAGCCGCAGAAGAAATCGCCAATCAAATGCTGTTTGAACCAGTGGTGATGAAGCTGATCCGCCAGGAAGAAATTATTGAAGAAGAAAAAAAGGAGAATGGATATCCCTACGAAACAGCAAGTTGGAGGGCAGTCGAAGTGTTCAATGGCTTTTTAGAAGATCTACTGGAAAAACAAAATTGGCAAAAAAGGCTTAATTTAAAGGAAATTGGGGGGGGATATGACCCGAGCCAGAAAGGAAAAGATCTGGATGACCTGATCCCTTATTGGGAACCCGACGGCCCCGACCCTAAACCCAACAAGCCATCAACACTAGCTGCCAAGCCACCCCATACAACCGAGGATAGCCCCAAGAAAGACCAACCTGATCCGAAAATAAATGGCCCAAGAGGTCCCACTGATCCACCGGTCCAGGGTAATGTAAGCACAGCTAAACCTGTAAAAACAGCGAGTACTACACCTGTTGTAAATACCGACGAAGTAAAATACTTTACTACAGCCAACTGGAGTGAAGCTGGCGCAGATCGAATTGAGGCAAACATTAAGGAGCAAGAAGCCAAAGTTGTTAAAAACAGAAGCACTACTACAAGCAAAAATAAGTCGATTTATGTTTCAGGAGTTAAAAAAATAACCTCAGCCATCGTTTTTAACTTATTTGAGGCCGTGAAGGAGATTGCTCTTGAAAGCCCAGTTTTCTCCGCAGTAGCTGACGCAGTTTACATTAAAGCAGTTGGACCGAGTATTTCGAACTACGTAAAATCAATGGCAGATGAAAAATTTGATCAAGCTGCCACCTACTTAAAAAAGGCCAGTAGGGAGGTAAAGAAAGATTTCGAGCAAAAGGTTACACAGTCTGATGCGATTCAAGATTTAATGCTTGAAATGAGATCAGCTGATGACAAAATGACAAATGCAAAAAATACGCTTACCTCCGAACTGCAAAGAATTGAGCAAGAATTAGCCAAGGAAACGGTCATTGCCTCCGAATCCTCTCAAACACCCGAAGTATTTGATTTCCCCTACGCCCCAGGACAGCAGAACAAATTGGCAGTGTATTCTAGAAACTCAAATTTGTTAGAGATGTCTCATGTAGATGAATTTACGACTAGAATAAAAATGGAATTTCCTAATCTATCTAATACAGAATTAGGAAATTTTAAAAAAACGCTTATTCGAAATCACGAACAATTGGAGCGCATAAAGCTATTATTTGATGCTGAGGAAGTCAATACTCAACCTTCGTGCGGATGTCCCAAATTATAATTTACAGAAACACAAGTCAAAGTTAGGATTAAAATTCTCAAACAATCAGGGGGAGAGGTTCACCCATACCTCTCCTTCAACCATCCAAACGTCACATGCCCTTGCACCTCATCATGTGGGATCAACACATAGCTCCAAGGCTTTTTCCCATTGTTGAGCATGTAATCCGATACCTTGGTACAAAAGGTTGTTGCTGCTTTGGCCTTTTCTTGTACATCGTAATCGTCTACCTCATTGGCAGCTTTTACCTCTACAATGTAAATCCCGTCCTTGGATTCAACCACAAAATCGGGTTGATACTGCCGGGAATTGTGGTTCCAGTAAATTTTGAATTGGTTGGGGGCAGGTCGTAGCCATTTTTCAACACTAGCATCATTTTCCAACACATTGCTGAACAGCAATTCTGAGCTAGAATCAAACGTGTATTCCGCATGGCAGGACTTTTGGAAGCCCACAAAGATGTGTTTGCGAATGTCACTCTTTTTAAAGTCAACATTTTTATAATCGAGTCTTCCTGCGGAAAGGGGGACTGAGATGTTCCAGGGTTCGATGGTGCTGAAGGGCAAAATGTTGTTGACGATATACCCCGTTTCGCGCAACGAAAAATGCTTTTTCATTTGAGCATAAATCCGGCGAGCAATTTCTTTTTTGTTGTGCAGCACCGCTAGTTCAATAGTCTCATTGGGTCGTAGGCTGGCTTCAATGGCTGCTTTAGCCTGGCGGGCCAGCTGGAAAAGCAAGTGCGAACAGCGGTCATATTCCACTTCAGGAAACAAAATCAACTCCGCGACAATCTTCATTTCCGGGGTTTCTACATTGCGGCCCTCCGCGCCACGGATGACGCCAATGTAATCGCGAGTATGTTCGCCTAAACTTTCTCTTACAATTAACTCGTCAGAAATGTGAAATTCAAATTTGGATTCAATGGCGTTGCCGCTGGTATCCAAATCAAAACTTTCAAAATACGCCTCGGGTTTGCCAGCTTGCACAACCAGACGAGGGATTTCAATAACGTTTTTGCCGTAATCCGTAATCACCCTTTCATAAACCCCACGCGCCTCAGCTACAATCTGATTTTTGAACAAACTCTGCTGGCCACGTTCCAGGTCTTCTTGGATGATTTCCAAAGCAGCAGTCTTTGCTTCCGGTTTTTTCAAATCTTCAATGCTGCGAATCCCGGGAACCCGATTGGCAATCAGCGGAATCGCATTGACCAGCGCACGGGTAGCATCATGGGTATGTTGGGCGCGTTGTTTGTCCACGCTTTCTTGCATGTGAGCAATCCGCTCCTGCTCCTTGCGCATGCTTTGGGAGATGCGATCCTCGATGATGACCAACTCGCGCTTGCCTTCCAATTCCGCTTCCACCAACTCAATGTGCTGCATTTTGTTAAAAATGGAATGCGGGTCCTTCGAGGCCTCGATGACCTGATTAAAATGCTCATGCGAAACGACGGTCAAGGTATCCACTGCTTTGTCTCCAGTACGCTCGCCGTAGGGCAAACGCAACCCACGTCCAATGGTTTGTTCGATTAAAATCAAGGCTTTGCTGGCACGCAAAGGTACAATGGTATAGAGGTTGGACACATCCCAACCCTCTTTGAGCATGTTGACATGGATGACAATTTCAATCGGGTTTTTGGTGCTTTCCAGACTGACAAACTGTTTTTCGATGTCCTCCGTGGTGCGCGTCGTACTATCAATTTGTAAGGTTTTGCCAGCATAGGCTCCACTGAAAAACTGCATACTGGTGATGTAGTCAAACACCTCCTTGGCGTGACTGGTGTCTTTACAAACGACCAGTACAAAGGGTTTGACCTCCGGCCTGCCCGTTTCAAGGGCGTAACGCTGCAATTCCACTTTGGTCTTTTCGTGCACACTGATCGCATCTTCCAACTTGATCTGTTCAATTTCTTCCTCGGTTTTGCTGCGCGGATCGAAGTTTTGCCGGGTCGCAATGGCGGGTTCTTTGATGTATTTGCCGTCCTTTAGGGCTGCCGCCAGGGAATATTCGTACACCACGTTTTTGAACATCACCCCTTTTTCTTTGTCGTTGTTGACATAAGGGGTGGCGGTGAGTTCAATGCCCAACATAGGGCGAAGCTCGTTGATGGCTTTTTTACTTTTGTCGGCGTGGTAACGGTGGGCTTCGTCCATGAGGATGACCAAGTCGTCCAGCCGAGTCAGGTAACTCCAATAGGACTGCCCTAGGTATTCCGAAATCCGTTTGATGCGGGGCAAACCAAAACCGCCCTTTTTACCTGTATTTTCGTTGGTGTCTTTGTTGAATTTGGAGATGTTAAACACATTGATGCGCATCTCCTGGGCCTCAAAAAGGCTGGAGGCTTGGGCGTAATTGTCGCCCGTAATGATTACGGGAGGATGGTTGGCCAGTTCGCCAATGCCTTTGAACACGTATTTCGAAAAGGTGGGATCACCAAAATCTTTGATTAGTTTTTCATAAATGGTCAGGTTCGGGGCTAAAACGAAAAAATTCTTGCTAATGCCTTCCAAAAACAGATACGCCATGATGGCGCCCATCAAGCGGGTTTTGCCTACGCCCGTAGCAATGGAGAACGCGATGGAAACAAACTCCCGCTCAAAATCCTGGCAGGTGGGATACAAAGCTTGGATGCGGGCCAGCTCCTGGTGCAAAACCGCAGCGTCACTGGCCGATTGCCGATCCAGGTCTTCTACTATGTCGACCACGATCTGTAGCGACTTGCGCAGCGGAGTACGCAAGGAAAGTCGGTTTTCGAGGTAGTTCAGTCGGGTCGAGTTTGTTGTTTTTGTTTGCATCTTGCTCTCTTGTTTACGGGTCAACTTATGGAGGGGGGGCAAACCTAAATACACTAGTCTTCTCCTGAAAATTTATCCAATTCTTTGCGTACTTCAGCTTTTAGTTGGGATTCAGTGGGTAAATGCAACTGATATTTGGAGGCAAAAATCTGACCATTGTTTTCGGGTAAAGAGTACCGGACCACCACATCGTTTTTATCCGCACAGAGCAATACGCCGATGGTCGGGTTTTCAAACTCCGCTTTGACCTCCCGGTCGTAATAATTGACATACATCTGCAATTGGCCCAAATCCTGATGGGTGATTTTGTCAATCTTGATGTCAAACAATACGAAACATTGGAGCAAACGGTTATAAAAAACCAGGTCTATTTTGAATTCGTCGCCGCCCAGAATGATGCGCTTTTGTCGAGCCACGAAGGAAAAGCCATTGCCCAGTTCCAGTAAAAACTCCTGTAAGTGCGTGATAATTGCTTGTTCCAGATCGCTCTCGTAATATGCGGCTTGGGGTTTTAGGCCCAGGAATTCTAAAATGGTGGGGTCTTTGATGATTTCCTGGGCTTTGTTGGGTAAGGCCTCCCCTCGGGCGATGGCCAATACACTTTCCTTGTCTTGGCTCAGCAGTAAGCGGTCGTACAAGAGGCTATTGATTTGGCGCTCCAACTGGCGCACCGACCAAGCGTTTTTGATGCTTTCGGCAATGTAAAATTCTCGCTTTTGAGGATCATCCAGGCGGATCAAAATTTTGTAATGAGTCCAGGTCAATTCTCCACTCACTGCGTGGAGAATTGGGTAACTAAGGTAAAACTGGCGCATCAGCCAGAGGTTGTTGGCAGAAAATCCGGTGCCAAATTCCTTTTGCAAATGAACTGACAGGTCTTTTACCAACTTTTTTCCATACACTGCCCGCTCTTTACCTTCTTGCTCATCTTCCACCAAACGCCGTCCAATTTGCCAGTAGGCCACGGAACGTTCATGGTTGACCGAGCGGGCCACCCGCTCGCGGGATTGGGCAATGATGTTGCGGATGTCTTCCAGTATAACTTGCATGGCTTCCGTGATGTCATGAATTAAAACAAAGAGCCTTGGCCCTCGGTATTTCCTTTGGCTTTTTTTCCTTTTGGGTTTGATTTCACCGTTGGGCTTGAGTCTTTTTCAGAAAGGTCTTCTTCCAGGTCATCAAGGTCGGGTAGTACATTTTCCACGTTCAAAGAATAGTCGTTCTGATCCCAGTCGTAACGGCTCATAAAGGCCTGGGGAATTTTTTTGAGGTTGATGTTGGGAAAAGCCTGCTCACAACCTTCACCATAGGCCGGACAACAGATGAGCAGCGACTCCGCTGCCTTGAGCTCAGCCGCCAACTGCTCCAGCCAGGGCCGGGTGATGAATACCTTGGTGACGTACAAAAAGTCTTGCTCAGAAGATTGTCCTTGTTTCCAAAACACCTCCGGATCGGGGTTGTAGCGATAACCTTCCATTTTGGCGACGGCCTCGGCTACCATTTCGTCGGTAAAGTCGGGATTGAAACGCAACATCCCCTCTTCATCGCGCTCCAGCAGGCTTTCGGCCAGGCGGCAGGTTTTGAAACCACCGCCACCCTTCCAGTCCTGGGCTTTGCTGATGCCGCCCTGGTCTTCGCCACTCGCTACCTTACGCAAGCGGGGTACGCAGTGGGTGTAGGCGTGCTCGCCCAGCTCGATGCCAATCCAGCGCCGCCCCATTTTGTGGGCGACAGCAGCGGTGGTGCCGGAGCCAAGGAAGGAATCGAGGACGAGATCACCGGGGTTTGTGGCGATGTGGATAATCAACTCCAATAATTTTTCGGGTTTTGGAGTCTCAAATGAAGCTTTTTCTCCAAATATTTTTTCGATTTCACCAGTTGCGTGCTGATTAAGTGCAACATCATACCAAATTGAAGAGGTTGTCATTCCATCTCTAGCTTCGAAAAGGTATAATTTTCTCATTGGAGTTTTTGCTTTACCATCTACGCCCCAAAAAAGTCTTCTTTCACTTTGCAACTTCATCATGTCTTCCTTATTGTGACGCCAACAAGTTCCTTGCCTGGGGTAAACTTCTTCGCCTGTATAAGGATTAGTAATAGGGTATGTAAGACTTTCAACATACCTACCACCTTTTGCGTTTGCAGTAGTGTCAATTTTTCGGAAAGGCCCTTTTGGATCAGGACCACCTGGCTCAGAAAAAACCTGATAATCTTTGTTTGACTTTTCAGTTCTTGGACTTAAATTGAAACTTTCTTCAGCAAACGTTTTTTTTGAAGCTTCCTTTTTAGTTTTGCCAAAAACAAGTATATGCTCATGAATTGTGCCGATCTTTCTATCATTAGGCGGACCGTCTCGTTTTCTCCAAATAATATCTGCAATAAAACAGTGCCTATTAAAAATTTCGTCCATCATTACCTTTAAATAATGACACTCATTATCATCAATCGAAACCCAAATCGACCCATCCTCCGCCAACAAATTTCGCAATACCGTCAAACGCTGGTACATCAAATTCAACCAAATCGAATGTTCCACCCCATCGTCGTAATGTTCAAAAGCATTGCCCGTATTGTAAGGCGGATCAATATAAACACACTTCACCTTCCCGGCGTAGTCTTGCTCCAGAGCTTTTAGGGCCAGCAGGTTGTCGCCGTGGATGAGTAGGTTATCGGCCTCGGGGTCGCCGTGGCAGTGCTCGGGTTCAAGGAGCAGCAGGCGGGGTTCAAGTTTGGGGGATTCGCCTTTGCCTAGCCAGGTGAGTTCGAGTTTTTGGTTGTTCGTCATGTTCGGTTAATCGGGTCAATGGTTGCAGGTAATCGATGCAACTGTTCATTCAGTTCGAGCAAATGTGCTCCCAGCTTTGCTGCATCGTCGTAAATATCGGTATTTAGTTTGAGTTTGAGTAAGCAGATGGTTTGTTTTGCCCGTTTAAACTTTGCTTTTACTCCGCCTCGATAAAGGTCTTGTTTTTGGAGTTCGGCAGCAAGTACATCTCTAAAGTTTTTATCAAATCCTTCTGTATCCTTTTTTAATCTAACCCTGACAGAAAGAGAGAATGTAGCAAGGTTATTTGCTTCTAACCATCCTAAATCCAAATAGGGTTCATATTCATGTTGATTGCTGATGTTGGTCACCGATACTTTTGGCGCATTAAAAACCAATTGCCGTTGGTGAGCATTTTGTTGGTCATGGATTTTTGAACCCTCCTGAAATTTTGCTTTTAAATGGGTAAAAAATCCCTTCCAATGCCAGTAACTCCAACCCTTGACAGGTATAGTTGTATAGTTTTGATAATCAAACTGAGCTTGCAGGTATTTGAGGTGTTTTTGCTCAAGATGTAAGCCATAATCGGTAAAAATGGCATTGTGAATGTTTTTGGAGCTGCCCGTTTGCCATACTTCGTACAAATCAAAGAGGGTAAACAAAGTATATTTTTCATTGCTGGGTGATTCAGTATGGAAACTCGTTTTAAGCAATATAGGTAGAATATTGGCTTCTTCGATTTCACGAAGTTCGGTTAGTTTTTCGATGTACCGATCAAGTTGATCTCCATGTTCATTGGCATTTACCTTGTCCTCTAAAAGAATGTAGCGAGTGGTGTCATCTGTGCAGATCAATTCAACCAGGATGTCAATTTTGTCTTTTTGGGTTATGACTTTCAGTTTGGTAAACGGAGGCACTTCTTTACCTGCTTTCTCATATAGTTTTTGGACAAAAAAATGGCCTACTTCATGCAGTTGAGGGTCAGCTTGGGCATATAGGGGATCGGCCCAGCGGATTAGCCAAGCGAGAATGGCGTCTTGGCTGAGTTCGCTGGTGGCGTGTTTGAAAAGATTGGGCTTTTCCAAAATAGATGAATTGTTCATGGGCGTTTGAATTATGTCAGTGAATAAAAAAGGGACTTATACTTTCAGGTGCCAGCGAATGGCAAACAACATCTCCTGCTCCGGTTTCACATCCAGCTTCTCCTGGATTTCATCCAAAAAGCGGTTTTTGCGTACTTCGATGGTATCTTCTTCGCTGTGGAGGGCAAAACGTTTGTCGGCCAGTTTTTTTTCCAGTTCGGCAATGTGGCGTTGTTCTTTGACCCTTTCGGCCAAGGTGGGTGCCTGGCGTACGAGGTTGCGGCGTAGGCGAATGTCTTGTTCGATCTCGCGTAGTTCGGTATGCAGGGCCAGGCGTTGGTCGCTGGCCCAACGATCGAGTTTGTCCATTTCGAGGTCAAAAAGCTGGATGTCGCGTTGATTGCGGCGCTCCATCAATAGGTTGCGTTGCAGTTGAATTTCTGCTTGCAGGGCCTGCGTAATGTGTTGATCCTGCTCCCAGCCAGAGGAAACTACCTGACCAGGCAATGAAAACATCCGGCGGCAGCGTTCCTGTTCGATCAGTTCGCCCGTATCGTCCATGCCTGCAAAAACCAAAAAATCTTCATTTTCCAGGCCTTCAATGCAGAGGCGATCTACCCTCAGCCAGCCGGAGGCACCTACCAGTGGTTCCAATGCCGAAACTTTGCGGGCCGCATTTTTAAAATCAAAAACTACTTCGGCCACAGGAAGTCCCTGGCCTTGGTGTGTTTTTAACAGGTGGCGGGCCAAAGGGTGTCCAATGCGGTACACCTGAGCGTCTTTGGGCAAACGGTCGTGCGGCAGGCGGTGGGATAAAAAGCGAAAATTGCCTTTGGGCACATCGCTCAAAGGAGAACGCAAGAGGCGAAAAGAATGGTTTTCATCATCAAATTGATTGGCATATTCCGCTAAGGCAAAACGGCTGAAAGCCCAGAATTTTTCTTCAAACGCATCCAGGCGCTGCTCACTTTCAACTTTGATTTTTTCGAGCACTTCCTCGTCAAAGTTTTCCATGAGTTGCTGGTGGGTATAATCCAGCCGTTGCGCGATGCTCTCGTCCAATTCGGCCCGCAGGGCATCGAAGGCTGCTTGAATTTCGGCTTCGGTGCGGCAATTTTGATAAATTTGTACGATGCGTTTTTCAAAATCAACACCACTTTCAATGCTGCCCAGCACCTCATCTGAAGCTCCAAAAACCCCGTTAAAGAGGGCAAATTTTTCGTTGAGTAATTCATGCACCCGCACATCGGCGGCATTGCGCGCATTGAGGAAATTGATCACCACTACGTTGAATCGTTGCCCATAGCGGTGACAGCGGCCAATGCGTTGCTCGATGCGCTGGGGGTTCCAGGGCATGTCGTAATTCACCACCATCGAGCAGAATTGCAGGTTGATGCCCTCGGCTGCGGCTTCGGTTGCGATGAGAATTTGAGCGTCTTCTTTGAAGTACTCTGTCAGTGCAGCGCGAATATCGGCAGCGCGACTGCCCGTGATGCGGTCGCTATGTTCGTGTTTTTTGAGCCAATGGTGATAAATTCGGGTGGATTCGGAGTCGCTGTTAGAGCCGTTGAACAAAACAATCTTGTCTTTGAAACCACTTTGTTCCAAAATCTCCTTGACGTATTGTTGGGTGCGGATGCTTTCGGTGAAAATTACGGCTTTTTCAGCGGCACCCAATTCGCGCATTTTGGCAAAACCCTGCTGGAGGGCAATCACCAGATTGTCGCCTTTGGAGTTGCGTTGGATGTTTTGGGCTAGTTCGTGAAAGAATTGGACCTCGGTCAACTCCTTGCGGATTTCCTCCAACTCAAAAGCTGAAAAATACCGTTCGGCAGCCTCCTGCACTTCATCGGCAAAATCAGGATCATCGTTCCATTCATCTTGCAACTCGGCACTCGTTTCAAAATCCACCTGCCAAGGCTCTTCGGCGGTTTGAAGGATTTCATGGCGATCCAAAATAGCCTGTAGTTTTTCGGCTAAACCCTTCAAGGTATCCGCTATGGCAAAACTGGAAGAAGCCAGGAGTTTGCGCAGAATCAAGGTCATCAAGGTCCGCTGTCCTGCGGGGAGCGCGTACAGGGTTGGCTTGCGTAGGTATTCCGATACTTGGGTGTAGAGTTCGTGCTCGTCGTCCGCAGAGGAAAACTGGCTGGTGATACAAATGCGCTCCGTGTAGCGCACGTACTCGCGTACCTGAGCACGTAGGGTGCGTTTGCACACGGGTTCAATCCGTCGCTTGAGTGCGGAAAACTGTTCCTCCGAACTAATCCGGGCGTATTGCTGGCGGAAACTGCGCAGGTCGCCAAAAATGTATTCGTCTACGAGGCTAATCAAACCATACAATTCCAATAAACTATTCTGTAATGGCGTGGCAGTGAGTAGGATTTTAGGCCGTTGCGCCAATGCCTCTTTGAGGGCGTTCCCAATTTTATTGTCTTTGCGGTATACGTTGCGCAAGCGGTGGGCTTCGTCGATGACGACTAAGTCCCAATTGGTGTGGCTTACGTAGGCTTCCTTGGCCCTGGCAAATTGAAAGGAGCAAATGACGATTTTGTCTTTTTGTTCGAAGGGGTTGAAGTTCTTTTGTTTGGTGCTCTCGTCAAAGGATTTTTTTTCCAAGATCAGACTGGAGAGAAAAAATTTGTCGCTGAGTTCCTGGCTCCACTGTTTGCGAAGATTGGCCGGGGCGATGATGAGGATACGGCGTTTCCTTTCCGCCCAACGTTGAGCAATGACAATGCCTGCTTCGATGGTTTTGCCCAAACCTACCTCGTCTGCCAATATCACCCCTTGTGACAAGGGCGAGCGCAGTGCAAATAGCGCTGCATCAACCTGATGTGGATTCAAATCTACTTGAGCATCGGAGAGGGAGGCCGTTATCTTGTCCAGATTATCAGCATCATTGAACCCTTCAGCCGTCACTTTTGAGGCAAAGCGCTGGGTTAGTTCGTAGGCAAAATATTTGGCATGATAAGGCGTCCAGGTCATGCTTGGTTTTGTGGTTTTCTCTTTAGGATAACAAGATAGAAGTTTTTTTGGTAATGTGAGAGAATTGTTGTTGGGAAATTTGAGGGAAGTGGCTAATAGTTTAGAAGCTATCTCAAAACGCCAACGGCCCTGCAAGGGTAGTTTTTTGAGATAGCTTCTAGTCAAAAGTTGATTAAAATTTATAAACGTACCCTACAGCTACAAAAACAGCAGTCCCTAGGCGCGATACCGTCCCTTGAATCGGTTGGGTATAGGTAGTATTCTTGTCAACAGCTTTACCAATGCGATCAACATAGCCCATGATCAATCCGGCATCAAAGGCCAGCATATGGGTTTTGCCAAAACTAAGACCTCCGCCGAGTAAAAAACGTGGTCGAACTTTTTGTGTGAGGGATAGCCCAAGGCCAAACGTGGCGTGAACACCCACGGAATATTCTTCCTGAAATTTCATTCCTCCCCTCAATAAAGAGGCAGTACCCATTTCCCCCTTTCTACTATCTTCTTCAACTATTTTATACGTAATACTTTTGTCAGTTTGAACCGTGCCAACACTGGAAATGACTTCATCTTTCAGCCATGCCCAGTATAAAGAAGGCCCAACGCCCCAATAATTTTTCTGATAGGATGGAAAACTGAATTTGGTTTCGTATCCAGGAAGTCCTGAATTTTTATCGATTGGGCTGATAAATACTTTTACTGTCGCTCTATCTTCCATGAATTGCAAAGGCAGTGAGTAAAAACTATTATTCCGATTATTATCGATATTGATTAACGATAAAAAGCTTGTATATATAGAATCAGCAGTTAGTCCTTTTCTAACTTCTGCTAAAGTATTTCCAAACTCAGCATACAATTTCTTAATGTTCTCATCAGTAACCTTTAATGAGTTTACCTGAGGGACGAAGCCCTGATTACTGGACTTCTCACCTTCAGCAATAATCGGGGCAATATTTAAATCTGAATACTTAATATACTCTTCTTCATTTTGGCGTACATCAATGGATATTTGGTTTAATCTTTTCCGAATACCATCTATGCTCGACCATAGATGAGTATAGTTTAGATCATTGCCATAATTTGGAGTGTTCCTTTTGGCTTCCAATAAGATTTTATTAAACTTGAGTCTCCAATTATCAAGATTCATTTGTAATTTACTTAGACTGTCCTTCAAAGAAAATGTGGCATAAATTTCAAACGTAAGTCGGCTCAATGAATCAGGTTTAAAAACATTACTACTGTTCTCCATTAACGAAAGGGTGTTGTTGTTTTTTACAATACCTGAAACCGAAGTGGACAGGCTACTTACCAACTTGTTGATCAAGTCCAAATTAAAGCTTCCAAACTCTAGCGCACTCAGTGGTTTTGACAATACCGAATCCTGTTGGTTGATGCCGACCTGGTAGATATTCAGATTGATTCCCTTGATGTGAATTTGGTAAAATTCTCCTTTTTTTATTTTTTGAAGCCCGCCAAGATCAATTTTTTCACCTTTACTAGGAGGAAAATTAAGTTCTATCACCTTTTGGGCTTGCAAAAAAGGATTCACAACTAGAGCAAACAAAATAAAACACAGCCATTTTAACTGTTTCATGATGTAATTATTTATGATTTTAAAATTGAGTTGCTAATTTTTTTAGCCAATACATACGCTGAAAGAAAGGGTAAATACATAGATAAAAAACTCTACAACGGATAAACACATAAAAATCGTATTGTATGCATTTTAATTCAGCTGCATTTAGCATTTGGCCAACAGCATTACAATAAAAAATGGTAACTATTTAGCAGCCGCCTTCGGCGGCTGCTAAATATGAAAATAAAAAGTATCTTAGGGCATCAAAAACATTGAGTTGGAGCTACCAAAAACAGTCGAAGGCTGCCACGTTGTGATCAATCAACTGCTGTTGATTAT
>NZ_JBGSLK010000025.1:0-84009 GCF_041740695.1 Haliscomenobacter sp. | reverse complement strand
CCTTGATTTCATTGAGCTTATTAAGCGCTTCGTAACGTGAGGCCGCTAGGGCCAGAAATTCTTCCTTGCTCATCTTAATTGGCTTTGTACTCAAGATAAGCCTTTTTCAAATTGTCTGCGACAATTTGAATTACACCCTTTTACTGTGGTCAAACGAGCTACTTTTCCAGTCCGTAGTGAGGTGACATGCTGAGCAAGTTTGATTTGGGTAATACTTTACATCAATCTCGCTTTTGTGAATATTCTCGTGACAATCCACGCAGTTCATCTTGAGGTTGCGGAACAACCACTTTTCTTGTTTCAAATGGCAAGCAAAGCAAGGGGTTGCCTGATGTGCACCCGTTAACGGGAATTTTGAGAGCGCATGCTGTGCTATGGTATAGGTACTCTCTTTAAACCCATTCACCGTATGACAAACCGCACAATCGACTGCTGCCCCGGTGCTGCGGACAAACTGCCCCTCGTGATAATCCTTATGGCAACTCGCACAGGTATTGTGCGGCACTGGAACCGTGTAGTCTTCGCTATGACAAGCCTTACAATCAACTGCAATATGTTTTCCTTGCAAAGGGTAACTGGTAAGTCCGTGATTGAAATTGTCCATATTCTTGAGCGTCTTGAAAGAACTTTCCTGATGGCACTCAGCGCAATTATTGCCAAACTTACCTTTGTGTACATCCTCATGGCAAGATTTGCAGTTTGACGTTACAATCCCTTTTTTTTCCTGAAAGATAGACGTGGCCGCAACATTAAGATTGTGGCATTTGGCACAATCCACCTGTTTGTGTTTTCCTTTTAAAGCGAAAGGGGTTTGGCTGTGGTTAAATTGAGTCAATAACGCGTGTGACTGAAAAGATTCTTCCGTATGGCATTCCCTACAATTGGGGCCAAGATTATTACGATGGGCATCTTCATGGCAACTGGAACAATTCTGAAATTCAATGCCTTTAAACTTCTGAAATTTCTTCCCTTCTCTGGTCTCAATTGGGTGGCAAGCCTTGCAGTCAGTAGATTTGTGTTTGCCTTTAAGTGTAAAATCTACATTATTGTGGTTGAACTTGGAAGCTGGTTCAAAGGCTTCTGTTGTATGGCATTGTGTACATTCTTTGGACAAAGTTCCCCTGTGTACGTCAGCGTGGCAGTCCTTACAGGAAGTCCCTGTTCCCAGATAAGTCCCTTTTCGTTTTTTTAGTTCGGCGTCTTTGATCCATTCTGATTTGTGGCAGCTCCGACAATCAACCTTTGAATGAGCCCCAGTCAGCTCATATTTTGACAATTTGTGGTCAAACTGATCCGGATTAAAGTGGATCATGTCAAAATTCTTGCCGTGGTGGTCATTGTGACAACTCGCGCAGCTTTTCCCCTTAATGTCTTTGGATGAATGGTAACCCTTGTTTTGGGCAATTCTGGATTTAATTTCTTTATGACAAGCTAAACATTTGTCATTTGACACTTTATCTCCTAAGGTGTGGCATTGGGTACAATTGGAAATCCCTTCCAGGCTAGAGTGTGATTTGGCCAACTCTCCAGGTGAAATCTGTGCCCACCCTGGATGTACCATCAGGAAAAGCAATAAAATCAGGGTAATATGTAGAATTGGCCTGCTCAATGCTTGTGTTTTCTGACAGTATACCCAAATCGGGTAGTGATTTCGATGCCTGCTTTTTTGAGAAAATCGGTAGGTAGCTCACCTCCAGCAAAAATGAAGACAAGGTCATTTTCTATATTTTCGCTAGGTTTTCCATTGGAATGCTTGAATTCGACTTGTGCTTCGGTAATGCGAACCAGATTGGATTGGAGCATAACTTCGAGTTGTTTTAAGTTTCGACCGCGTTCAAGGTTTTCCCGGTTTTTGGGTTTCAATCTACTGAATGCCTCACCTCTGTAACTCAGTATTACGTTATTTTGCTCAGCCAAAGCCAGCGCTGCCTCAATTGCAGAATCCCCGCCGCCTACGACTACGATGCGTTTGTTGGAAATCATCTCCGGCTCAAGCACTTTATAGGCCACTTTTTCCAGCTCCTCTCCCGGGATTCCCAGTTTACGGGGAGTTCCTCGGCGGCCTATTGCCAATAGTACCCTTTGGGCTTGGATTTTTTCACCACTGGCCAATGCAACCGTAAATCCATCAGCAGCAGAAGTAATTTGATCTACTTTGGCCTGCTCGCGTATTTGAATCCCATTTTTAGCCAAGGCTTCTTGCCACAAGTCCAACAATTCTTTTTTGCTGGTTTCAAAAAGTTTGACTTTTTTAAAAAGGGGAATGTCCATGGGTGCAGTCATTACCACCTTCGAACGTGGGAAATTATAAACCGTTCCCCCCAGCGATTCTTGCTCCAAGGTGAGGAAATTCAACCCATGTTTTTTTGCTGTCAAAGAAGCCGAAATTCCCGCAGGGCCTGCGCCAACAATGACCAGATCATACCCCGCGTTCTTTTTAGAAAGGCCTGATTTCACAATGCTTTCAACCGCAGCTTCACCTTGCTCGACACTGTTTTTAATCAGCCCCATGCCACCTAACTCCCCAGCAATGTACATGCCTGGGACATTCGTTTCAAAATCCTGGTTGACATGTGGCAAATCGACCCCTCGTTTTTCGGTACCTATCACCAGCGAAATCGCTTCTACCGGGCATGCGTGAAAGCAGGCACCATGACCAATACATTGTGAAGCGTTGATCAATGCAGCCCGGCCATTCACAATCCCCAAAATATCCTTCTCTGGGCATGCCAGGACACAAGCTCCACTTTGAATACAAGTACCCAGATCAATAACTGGATGAAGTGAAATGGGCTCAAACAGCCCATCTTGTTTGGCTTGCTCAATTTTAGCCTCAACTTCTTTTGAAGTTTTTTTCAGCTTTTTCAGGTAAATCCAGAGGACACCCAAACAAAAGAGCGTTACTGCACCGTAAATTAAGAGTTGTTCTAAAACCATAATCAATTAAGTACTAAAAAATCCAACGATAACCAAATGCCAGCGTCACAGCTACATGAATCACCATAATTACCAGCATGATCATGGCAAAGGGTAAATGCGCAACGTGCCAATATTTGAAAAGCTTTTGCATGGTTTGAAGGCGCTCGATTTTATTGTTTAAACTCACTTCATTGCGAATTAATTTTACAATGCGCTGCCTATCCTTCAATTTTAAATCCTGGTTGCGCAGTGCCAGCCGGATGCGTCGGAACGTAACCTGATCAGCCCAATGTTTTTCAATCATCCGGCTTACCACGTTTTTTTTACCGGAATTGGCATCGGAATTCAATTCTGTTGCTTGACGAATTTCAGCATAACTGGCATCATCCAGTTTGTAAGTATTTTTTAACACCTCTTCCAGATTCAATTTGAGCTGTTGGATTTCAGCGAGACTTAACTCGCCACCTTCAATAGTTCTTGGAATCTGAATATAAATGAACCGACCAATTACTCCACTGGCTACGACAGCCACCATGCTCCAGAAACTTACCGAAACAATTCCTCCAAATTTGAAAGCAGTATGGAATAAGATCATGATCGGGCCAAGTGTACATAAAAAAATGTGAAACTCCAGCCAGTGTTTGAGTCGCCCCAAACGGGAAAGGACTCGGTTTTTTTTGCGGGCTTTGTACCCAAACACGCCAATAAGTATCAATAAGGTACCAATAATGCCCAGGCCATGACCATAAAAACCACTGGGTTTAAACCAGGAATGATGGGGATGGTAAAATCTTTCTTCCAGTGGAGTAAGGTAATAGCCTATTCCAAAATAAAATAGAAGAAAGGTAACAATTACGATAATGGAAACAAGAATGGAAATATAAATTCTATGGTTCATGGTAGACATCGCAGCAGATATTGATGTTGTTGCAAGGTAGCGTTTTTCAATAAACTAGCGATTAACCAAATAGAAAAAGTGCCAAAAGCAGGGCAATATTAATCTAGATTAATTACAAATAAATGCTGAAATAAAATACCAACCTATTTCAATATTCAAATAGATGCAAAGAAAAAGCCGTATTGACTTTGTCACCGAAAAGACAATCGAATTCCCATTTCCAATCCCCGGATTTCTGCCAAACCCTTCAACCTTCCAATAGCCGAATAACCAGGATACGTTTTTTTACCCAAATCATCCAACATCTGATGGCCGTGATCGGGCCGAAAAGGGATTTGGGCATCTTTGTAGCCTGCGCCGGACCGGCGCTTTTCTTCGAGCACAATCGCTTTGACAACGGCATACATGTCAACATCGCCATTAAGGTGATCGGCTTCGTGGAAATTCAGGGGATTGTCTTCTCGTTTGGTAGCACGTAGGTGGATGAAGTGGATGCGTTCGGCAAAACGGGAAAACATAATCGGTAGATCATTGTCGGCCCGAACCCCGAGGGAACCCGTACAAAAGGTAATCCCGTTGGCGCGAATCGGACAAGCATCCAGCAGTTGTTGCAGGTCGGCGGCGGTACTCACCACGCGGGGCAAACCCAGCAAGGGCTGGGGTGGATCATCGGGGTGGATGCACAGGTTAATGCCACATTCGGCGGCTACTGGCGCAACTTGTTGGATGAAGTAATACAAATTTTGGCGCAATTCAGTGTCACCAATCTGGGCGTAATTGTCTAACAAACTTTGAAAAGTCTCCAGTGTAAATGCCTCTTCTGAGCCTGGTAAACCCAACAACACTGTCTTTTGCAATTTATCCTTCTCCCGCGTACTCATACTGGAAAAATGAGCCACTGCTGCTTTTTGCTCTTCGGGTGTATAATCCTGATCGGCACCCGGGCGCTTCAAAATGCACAAATCAAACACTGCAAAGTCTTGCCAGACAAAGCGCAAGGTTTTGGCACCGTTGGGCAACTCGTACACCAGATCAGTGCGCGACCAATCCAATACGGGCATGAAGTTGTAACACACCGTTTGGATGCCAGCAGCAGCCAGGTTCCGCAGCGAGATTTGATAATTGGCAATGTACTCATCGCGACTAGGCAGCCCTTTTTTGATGGCTTCGTGTACGGGTAAACTTTCAACCACCGACCAATACAGGCCCCCCGCTTTCTCGATGAGGACAATCCGTTCTGCGATGGCTTCTGGCGACCAGATTTCTCCGACTGGAATTTGATGCAAGGCAGTGACCACCCCGGTACAGCCCGCCTGACGGATGTGGGCGAGGCTAACCGGATCTTTTGGCCCAAACCAACGCATGGTTTGAATCATTGTTTAGAATTTGGACTGATTAACAAATCTTTACGTGGACTTTCCGCAGGGCCAAGATAAGAATTTTTTACCCCACCTAAATCAATGACGAATTTTTGTAAAACAATGCCTGGGTCAATGGCCCAATACTTCAAAGTGTGTGGACCAGCTTGGGTCAAAACATGGGTGGAAAAGAGGCTGCGGATGTTGTTGGCCACGCTGCGTTCCCAGGCTTGATTGGATTTATCCTGGTGCAGGTTGATGGTTTGAATCGGTCCGTCATCGATAGAAATTGCGTAGCGCAAGCCGCTGGATTCGTTGAATTCCAGAGTAGGGGAGAACAGGGCGTTGATCCTGATTTCCCCAATTTTGGAACTGTAAAAAGAGTATTCCAGACGAGGAGTGCTTGAGCTTGGATTTTTGATGCTCGCGGTAGCCGGGCTGGTGGTTACGCCACCCGCCAAGAGACCAATATCCGGCAATTGCTGCCATTTTAAGGCTGGACTTTCGATTGCCTGGGTATGATGTTCTGCCAAAATTGACACATGACCATCTGTTTCGATGAAGCCCTTGTAATTGGCCAATTCGGGGCTAAGGTTATTTTGCACATCGAGATATACACTGATCTCCTGCCCGGTAGATGCCTTGATGAGCAGTGGTAGGCGGGTGTAGCCACGCGGGGCTTTGCTCCAATCTACCCGAATTTCGATGCGTTGTTCGTTTTCAATTTTTCCTTGCTGGGGATCAATTTGTAGGCAATTAGCCGTACTCGAGATTTGGTAAGTAAAAGAAGTTTTGCCTTGATTGAAAATGTCCAGATAATGCCCGATTTCAGGAGTTTGAGCATAAAAGGTAGGTAAAACCAGGGGATCTAAAGCATCGGTGCGCGCCAGGGCATTGCCTTCGACGGCGATTCCCATTTTGGCCGCGGTGGGTGCCTCATAAGTACTCAAGTCGGGGATTTTATTCTGCGTCGGTTGTTGCCAATAGGTATAACCAATGTGGGTTTGATCCATCATATGGCTCCATTTGCCATTGGTTAGGGTTTTGTTGTAATACTCGCTGATTTCGCTGTCGCGCTGGTACAATGCCCGGGCTTTTTCGGCCATGCTGCTAGTAGCGCTGCGCCCTTGTTTGGCATATAGCCTATTTAAAGCTACTGTATAATACAACTCATTTAAATTGGCACAAGCCTGAATGGGATGGAGGACCAGTTGAAAAAAAGCATCGCGGTATTGTGGCGGTAAACTGGTGTTGATTTTTTCAGCCTGAACCAAAAGGGCATTGTACTCTTTGACCACCGTTTCGGCTTCGCGGTAGTGGAACAAGCTATAGGTATCGGGGCTCAACAATTCTGGTTTGCGCCGGGCATTGTACTTGGCGTATTTGGCCAAAAGGTTAGCGACTTCTTTAGCATAAGTGCCGCCAAATTGTTGTGCCGCCCATTGCTCAGAATAAGCCTGGACTTGATCGGGCGCAATCCGCGTGGGATCCCAAGCCAGGTCCAAAAAGAAGGAAATGGGGAATTCCATCGGTTTGATGTCGCCCACATTGACCACCCAAATTTGGCGAGCACCATAAGTGTAAGCCAAGCTCATTTGTTCGTGAATGCGTGGCAGTGGATTGGTATTCAGCCATTTGTAGTTGCGCGGCCCACCTACATAATCGAAGTGGTAATAAATGCCGTAACCGCCGGAATGAGGTTTGGCATCCAGTTTGGGGAGTTTGCGGATGTTGCCCCAGTTGTCGTCACAGAGCAGCAGGGTCACATCGTCGGGCACCCGCATGCCTTTGTCGTAGTAGTCCTGGACTTCTTTGTACAAGGCCCAAACCTGTGGGGTTTTTTGGATGGGTTTGCCC
The DNA here is from genome assembly GCF_041740695.1 of Haliscomenobacter sp. Taxonomy (GTDB): domain Bacteria; phylum Bacteroidota; class Bacteroidia; order Chitinophagales; family Saprospiraceae; genus Haliscomenobacter. The sequence continues at coordinate 76,977 of NZ_JBGSLK010000025.1, read as the reverse complement.
GTCGTTTCGACGATGATTTTGCGTTGATCCGTCACAATCCCTTCGAGCAGTTCGATGGCAGTGCCTTGGGTCATCGGTTCGTCGCCGTCGCCGCGCATGCCGAGGGTGACCACACTTTCGTTGTTGCCCATCCGTTTGATGCTCTGCCGCCAAAACTCGCGCAGGGTGGAATCGTTGGTGGCGTAGTTCCATTTGCCCCCCTTGCCATAACGCCTCCACTCGTCGTGTGCGCGCATGAGGGGTTCGTGGTGGGAGGTGCTGATGACCACGCCATATTCATCGGCCAGGCTAGCATTCAATGGGTCGTCGTCGTAAAAGGCGTTGCCCCACATGGCTGGCCAGAGGAAATTGCCTTTCAGGCGCAGGATGAGTTCAAATACTTTTTCGTAAAACTGATGGTTGAAACCACCAAACTTTTCCTTGGTCCAACCCGATAGCGCTGGGGCTTCGTCGTTGATAAAAATGCCCCGGTACTTGACTTTGGGTTCACCTTGGGTATAGGCTCCAACCTTAATGTAAATGGCTGACTTGGTTTTGACAGGCACATCCGCCCACCAATGCCAGGGGGAGACGCCGATTTGGGAGGAAACATCGTAGGCACCGAAGATCGTGCCGCGTTTGTCGCTGCCTACGATCACCAGTGCCTTATCGACGTTGGAAAATGGTTTGTTTATAGTTTGAATAGAAAAGGTTTCCCACTTGCCGGGCAAGTCGGAGATGTTGAGTTTTTTGTTTTTGACCAATTGATCGATCAAGGGGTGTTTGCCCAGGGTGCCAATGAGCACGATGGATTTTTTACCCTTGGGGATTTGGTCATAAACTATATCGGCATTTGCCTGGGTTACTTTCGATAAATCAGTTTGCAAATTGCGGATGGCCCGATCCACTCCTGCATAATCTTGTTTGCTGGCTACAATCGGGGCGACTTGTCCCCGAGTAAACAGTGCAAAACCATCTTGTATCACCGCTTCACTTACATACTGCGGCCCGCCTACTATTTGAGCCCATCCTACCGTCGGACAAAGTAATCCGAGCATCAAAAATATTCGAAGCAGGTTTTGGATACACATGTCGATGTAAGTATGCAGGTAATTGAAAATGCTGAGAGCCTGTCTGATTTTTTTTGTTTTGCTGCAAATCGGCCTCATTTTCGCTTAAAACAAAAATATTCAGACATGCTCTGGATCACGGGGTAAATGTCGTAAAAGGATTTTAATTTATGAAATCGATTGCGTAAAATATTTTGCAGTTTTTTTCAGAGGTATGCCAATCAATTAGCGGATTTTCGCTGTATCGCCAAATAATGAAAGGCTTTTTTGTTTTGAAAAAATGCAATCGGTTGTATTTTTTTGCTGAAAAGAAGATGGTGCAGGTGTTAAACTCATTTAAAATAATAATCGTTTCTATCTTTGCATAGACAAAAACTATCACAAAGTGACACTACAGCAATTAGAATATGTGGTTGCCCTGGATAACCACCGCCGTTTTTCAACTGCCGCCGAAGAATGCCATGTGGCGCAACCATCCTTGAGTGCGGCTTTGCAAAAGTTGGAGGATGAGCTGGGCGTGAAATTGTTCGACCGCAGTCGGCAGCCGATCTTGCCCACCGAATTGGGCACTCCATTCATTCAACAAGCCCGGCGCGTCTTGCGCGAAGCCGAGGCGCTGCGCCTGCTGGTGAGCGACCATTGTGAAACCTTGAGTGGGGAGTTTCGCCTGGGCATTATTCCGACCTTGGCTCCTTATCTTTTGCCGCTGTTTTTAAAGGATTTTTCGGATCGGTATCCTGACATCAAATTGCACGTCCATGAGCGGACTACGGAAAACTTGCTGGCCTTACTCAAACGAGAACAACTGGATGCGCTGCTACTGGCTACACCCACGGAAGAAGAACTGTTTGTCAAAGACTGTCTGTTCTACGAGGAATTTGTGGCGTATGCCCCGAGGGAAGCTTCCATCCTGGAAAAACGGTATTTGATTACCGATGATATTGATCCCAACCGTTTGGTGCTCCTGGAGGAAGGGCACTGCTTGCGCAACCAGGTGGTGAACCTATGCGCCTTGCAAAAAGCGCAAAGTGGCTGGGGCAATATCGCTTATGAGGCGGGTAGTTTGGAGACCTTGCGGCGGCTGGTGGAGAATCATTCGGGTATTACGATATTGCCGCAGTTGGCCGTGCTAGACCTGGATGAGGATCAGATGCAGTATGTGCGCTTTTTTCAGGCACCGGCGCCCGTGCGGGAGATTAGTTTGTTGACGCATCCACATTTTAGCAAGCGGCGGATTTTGGGGGCTTTGAAGGAGTCGATTATGCGGAATTTGCCGCTGTTTTTGCGGGAGGAGAAGGTAAGGAGGGTGGTGGAGATCGGTTGATCTTTGAAAAACCCACGGGCTGGGTCTTTGTATCCCCTTCCACGGCTAAGAGCCCACGACTAAAGTCATGGGTTGAGGCGGTGTGTCCCCTCCCACGGCTAAAGCCATGGGTTGGGGGAGGGAGTGCAAAATGGTGGTGATGAAAAAAAAGGATATAAATCGGTGGGTTTTTGCCTACGACGGGGACAAAAAGGTGTCTAATTACACAGTAAGTAGTGGGGCAAAAATAAGTGTTCATTTTCTCTGAGCCAAAGGATTCGATAAGAAACTTAAAATGAACCGTTTACTCATCTAATCCTTTGGCAAAATGAAACACTTATTTTTTTATTGCCCTAATAGGCGATGAGAAAGGATACCTTTGATCGCCAGATTGTTTTTCACCTGAAACCAAACAAATAGACATGTCCAAACGGATCAAATGCCCCGCTTGCCAGACCTGGAATGAGGATCGGGACTATTGCAGCAATTGCAATGAGTTGCTTAGCCACGAACTGCAAATGGAGCAATCGCGGGAAAAACTGCGCCAGGAGGAACAGCAGCGTCCCTTGACTCAATTCAGCAATTACTTGAAGCGACTGAAGGAATCGGATGCGCCGATCGACAAGCTGAAATTTTCGGTTTTGAACTCGGCTTGGTGGGTTTTTTTAATCGCCATTACCGCTCTGATTGCCATGGTTGCACTTGCGCCGGGATAATGGATCAGGTATGATGCGGCGTTATCTCTTCTTGTGGTTGTTGTTTGCTTTGTATCTGGTGCACCTGGTTTTGAAGTTTGGCCAGGTGCCTGTGCCCCCGTTTTTTAGCCATTATTTTGCGGATTTGTTGTGTATGCCGTTGTTGCTTTCCAGTGCGGTGTTGGTCATGCGTTGGGTTAGGGCAGATGCGGGCTTATATCTGAGTGGGGCGATGATTTTGGTTGCCACCTTGTACGTAAGTTTGGTTTTTGAATGCGTACTTCCACTGTTTTTTCAACGTTATACTGCTGATATATGGGATGTAGTGATGTATGGAGTAGGAGGGGGGCTGTTTGGTGTTTTTCAGAAAGATTTGTTGTCGAAATGATTGGTTTTTAATTTACTTCACTCCCAAGTTCCCACAGTTCAGTTTAGTCCTTCTACACTTCAGTAAGCTATTTTTTTTAGTGACCTCCTCATCCAGCATCTTTGTAGCGTTCAACCCAAGTTCGTTGAACCTACCGCCATGAAAAAGGAATTACTCAGCATCGTTTTTGGTCTTTTTTGCCTGATGGTACATGCTCAAAGCATCACCATCAAAGGCGTTGTAAAAAGCAATACGGGCGAAAACATCATCGGTGCCAACATCGTCCTAAGGGGCACTTATGATGGCGCTTCTTCCGATCTCGATGGCCAATTTAGGTTCAATACCGAGGAAAAAGGCAAACAGGTTTTACAAATCACCTACATCGGTTTTGATACCCTGAGCATGTCGCTTGAGTTGAAGGACCAAAATTTGGAGTTCAACCTCAATCTCAAAGAAACAGTCAACGAACTCAATGCCGTAACCATCGTAGCGGGCGTATTTGAAGCCAGCGACACCAAAAAAAGCGTCATCCTCAAATCGGTCGACATCGCCCTGACTGCAGGCGCAGTAGCCGACATCACCGGGGCTATGCTGACCTTGCCGGGCACGGTGCGCAACCAGGAAAGTGGGCAACTACTGGTGCGGGGTGGAGCAGCGTATGAAACCCGCACCTTGATCGACGGCCTCTACGTGCAAAACGCCTACAACAGCACTACCGGAAACCTGCCTGCCCGCAATCGTTTTTCGCCCTTTATGTTCAAGGGCATGATGTTCAGTTCGGGAGGCTATTCGGCGGAATACGGCCAGGCTTTGTCCTCGGCCCTGATCCTCAACAGCAGCGACGTGGCGACGCAAAACACTACCGGAATTCAATTGCTCTCGGTAGGCGGGGGATTGTCGCAACAAAAAAGCTGGGGTAAAAGCTCCTTGAGTGTCAGCGGTACCTATTCCAACCTCAGCCCGTATTTTAAACTGATCAAACAAAACTTTGACTGGAAACAGGCACCAGAATCGGGCAATGTAGAGCTCAGCTTTAAAACGAAAACCAGCTCAACGGGCATCTTCAAATTCTACGCCAGTGGTTTAAGCAATGGCTTCAACATGAACGTGGCGGTTGACGGAGATGAAAAGCAAAAAATGCCCCTCAAACTGAGCGGTGAAAACCTGTACCTCAACACTTCATACCGCGATGTGGTATTCAAGGATTGGACATTGTTCGTCGGCAGTGCCTACACTTGGAACCGCGATAAAATCCGCCAAAACTTCCAGCTCAATACCCTGCAACAATCGGCGCAAACCCGCTTCACCCTGACCAAATCCTTGAGCGAAGCCGTCAAACTCAAATTTGGGGCCGAACACATCTGGAGCGGTTTTGATGAAAATTACACCGAGGGCGAAACTTTCAAAACGCTACATAACGAGAACTATCTGGCCGCTTTTGCGGAAACCGACCTCAAGTTTAGTGAAAAATGGCTGGCCCGGGTAGGCGTACGCGCAGAACATTCGACTCTGTTGGGGCGTGGCAATGTAGCGCCCCGCTTGTCCACCGCCTATATTTTGGGCAAAGGTGAGCAGTTGGCTTTTTCTTTCGGCCAGTTTTACCAAACTCCCGAACATACCCAAATGCGACGCAGTACCGATGTCGGATTTGAACAAGCCGACCATTACATTTTGACCTATCAAAAACAAGTGGAAGGCTACATATTTCGGGTAGAAGGCTATTATAAAAACTACCACAACTTGCTCAAAACAACTGCGGAGTTGCCCCAAAACACGGGCTACGGCTATGCACGGGGCATCGACTTGTTTTGGCGGGATTCCAAAAGCATCAAAAATGGCGATTATTACGTGTCGTACAGTTTTTTGGATACGGAGCGCAATTATCGGGATTTCCCAACACAGGCTACGCCTTATTTTGCCGCCAAACACAACGTTGCGGTCGTTTATAAGCATTGGATTCATGGCTTGAACACCATGTTGAGTACCACTTATGCCTTCCAATCGGGACGGCCCTACAACGACCCAAACAGCTCAGTCTTTAACGGAAGTCGAACACCTGTATTTCAGGATTTGAGTTTGACCTTGTCCTACATCACCAATATCAAGGACAATTTCACGGTAGTGTACATCGCGGCGAATAACGTTCCCGGCTTCCGACAGGTATCGGGTTATCGTTATGCAAGTACGCCCGATGAGCAGGGGCATTTTTCGGGTTCGCCGATTTTGCCCCCGGCCAAACGGTTTATTTTCTTGGGTTTGATCATGACCATTGGGGAAAAATTTGTGAAAAACCAGGGGAACAATGACGACCTGTAGGGGCAACCCTACGTGGTTGCCCTTACAGGTGGGTGCCCACAGAGGGGCACCCCTACGACCCGCGCGCATGTACGGGCACCCCTACGTGGGTGCCCAATAACCAAAAATCAATCAACTGAAAAACCATAACACAATGAAAAATCTCGCAATTTTCCTAATCACCTTCACCCTCTGCGCCACCAGCCTAAGCGCCCAAAATGAAAAATTCCAAATGGCCATGGGCAAAGCGCTCGGCCAGATGTCGGCAGCCAAAGGACCTGAAGACCTGAAAAATACCGCCAATACTTTTTCTCGCATTGCCAGTGCCGAAGCTGCCGAGTGGTTGCCCCAATACTACGCAGCGCTCAACCACCTTTGGGCCGGGTACAGCATCATGGAAAGCAACATGACCGAAGCGCAGGCATTGGCCAAAACGGCCTTGAGTGAAATCCAGGCGGGTCAAAAAATTGCCCCCAACGAATCTGAGTTGGTGGCGTTGGAAGCCTTTGCTTATCAATTACAACTGCTAGAAGACCCAATGACTAAAGGTGCCGAAATGAGTGGGAAAATTTTTGCGACACTGGGAAAAGCCGAGTCTTTGAACCCCGCCAATCCCAGAGTTTATTATCTTCGGGGCAACTTCACCCTCAATATGCCCGAGTTTTTTGGCGGCGGCGCTGCTAAGGCTGCCCCCGATTTACAAAAGGCCGTAGCTGCTTATGCTGCCTTTAAACCAGCTTCTGCTTTTCATCCGAACTGGGGTGCAACGGAGGCTGGTGAATTGGCGGAAAAAGTGAAATAGTAAATTGGTTTAGAAAGTTGAGGGAGGTTGAGAAGGTTTAGGCTACCGCAGCGGCTCACACGAGAATTTGTCAAAATCGCTGCGGCAGCCTAAACCTTCTCAACCTCACTCAACCTTCCTCAACTTAAACACCGTGAAATACCTCAAAGAATTCGTCCTCGTCTTCCTCCTCCTGGGCGGCGCCCTCAGCGGCCTGGAATTGCTTTTTGACGATGAAAGGAGCCTGTGGATTTTTTTCCGGCAATGGATTATGAATGGCACAGGAAGCGTATTTATGTGGAGTGGAAATTCATATCTAGCCGATGCATTGAGCATTCATTTTCCCTGGACTAAAAACTCCACAACCCGTTTGGTGGTGACTGTTTTTGCTACACTCATTTATACTTTTGTGGCCTGGCTGATTTTGGTCTGGCTATCCAGCGTTCTGTACCCCTGGATGCTTACCTGGGACGGACTCAGGCATGAAATTATGAACGGATCATTTTTTGTTACCCTAATCATCACCGTCTTGATCTCCGCCTTCATGCATGGGCGAGGTTTTTTGCTGGCCTGGAAAGAAACGCTGATTGAAGCGGAACAACTGAAAAAGGAACAAATGGCCGCGCGCTACGAAACCCTGAAAAACCAGGTCAATCCCCATTTTTTATTCAACAACTTCAATGTGCTGGCTACTTTGGTGCACAAAGACGCGGACTTGGCTGAACGTTTCATCAAACAATTGGCCAATGTGTACCGCTATGTGCTCGACAGCCGGGAAAAGGAAGTGGTGCCCCTGGAAGAAGAGCTGAAACAACTGGAAGCGTATGTTTTTTTGATGAAAATCCGCTTTGGGGAGAGTTTACAGATTGAGATTGATCCGGCATTGAGCCAATTGGAAGGCATCAGCCTGGCACCCTTAACTTTGCAGATGTTGGTCGAAAATGCTTTGAAACACAATGAAGCGTCAAAATCAAATCCATTGCTCATTCAAGTACTTTTAGAAAATGAGGATTATATGGTAATTCGCAATAAGTTACAAACCAAATTGAACGTAGGTGAATCGACGGGGGTTGGTTTGGAAAACATCAGTGCGCGCTATAAGTTTTTAAGTGATAAACCCGTACTCACTCCACAGGAACCCGGTTTTTTTACCGTTAAAATCCCCCTGATTCCCGCATGAGAATAGTGATTGTTGAAGACGAAGAACTGGCCGCCGAAGGATTGATCCAGGCTTTACAACGCATCGAAAAGGATGTAGAGGTGCTGACCGTATTGGACTCGGTGCGGGAGGCGGTGCGTTGGTTTAGCGAAAATGCCCGACCAGATCTGGCTTTTTTCGACATCCAATTGGCCGATGGTTTGAGTTTTTCCATTTTTGAGCAATGCGCCATTACCTGCCCAATCATTTTTACCACCGCTTATGATGAGTACGCGCTGCGTGCCTTTAAGGTCAACAGCATCGATTATTTGTTGAAACCATTTGAGCTGGCTGATCTGCAAAAAGCGCTGGAAAAATGGCGCTTGCTGAGTGCTGAATCTCCTGCCACTGCACCAATACCCGATGCCGAGTTGATGCGCCTCCTGATGCAACAAATGAGTAGCCAAATCCGGCAACCGACTTACAAAACCCGCTTCATGGTCAAAATTGGCGACCACCTACACAGCATCAACAGCCATGAAATCGACTACCTGTACAGCGAAAACAAAATCGTCTGGTTGCGCCACCAAAATGGCCGCAAATACCTGATCGACTATACCCTGGAGCAAGTGGAAGACCTGCTTGATCCCGCCGATTTTTACCGCATCAACCGCAAGTACATCATCTCGATTGGGGCGATCAAATCAGTGGCCAGCTACACCAACAGCCGCTTGAAGGTGATACTGAGAGAGCCACCGGATGAGGAGGATGTGTTGATCAGTCGGGAAAAGGTGGAGGCGTTTAAGGGGTGGTTGGGGAGGTGAGGTGCTGTCTTAGGTTTTTTAGGTGGTGAAAAATATGCCGCGCTCCATTTTTTACCACCTAAGAAACCTAAGACACTTAAGAAACACCTCAGCAATGGTGCATTTATACCCATTCTGCCTCAAAATCACTTCACCGCTGCCATTACCGGATTCGAAACTGCCTCCAATGCCCGCTCCGCCTGCAACACATGCCGCCGATGATGCGCTGTATAAAACCCAAAGGTATCGCCCAATTTCAGACGAATCCACTGCGCAATGGAAATGGGAATTCGCACTTGATTCAAGTTCACCGTTCGGGCTGCTTCGATCAGTTTCAACATCCGCTCTTGTTGGTCGATGAATTGGGCCAAAGCTGCCGCAGGATTTAAAAATGTGGGTGGGATCGCGTTAGTAGGTGATTTCATTTTGGTTTTGGAATCCGGTTGCATCAATTTTGTAAAATATGTACCTAGCCAACTACTTCGAAATTCATCAGTTGGCGTACTCCCAGACTGTTTGGCCTGTTGAATGGCTTTTTCAATGGCGGGCAAATAGTAATTCCCGTAAGCATTCAAGTGCGCCAGGCATTGTGCCGCGCTCCATCTGCCCGGGGCTGGCTCCACATTCAGTTTTTGTGGCGGCATGTTTTGCCATTCACTTACAGCTTTGTCCAGCATGGTTTCGGTCTGCTGGTAGAGGGTATCCAAAAGGGTATTGGCTTGCATATGTGTTATTTTTCTGCAAACCTACGGGGCTTCCACTCCAAAAACCTTGGTAAAAACCAAGATTTGCTTAAACATGCGTTCAGATCTTGATTTGCCCCAAAAGTTTGCTGAAGTTGGTGGCGTCCATGCCCAGGTAATTGGCAATGTATTTGTGTGGAACGAGCTGCAACAGGTGTGGGCTCCGTGCCATCAAGGTTCGAAAGCGCTGCTCGGCGGTATACGATTGTAATTCGATCTGGCGCACCAATACGCCCTCTAACGTTTCGCTCAAGGCCAAACGAATTAGGCGCTCCAACAGCGGATGTTTGAGCAAAACGGCATCAAAATCCCGAAAACTCGCGCGTAAAAATTTACTCGGGGTAAGCGTTTCAAACCAATACCGCGAAGGCCGTTGCAACAAAAAAGAATCGGCCACTCCTGAAAAAGAGGGCGCATAAGTAAACACCAGCGTGGCCTCACGCCCGTCGCTCCCAATGGCATACGCCCGTTGTACCCCATCTTGCACCAAGTAGAGGTATTTTTCCACTTCACCTTCGGCGGTGAGTATGGTTTTGCGTTTGGCGCTGTGCTCCTGAAAAATGGCCGCCAGGTCTTCTACCACTTCTCCGGGAAGCTGTGGCCAAATAGACAGTAAATAATCGCGTGCATTGGTCATAAGGAACAGAAATCAAATAAAGGTACAGAATTGGCTCGGCAATTTTTTGATTTGGCAAGGCACGAGGAAGGCGCATAGCAAGCCTACGCAACTAACGAGTAACGCAGCGAAATCAAAAAAGGGCCCAGCCGAAATGCAGCTTTATTTGATTTCCGTTCCTTAGCATGTCGACGAAGGTAATTTATCTTCTCTAAATTAGCAGAGATTTGGAAATGCAGCTGTACCTTATTATTTTTCCAGAAATAAAAACATAAATTTGAGTGAACTATAAACCAACAAAATTTATTCGTTTAACGAAATGAAGCGCCAAAGGAAACATCTGTTTTACGTAAACCATAAACTATAAACAATGGGTTCAACGCGCCGAGCATTTGTCGCTCAAATTGGGCTGACTAGTCTGTACTTTGGCTTGGGAGCTGGTTTTCCTAAAGCGTTTTTGCTCAAAACCAATGGCATGCTCCCCCGTAGTACCCCAGCAGCACAGGGAGTCGATGCTGCTCGGATCATCGCTTTTATCGATGCGATCAACCAAAGCAAACACGAGTTCCACAGTTTTATGCTCTTGCGCCACGGTCAGGTGATCGCCGAGGGTTGGTGGGCTCCTTATGCCCCCGATTTGCGGCATACCATGTACTCGATGAGCAAAAGTTTTGTGTCTACGGCGGTAGGTTTTGCCGTGATGGAAGGCAAACTCAAGGTCACGGATCCAGTAATACAGTTTTTCCCCGAATCCCTACCCGCCAACATCAGCCCGGAACTGCGCCAATTGAGCATCAAAGACCTCTTGACTATGTCGGTTGGCCACGAGATAGATACCTCGCAGGCCATGCGCAAAGAGGAAGATTGGGTCAAAGCTTTCCTGGCTTACCCCTTCAAATACCAGCCCGGCACCCAGTTTTTGTACAACAGCGCTGCCACTTACATATGTAGTGCAATCGTGCAAAAAGTGACTGGGCAAAAAGTCGTCGATTACCTCAAACCTCGCTTGTTTGATCCGCTCCAAATCGAAGGTATGGACTGGGAAACCTGCCCCAAAGGCATCAATGTAGGAGGTTGGGGGCTCCGGGTCAAAACCGAAGACCTGGCCAAATTTGGCCAGCTGTTGCTGCAAAAAGGCAGCTGGAATGGCCAGCAAGTGGTGTCCAAAGCTTGGATTGAAGAAGCAACCAGTTTCAAAATTCAACAGCCTGCGCCAGCCAATCCTGCCCGCCCCAATGCGGAGAACGATTGGCTACAGGGTTACTGCTATCAGTTTTGGCGCTGCCGCAATAATGCTTACCGGGGCGATGGAGCCAATGGTCAATATACCATCGTCCTGCCCGAGCAGGACGCCGTGCTGGTCATCACCAGTGAAAGTCCGAACATGCAAGGGCAACTGGATTTGGTTTGGGAACACCTGCTGCCCGCTTTTGACGCCCGCAATGCCGACGTCAGCGCCATCACGAATCTGAAGAGCAAAACGGCAGGGCTGGCTTTGTCCGTGGAAAAAAGCAGCATCCCGGCCCCTTGGTCCAAGCGCAGTTTTCAATTGGAACCCAATGAAATGGGCTTAAAAAGTATTCGACTGGCTTTTTCCAAAAACAAATGTACCCTCGATTGGCAGGGTGACCAGGAAAACTACAGCATGAGTGCAGGCCTGGGTGCCTGGAAATTTGGAGAAACCACTTTCCCTGGCAATGAATTGATGTCCAAACCTGTTTCCCGCGCCAGTGGCATTCGTTTGAAAAAAACCGCGATCAACGGATATTGGAAAGACGAAAATACCTTTATTCTGACCCTACGCTACATCGAAAGCCCACACCACGATTTGTTGACGTTCAACTTTACGGGAGATCAGCTCGAATTGAGTTTCAACAATAGCCGTACCCGCTTGAGTGCAAACAATAAAGATGTGCGGCCGATCCTCAAAGGGCGATAAAAAAATAAAGGTTCATTTTGCCAAAGGATTTGATAAGTAAACGGTTCATTTTAAGTGTCTTATCAAATCCTTTGGCTTAGAAAAAATGAACACTTATTTTTGCCCACTACAAAGGTCGGACGGGTTCTATTTAATTGAACAAATTAAGATCACAACAACTCTACAATACTACTACATGCAACGACGCAAATCCATCAAAAATATGGCGTTATTGGCTGGAGGCCTGATCGCGCTACCGACCTGGGCCAAGGCCTGGTCGCTGGAAACTTTGCCCCCAATGGCCCTGCCGCTGCCTACCCTGGAAGGCAATACCCTGGCGCTCATCATTGAAGCCATCATTCCTGAATCGGACACTAAAGGGGCCAAATCCTTGGGCGTGCCCGCCTTTATCAACACGATGCTGGCAGACTGCTACGACAAAAAAGTAGTTGAAAACGTAGAAAAGAGCCTGACTCGGGTGGACAATATCGCGCAATCCAAATTCCAACAGGGATTTACTGCCCTTCCCCTTGCCCAAAAACAGGCTCTATTGCTGGAGATTGAAAAAGGGGAGGATAAGGATTTAAAAGACTTTTACAGCCTCATCAAAAACCTGACCATTCAGGGCTACACCACTTCGGAGTATGTACTGACGACTTTTTTGAAGTATGAAATGGTGCCGGGGCATTATCATGGATGTGTTCCCGTAAAAAGCTAGTTAAAATTTCAACAAAAATGGCCAATCTCAATATAAACGCTCGCAAAAAGAACAGCTACGACGCCATCGTCATAGGTTCGGGCATCAGTGGTGGCTGGGCCGCCAAAGAATTGTGTGATGGTGGACTCAAAACCCTCGTACTCGAACGGGGGCGCGATGTCAAACACATCGAAGATTACCCCACTGCCAACAAACATCCCTGGGAATTTGAACACCGGGGGCAGGTGCCACTGGCCTTACGGGAAAACTATGGTCGCAGCTTTATGCGGGAAGAAACCCTGCACTGGGCCCTCAAAGCCGATGAGCAACCTTTTGTGCAGGAAAAGCCCTTCACCTGGACGCGTGGCTATCATGTGGGGGGCAAGTCCTTGCTCTGGGCGCGCCAAACCCAGCGTTGGAGTGATTTCGATTTTGAAGGCCCGGCCCGGGATGGCTATGCCATCGACTGGCCGATTCGTTACGCCGATATTGCGCCCTGGTACAGCCACGTTGAAAAGTTTGCAGGCATTTCGGGCAACAAGGACGGTTTGCCACACTTGCCCGATGGGGAGTTTTTGCCCCCCATTGAATTGAACTGTGTGGAACAACACTTGCAAGGCGTGCTGGCGAAAAACTACACCGATCGACAATTGATCCAGGGGCGTTGTGCCCATATCACCAGTCCTCAGCCCATTCATTTGCAGCAAGGCCGGGGCAAGTGCCAACACCGCAACCTGTGTAACCGGGGTTGCCCCTTTGGTGGCTATTTTAGTGCCAACGCTTCGACGTTGCCCTGGGCGGCGAAAACAGGGAAAATGACCTTGCGGCCCGATTCCGTGGTGCATTCCATCATTTACGACGAGAAAAAAGGCAAAGCCAGCGGCGTAAGAATCATCGACGCCAATACCAAAGAAATGATCGAGTACTACGCCAAAGTGATTTTTGTGAACGCTGGCGCAGTCAATAGCAACATGATCATGCTCAACTCCATTTCGGAGCGCTTTCCCACGGGCTTGGGCAATGACAGTGGAGTGTTGGGCAAATATTTCGCCTGCCACAATTATCGGGGCAAAGCCAATGCCCAGGTAGAAGGCTTCCTGGACAAAACCACTTCGGGCAAAAATCCGAGCAATGGCTACATCCCACGCTTCCGCAACGTGCTCAAGCAAGATACTGACTTTCTACGTGGCTACTCCATCGGGATTGGTGCCGGGCGGGGCACCTATACGAACCGCGATGGCATCGGCGAAGACCTGAAAAATCAACTCATCCATCCCCAACTTGGCAACTGGAACGTCAGCGCGTGGATGCAGGGAGAGAGCGTGCCCATTGAGTCCAATCACCTGCGCCTCCATACCGAACTCAAGGACAAGTACGGCATCCCACAACTGATCACTTCCGTAGCCTGGACTGAAAACGACGACAAGATGGTCAAAGATTTTCAGGAGCAAGTGAATGAAATGTTCAGCAGAGCGGGATTCAAAAACATCAATGCCAATGACACCAAGTCGAACCCGGGCTCCGACATCCACGAAATGGGCGGGGTGAGAATGGGTGCTGACCCTAAAACTTCCATCCTGAACAAATGGAACCAGGTGCACGACTGCAAAAACGTCTTTGTAACCGATGGGGCTTGTATGACTTCCACTGGTACACAAAACCCGTCGCTGACCTATATGGCCATCACGGCTCGTGCCGCGAATTACGCGCTGAGCGAATTTAAAAAACGCAATTTATAATTGGGTTGTTGAGCGTAGCCGAAACACAACCTTTTCAACTAATCAATCATGCAAAAATACCTGTTCTTACTGCTCTCAATCTTGTGCCTCGGCGAAATCCAGGCCCAAAAATCCATTTACGGCTTCCCATTAGGGGTACAAACGTACACCTTCCGCCGCAGTTTTCCGCTCCATGCCATGAAGGCGCTGGACACGATTAAAATGTTTGGTTTCACCGAAATTGAAGGGGGCGCTCCAAGGGGCATGAGTCCGGAAGACTTCCGCAAAGCCTGTGATGACCGGGGCATCAAAATTCCCTCCACGGGCGCGGGTTACGAACAATTGGTGAAAGACCCGATGGCGGTGGTCAAAACGGCCAAAATCCTCGGTGCTTCCTACGTGATGTGCGCCTGGATTCCTCACAAAGGCAATGACTTCACCATTGAGGAGGCCAAAAAAGCAGTAGTGGATTTTAACACTGCTGGCAAAGTGCTGAAAGAAAATGGCCTTACGCTTTGTTACCACGACCATGGTTACGAATTCCGCCCTTACGAAGATGGTACCCTGATGGACTACATCATCAAAAACACCAATCCGGAATACGTCTCTTTTGAAATGGACGTGCTGTGGACCATACACGGCGGAGGCGATCCGGTTGCTTTGTTGAAAAAATACAAGGGTCGTTGGAAGTTATTGCACTTGAAAGACCTGCGAAAAGGTATTGCTGGTGACAACACTGGACATACGCCCGCTGAAAATGACGTGGTGCTGGGGACAGGTCAAGCCGATTTTCGGGGCATCCTCAAAGCGGCGAAAAAAGGAGGCGTGAAACATTGTTTCATCGAGGACGAAAGCAATTATGAGATGGTGAATGTGCCCAAGAGTGTGGCGTATTTGAAGGCGTTGAAGTAGTAAATTCACCTCAACAATCCTTTGTCCATGGGCCGCTGTATATTTTGTTTATTGCTCGGCTTGACTGCATTGTACAGTTGTTCCAAAAAAGAAAAGGAGGTACAACTGCCACTTGGGGTATGGGAAAAAGTAACGGACTTTCCAGATGTTTCCCACCCCGGCAGTGTCGCTTTTGTACTAAACAATATAATCTTTATTGGTGCAGGTACCCTTTGGGCAAAGGATTTTTATGCTTATACCCCTTCCACAAACCAATGGACAAAAATAGCGGATTTGCCTCGCGGGCGTTCGCAAGCCCTGGGGTTCTCCCTGCAAGGCAAAGGATACGTGCTCGCCGGGCGCGACTCCACGGGCGACCTGAATGACTTTTGGGAGTATGACCCTGCACAGAATGCCTGGACGCATTTGCCAGATTTTCCGGGGCCCCCAAGAACCAGCGCCACAGTACTCACCCTGGGTAATAAAGCTTACCTGGGCACTGGCTGGACCCATCTGGCGGGGTCGGGTGCACAAATGCAATTGAGTGATTGGTGGGAATACGACCCACTCACCAAAACCTGGACGAGAAAAACTGATTTTCCCGGTGGTCCATGCTCATTTGCTGCAGGGATAGGCCTGGGTGCTAAAGCTTACCTTGGTTTGGCGGGCCCAGGGCTCAGTCCAGGGCGACAATGGTGGGAATATGATCCCGCCCTGGACAAATGGAAACAACTAGCCGATTGCCCGGGAACTCCACGGTATGGTGCGGGCATT
Organism: Haliscomenobacter sp.; assembly: GCF_041740695.1. Lineage (GTDB taxonomy): Bacteria > Bacteroidota > Bacteroidia > Chitinophagales > Saprospiraceae > Haliscomenobacter. The sequence goes on along the minus strand of NZ_JBGSLK010000025.1, from coordinate 61,189 downwards.
TTTGTCCTCAAAGATAAAATCTATGCCGGAAATGGAAGCAAAGGTCTGGGCGCCGATCCCAAGTATTACATCTATGATTGGTGGGAATACGACAAAGTGAAGGATCGTTGGCGAGCAGTAGCTTCAAGCCCCCAACTTCGGGCAGTGGGCGTTAGTTTTAGCATTGGGGATGCTGGTTATTGGGGCCTTGGCTTTGATGATTCGATGGGAGATGTAAGGGACATTTGGCGGTTTAAGTTGGAATGAGGGGTGGCAGGGTCGATCAGTTCTAGATTTGGAAGTAGAATCTGGCATGGTCGAGACGCACGGCTGTGGATGTCACCTCTGCTTCAAAATTCTCGTAAAAATACCACTCGGATTCTTGCTCATCCAACCCACATTCCTTAGTTTTCTAAAAATCAGAAAACCTACACCATGCGCAAGTTTACCCTCCTCCACCAAGTGGCAGTGTTGCTGCTGCTGAGCATTTTTTTGGCTGAAAGTTGTATCCCAGTGCCCAAAGAAAGCGCCGCTGAGCCCCAATTCAAACTCCTCGCCGCCGACACCTTTTATTTCAATTCCTTTGTGGATTGTAACATGGCCGAAGCCTGGATTGGCGATACCTTCCGCATCTTTCCCGGCAAATACGGCGAAGACCCTCTCTGGGGCGATGCCCGCGACCTGAAATTTGCCAGTGGTCGCAATGCGGACGAAGCGTTTAGCAGCAAAAAAGAAGATTTCACCGAGCCGCGCATGCCCAAAAACGCACCGATTGGCACGCCAGGGCTCCACGGTGCCGCCTGGTTTGAAACGGTATATCAGGACGCCAAAGACCCCAGCGGCCGGACACTTTATGCCGTGTACCACAACGAAAATTACCCTCAAACCCTGCCTTATGATTCCAGTACTGGCGAAGGGTACATCAACTACAGATGGCCCCGCGGCCTTACTGGCCCGGCCTCGCCTGCAGCGGTCTGCCGCATTGGCATCATGAAATCACTGGATGGTGGGCGCAGTTGGGACAACCGCGGCTTGTTCCTAGAAGACCTCCAGCCCCGCATGATTCTCAAACCATTCAATACCTCGAATACCTTCGCGGGTGGAGTAGGGGACCCCTCGGCGGTCGCCAGTGGCGATTATTTGTACTTGTTTTATGGCGAATACGGGTTTCCCGGAGGCTATGATTCCACTGCGTACGACCCTACCAAAGAATGGAGTGGGCAGTGCATCAGCGTGGCCCGAATCAAGTTGAGCGATTTGGACAATCCGGTTGGTAAAGCCAAACGTTGGGATGGTCAGGCTTTTACGCGGCCATACAATGGCATTGGAGCGCCAGTTGAATCCCTACAAATTCCCCGCGATGCGGGCGGTGGCCCGGCTTCCTCACCCAAAGGTCAATTCCATTGGGGCCCTTCGGTGAGTTGGAATACTTACCTCAATTGTTGGGTAATGCTCATGGGCAAGGTGGAAGGCCCATCCTGGGAGGGAGACGAATTGTACATTTCTTTCAATACCAATCAGGATTTGAGCAAAGGGGCCAATTCCCAAAAATGGAGCAAACCCAAATTGTTGCTCAAACGCCCTGGGCATATCCTGTGGTACCCATCTTTGCAGCCGATGAATACGCCGGAGGACATTGCCAACAAAAACACCTGTTTGCGACTGGGCAAACGGGCGCGTTTGTTTTTTAAGTATTCCGATTTGGGAGCGTATCGTTCGGAGCACATTGTGGAGTTTGAGAAATAAACTTGATTTAGCTTTTCTTTAACGTTCGCTTCGATCCATCCGAACACTCCAGCCAGCAATTGCGGCTTCTTTTGTCGAAAAATACATCCGACATGAAAAATGCAATTGTAATTGGCCTATTGGTCGCTGGATCGATCCTGGGCTGTACCAAAGACCCCATCGCTCCCGCCGAGCTGAGCAACAACCCATTATCCAGCCAATTGGACAAAGACGTAGACGCTTTGATCCAAAAGCACCGCAATGGCCTCAATACCGTGGGCATGACGGTCGGGTTTTGGAAAGACGGAGAAAGTAGCACCTATGGCTATGGGGAAATCAAAAAAGGGGGCAAACAAGTCCCGGATGCCCATACCTTTTTTGAAATCGGCTCCATCACCAAAACCTTTACTGCTGCGGCGATGGTGCAATGGTTGAATGAGCAAGGACTGAGTTTGGATAGCCCCATCCAGCCTTTTTTACCCAGTTCAATTCCGGCTTTGAGTAAGGGCGGGGTAACTGTTAATTTTAAACAGATTCTCAACCACTCATCAGGCATCGCCTATTTCCCCAGCAACCTGAATTTGTTGTTGAACGATGATGCCAAGGAATTGGCCCGGTACAGCGAAGCCAAGTTGTTCGATTATTTGGAAAAAGGAAAATTGAATGCTACACCCGGCACCAGGTATGAGTATTCCAACACCGCTATGGGCTTGGCGGGGACAATTTTGGCGAGAGAAAACAAAACGACTTATGGCGATTACTTGCAAACAAAAGTATGTGAGCCACTAGGTTTGTTTGAAACCAAAGCCAAATTGAGCAGCGAGGAAAAAACCCGTATGGCCGATGGCCACCGGGGTGGAAAAAAAGTGGACTTGTGGGAAAGCCTGGGGGCATTGGATGGCGCAGGGATTTTGCGTTCAACCACCAGCGACCTGCTCAAATACGGTGCTGCGTGCATCAATCCACCCAATACTCCACTTGGTCGGGCCATGAGCACTGCTCAGGTGTCTACCTTAAAAAATGCCAAAAACTTGACTGAGTCGGTCGAAGTATGTCTAGGTTGGCACCAGATAAAAACTGCGGATCAAACGGGTACTTTGTTGTTTCATGATGGCGGAACCGGGGGATTTAATTGCAGCTTGATCTTGGACAAAGAGAAAAAGTTGGTGCTGGTGGTTTGTTACAACAGTTACAATGGCGGCAGTAAAGCCGAAGCGGAGGCGCGTACCGCCTTGAACAATGATCTGTTGTTATTGCTGCGTTAAATATTTCTTTACTAAAGTTTCCTGGTCAAATGTCAATTATATTTAGCCAGAATTTGACCAGGAAACCATCATGATCATCAATGCGCTTTGTGCAGGTAGCTTCATTTATTTGGCTTTTGTATTGCTGTTAAAAAGCCGCCATACGAACACATTGGCCAACCGTTGGCTGGCCTTATTTTTGGTTTTTGTCAGTTTTTTACAATTGGACGATGCCTTGATGATGTCCGGAGCCTACCTGAAGCATCCGCACCTCTTCAATATTTTTGACCTGTTTATTTTTGGAGTGGCACCGTCATTGTACTTGGCTGTGTTTCATTTTGTCCAGGCTTCCCGACAATTTTATGTACGAAGCTTGTGGCATTTTGCACCCTGTTTTTTGATCCTGATTTTAAGTGTCCCCGCTTTTTTGGACTCAAAAGCCGCCAAATTGGAATTGATAAAAGCAATCAGCATCTCGGACAAAACTTTGAATATTGTTGAAATAGTCGTTTTTGCAATCCTGTTCCTGCAATGTGTCGTGTACCTTTTGCTAGGTTATGTGAAAATCCTGCGGCACCAAAAGAACCTACAATTGGTGAGTTCGAATCAGGCAGAAACGGATTTGAATTGGTTGAAAAACTTTTGGTATGTCATCAGCATTTTGCTGTTGTTGTGGATCATTGAGATCGTTTTTTATACCAATTTTCTAGGCGGTGAAATGAGTTGGGCGTATTGGTTAGGGACTTTTTATTTGGGTGCTTACGCGATTCAACAAAAGGAGATTTACCCGTTTGTAGCCCAGGAATTGGCTGAAATCAAGGAAATCATCCAGGAGAAAAACCTTTCTCAGATGGGTGCCATCGAGGTTGATCCATTGCAAAAAGAGCAACTGCTTACACTGATGAAGGATCAGAAACCCTACCTCGATCCCGAGCTTAGTTTGCCCAAATTGGCTCAACTGATGCATTGTAGCACCCACGAACTTTCCCACCTGATCAACCAAGGGTTTGAACGCAATTTTTACCAATTCATCAACACTTACCGCATCGAAGAAAGCAAACGTTTGTTGCAAGATCAAAAACTGGATCACCTGAATATCCTGGCGATTGGATTTGAGGCGGGATTCAACTCCAAGACGACATTCAATACCACGTTTAAACAGCTGGTGGGAATGTCGCCGCTGGAGTTTCGCAAACTTATGGCCTAAGGACGACTAGCCTTCGCGTCCAGACCTGATTTTGACTTTGTACTTCTATTATTGTCCAACCGGCAGCACCACAAATCCGTTTTGCGCCAATTGCCCAAAATGCTCGTAAGAAATCCAGATGTAACCCGCGCGACCCCAGTCACTGCCCCAAGGGCTCATCAATTCGATCATCCTTTTGTCCTCATTAAAACTCACCACCGCCATGGGATAAACTTGCGAAGGTGCACCCGTTGGTATCCAGGTGTCCTTCCCATTGGCTTGCACCAGACTAGGATCGGCATTGAATTCCACAATGACCGGATTACCACGTACCAGGGCCTTCCGCAGTTCAAAGATTTTTTGCAGCGACTTGGTCAAAGGGGTGAATACGTGCAGGTAATTGGTGATGCGAAACTTGCTGGCGTTGTAGACGGCATTGGTCAATTTTTGCGAGCCATAAGGTAAAATAGCCGAGTCAACGGTGCCATTTTGGGACAAAAACTGGAAGGCGTCTTTGAATTGTAGTGCCCGGTTCTGCCCCAACAAATTGAGGGTGATGAAGTCGGGGCTGAGGTTGATTTTATAGTTGTTGTCTTGATTAAAGTAAAATTCCAGACAAGCGGCCAGGGTGTAACTCATTTCGGTGCCTACTTGTTCGATCTCTCGCACCGGCATCATGAAAGGTTTTACACTTTGTTCCCGCAGATTGTCCAAACTGTTTGCCCGACCTACCCCTTTTACGAAGGGCATCATCATGTCGATCATTCTTTGGTCTTGTACACCAAAAGCAACGGCTTGGGCATTGCGCAAGTTGATGGATTGATTTTGAGTGCTAGTGGGTTTGTCTTGCGCTTGTAAATTGTTGACTATCAATAACCCCAAACTACATACTAGGCTGAAACTTATTCGGTTCATAAAAATCATTTTGCAGAAAGAACGTCAATTTGCCCCACTTTGGTTTGTAACGGTTGAGGAAAAAATAAATATCTATGTGTAAAAGGAAAATGTAATCTCCCAACCTAGGGTTTGTAGGTGTGCTTACTTAAGCGTACCTTTGTAAGCTAAATGGACAAGAGTCGGAGTAATGGAGCAGGAACCAATTGAACAAGAAGACAACAATCATCAGTATTCCGACAACCTCAGCGACGAATTTTACGAACATCGGATCATTGAGGTTGATGCAAAGCAATCACCTTTGCGGATAGATAAGTTTGTGATGGACCGAATCGGGGACGTATCCCGCAATCGGGTGCAAAATGCCATCAAAACCGGAGCAGTACTGGTCAATGACCAAGAGATTAAACCCAATTTCAAGATCAAACCCGGGCAAAAAATCACCCTGATTTTACCCAAATCCACGACCGACAAGTACCGCATCGTTCCGCAGAATATCCCGCTTACAGTGATCTACGAGGACGAGGACTTACTGGTGGTGAACAAACCTGCGGGTTTGGTCGTACACCCTGGGGTTGGGCACTTCCGAGGCACCCTTGTCAATGCCCTGGCGTATCACCTCAAGCTGGATCCCACTCAATTATCAAGCGGCAATTTTCAGGAACGGGTTGGTCTGGTACACCGCATCGATAAAAACACTACCGGCCTTTTGGTGGTGGCTAAAAATGAATTTGCGCTCAGTCATTTGGCCAAGCAGTTTTTTTTCCACACCATCGAGCGGACTTATTACGCCCTGGTTTGGGGCGAACCCGAAGAAGATAAGGGTACCATCAACGCCCACGTGGGTCGTCATCCCCGTTTCCGCAAGGATTTTACAGTTTTCCCGGAAGGTGACCAAGGCAAGTGGGCCGTTACCCATTACGAAGTACTTGAACGTTTGTACTACGTGAGTTTGATCAAATGTACCCTTGAAACGGGGCGCACCCACCAAATCCGGGTGCACCTGAAATACCTCGGCCATACCTTATTCAATGATGAAAAGTATGGTGGCGACGAGATTCGGAAGGGCACAATCTTTAGCAAATACAAAACTTTTGTTGACAACATGTTCGACGTCTTGCCTCGGCACGCCCTGCATGCCAAGTCACTGGGTTTCGTTCATCCCCGCACCAATAAATTCATGCACTTTGAATCGGAATTACCCGACGATTTTAAAGCGGCCCTGGAACATTGGCGGGTGTACCTGGAAGGCCGAAAATCTTCGGCCAAAGGGAACATGAGTCAGCTTTAGCTCCGCAACCCATGGCTTTAGCCGTGGGCAGGCACATAAAAACTAGCCCACGAATGAATTCGTGGGTTGGCACCATAGAGTAGCCTCCCACGGATGAATCCGTCGGTTGGCGGAAAGAACCCGATTATTACCATGCAACTTTCACAACGCCTCAACGCACTCATCCAACTCGGCGAACATCTACGCGGCGAAGACGACTACCTAAAAGCCGTAATCCACCGCACGTCGTACCATAACCCCTGGTTCACCGCCGAAAACCAGGAGCGGGCCATCGCTGCCATCGCCGAGCAATTTTTAGCCACCGCTGCTTTGGAAGAATGGCTGAGCCGGTATTCCATTCCCAATGAAACCGCGATAAAAACGGTGGGCCTGGTCATGGCGGGCAACTTACCCCTGGTTGGATTCCACGATGTATTGTGTGTTTTTGTAGCTGGGCACAAGGCCAAGATTAAGCTGTCGGAAAAGGACCCTTACCTCTTGCCGTATTTGTTGAAATTGTTGGAAAAAATAGACCCGGCCACCACAGCCTATTTTGAAATTACCGAACGACTCCTGGATATGGATGCGGTGATCGCCACCGGGAGCAACAATTCGGCGCGTTATTTCGAATCCTATTTCAGCAAATACCCTAATATCATCCGCAAAAACCGCAATGGGGTGGCCGTGTTGACAGGGACTGAAAGCAAGGATGATCTGCATGAATTGGGGCACGATGTCTTTCGGTATTTTGGTTTGGGTTGCCGCAATGTGGCCAAGTTGTACTTGCCCAAGGGGTATGATTTTATTCCCCTTTTGGAGGCTTTGCACGAATACCGCGACATTATTTTGCACCAAAAATACAAGAACAACTTCGACTACAATTTTGCCCTTTACATCCTCAATAAAGTGCAATACCAGGCCAATGGCTGCATCCTGATGATTGAAGAAGCTTCCCTGCATTCGCGGATTGCCTCCCTGCACTACGAATATTACGATTCGCTGGAGACAGTGGAACATGAACTAGAGCGCCACGCCGAAGCGATCCAGTGCATCATTGCACAACCCAATGTATTAAAAACCAAAACTTTCCCCTTTGGAAAATCCCAGGAGCCCGCCCTCTGGGACTATCCTGATGGAGTGGATAGTATGGCTTTTTTACTCAGCTTAAATTAAACAACAATGCGTTTTGTAGCCATTTCCGATACCCATGGCAAACACTTGTTTGACCTGCCGCCCGGCGATGTGATTTTGCACGCTGGCGATGTGTCTTCACGCGGATTAAAAGCAGAAATAGAACGTTTTTTGGACTGGTTCTCCAGTCTGGATTACGCTTACAAAATATTCATTGCGGGCAATCACGATTTCTTTTTCGAAAATGCATCTCCTTTAGAGATTCAAGCGCTGATTCCTGACAACCTGATTTATCTGAACGATTCTGGGGTAGAAATTGAGGGCATCAAAATTTGGGGTTCACCCATTCAACCCTGGTTTTACGATTGGGCTTTTAACCGCCAAAGGGGGCCAGCCATTCAAAAGCACTGGGACTTGATTCCCGATGACAGCGACATCATCATTACCCATGGCCCGGTTTTTGGCATTCACGATCGGACGGCGAGTGGCCAGTTGGTGGGTTGTGAAGATTTGCTCCCGGTTATCCAGCGCATTGCCCCCAAAGTGCATTTGTGCGGGCACATTCATGAGGCTTATGGAACCGTGCAGGTCGGCGAGACCTTATACATCAATGCAAGTATTTTAGACCTTCGGTACACCATAGCCCACGATCCTGTCGTTTTTGATGTATAAATATGAAAATATGATCTATAAATTACTCCTATGCGCCCTTTTAGGCCTCGTTTTGAGCACTGAAATAGCTGCTCAAGGCAAAAGTAATGGCCAAGGACCACCACCCTGGGCCCCTGCACATGGCTTTCGCGCCAAAACCAGACACGTATATTTCCCTGAGTACAATTTATATTTCGACATCGAAAAAAGGGTGTACATCCATTTTCAGGCAGGGCGATGGAGCATTTCAGTAGATTTACCTACTCGTTTGGGCAACATCAATTTGCGCAATGCTTCCAAGTTTGAATTGGACATCGACATCGACAATCCCCAAATTTACAACGGCGAACACCAAATGCGCTTCAGGCCTAAATATGCCCTGGCTGACGCCTCCGCTCCGGTCAAAGTACATCCAACCAAGGCGGTACATCCGGGTAAAGGCCACGGCAAGAAAAAATAATCGCGGGTTTTACGCTTAGTCCGCTTCCTGTTTCTACTTTTTTGGCTATACTTACTGAGGATTAGTACTCAAGTTTAGCCACATGAAACACAGCATCTTTTTTCTCCTGTTTTTAGCCTTTACCCGCATCCAGGCCCAGGAACAACTCAAACTCCCCGGACTGGAACAAGCCGTGGAAATCATCACTGATCAATGGGGCGTCCCCCATATTTATGCCCAAACCGAGCATGACCTCTTTTTTGCCCAAGGATTTTACGCCGCACGCGACCGCACGTTTCAGTTTGAAATGTGGCGCAGGCAGGCAACGGGTACCGTAGCCGAAATTTTGGGTGAACGAGAACTGGATCGCGACCGGGGCGCCCGACTGTTTCGCTTCCGTGGAGACATGGACCAGGAAATGATGCATTATCACCCCCGAGGCAAACAAATCATCACGGCATTTGTAGCGGGTGTAAATGCCTGGATTGCACAAACGCAGGCCAAACCGGATTTACTTCCCCTGGAATTCAAATTATTGGGCATCAAACCAGGTTTGTGGACGCCGGAAATTGTCATTTCTCGCCACCAGGGTTTATTGGAAAATGTCACCGATGAATTAAAGAATGCCCGGGCTATTGCGCTCCTTGGTGCCGACAAATTGAAAGGACTGCAATGGTTTCACCCCAAGGAACCCGATTTGCGCCTTGATCCCAAAATTCCAGCGGCGCTTTTTCAGCAGGATGTCCTGAAATTGTACAATGCCTTCCGCGAACCACTCAAGTTTCAACCCGAAGATTTAATTGGGGCGGTCCGCAACCCCAACCCAAAGGACTACTCCAATCTAGCAGCCCTGGAAACCCGGGAATACCTCGAAGCCCAGGCTGATCGAAGCTCTAACGTAGGCAGCAACAACTGGATTGTCAGCGGCAAACTCACCCAAAGTGGTTTTCCCATGTTGGCCAACGACCCCCATCGGGCGATTTCTACCCCTTCTCTGCGCTACATGACGCATCTGGTGGGGCCAGGCTGGAACGTGATTGGGGGCGGTGAACCAGTGATCCCCGGCATCTCCATTGGCCACAATGAGTATGGTGCCTGGGGCTTGACCATCTTCGCGACCGATGCTGAGGATATGTACGTGTACGAAACCCATCCGAACAACCCCAACTTGTACAAAGTCGGCACAGAATGGCGGAGTATGCGCATCATCAAAGACACCATTCGGGTCAAAGGAAAGGCTCCCGTGATTGTGGAACACAAATACACCCACCACGGCCCCGTGGTTCATGAAGATCGGACCCTAAAAACAGCCTGTGCCGTGCGTTGCGCCTGGTTGGAGGTGGGTGGTGCTCCCTATTTGGCAAGCTTGCGCATGGGGCAGGCCAAAAACTGGCAGGAATTTCGTCTGGCGTGCCAGTACAGCCACATCCCGGCCGAAAATATGATTTGGGCCGACCGAGCTGGCAACATCGGCTGGCAGGCAGTGGGCATTACGCCGATTCGCCGGCAGCACAGCGGTTTGGTGCCCGTACCCGGTGATGGGCGCTATGAATGGGATGGCTATTTGCCGATTTTAGAACGCCCCAGTGTATTGAACCCTGAGCAAGGTTTTCTGGCTACCGCCAATGAAAATGTCACCCCAAATGATTACCAACACTGGGACGCGGTTGGCTTTAAGTGGGCTGATCCTTTTCGGGGAGATCGTTGTGCGGAAGTGTTGAATACTGGCCGTCGACATACTTTACAGGATTTTATGAACCTGCAAACGGATTATTTGTCCATTCCAGCGCGGAATCTGGTGCCTTTGTTGCGCAATTTGCCTTGTGCGGATACCAGTGCGGAATGGGCGCGCCAGCAATTGTTGCAATGGGATTTTCAACTGGAAAAAAACTCCATCGCGGCGACGCTTTACGATGCCTGGGAGCGGGAACTGCGCAGCCAATTGGAAAAAATACTTTTGCCTGAAAATGCCCGTTCATTGGTGACGATGCAAGCCTATCGCATCCTGGAGTTTTTGATGCTACCCGACGGAAAGTTTGGAGCGAATCCGGTGCAAGATCGAAATGCCTTTTTGATCAAAGCACTGAGTACGGCCATGCGCAATTTGGAAACTCGCCTGGCGGGGCTGCCGCGCAGCCAATGGCAATACGGGCAAGAAAAATACAAACATGTGCTGATCCGCCATCCTTTGAGTAGTTCGGCTAGCCCCGAGCTGCGCAAAAAACTGGATCATGGCCCGCTACCCAGAGGGGGAAGCTCCCAAACGGTTGGAGCTACTTCGGGAAATTACAACCAAACCCACGGTGCAAGTTTTCGATTGGTGGTGGATACGGGCAATTGGGATTATTGCCTGGCGACCAACACACCGGGGCAATCGGGAAACCCTGATCATCCGCATTACCGCAATCTGTTTGAGATGTGGGCAAATGATCAGTATTTTCCTTTGTTTTATTCGAAGGGGAAGATTGAGTCGGTGCAGTTCAATAGGTTGAAATTGATGCCTTAATTTTTCACCACCTAAGAAACCTAAGACACTAAAGACACACCTAAGACGTTTAGGTGAAAAAACTGAGGTGTCCCTTTAGTGTCTTAGGTTTCTTAGGTGGTGAAAAAATTAACATTGTATACTCAATTTTTCCTGCACCAATTTCGCGATGCGCACCGCCTCCTCAACACTCTCCGCCAGCACCGTAGCATGCCCCATTTTGCGGAAAGGTTTGGTTGTGCTTTTGCCATAAAAATGCAACTTAACTCCTGGTAAAGCCAAACAATCCTCCAGGCCCACATACCGCGTTGGCCCACTAAACCCTTCTGCGCCCAACAAGTTGACCATCACCGATGGGCATTTCATGGCAGTACTCCCTAAGGGAAGATTGAGGATACCCCGCAGGTGTTGCTCAAATTGGGAAGTGTAACAACTATCAATGGTATGGTGGCCGCTGTTGTGTGGGCGGGGTGCCACTTCGTTGATCAGGATTTGATTGTCATTGGTGAGGAAGAGTTCAACCGCCAGAAGGCCACAAATCCCGAAAGTTTCGATGACCTGTTTGGACAATTCGATCGCCGCTTGCTCAATGGCTGGATCAAGGCGGGCGGGACAAATCAGGAACTCCACCAAATTGGCTTCGGGGTTAAAATCCATTTCTACAACCGGGAATGCCGCGATCTCTCCACGGGGATTGCGCGCCACAATCACGGCCAGCTCTTTTTGGATGTCTACCATGGTTTCGAGCAAACAAGAGCCCTGCAATAACTTGTGCTGCAAGTCCGACTCGTTTTTAATCACGGCTACTCCCTTGCCATCGTAACCAGCGGTGCGGGACTTTTGCACAAAAGGATACTGCCAACGACCGGAATGCACGGCATGGCGCACCGCGTGCTCATCCTCAAACAATTCAAAATGGGAGCTGGGCAAGTGGTGCTCCTGGTAAAATAATTTTTGTAAACCTTTGTCCTTGATCAAATCCAGGGCTTCTGGATGGGGATGTACCGTAACTCCCTGTGTTTGCAACAACTCCAACGCCGCAGTATTGACATGCTCAATCTCAATGGTCAGCACGTCTTTATCCTGACCAAAGGCGAGCACATCGTCGTAGTTTTTAAAATTGCCTTCCACAAATTCGGCGGCAACAACCCCGGCTGGAAAATCACGGGATTCATCCAAAAAATACAGTGGCAAATGCCAGTTGGAGGCTGCTTGGCCGAGCATTTTGCCTAGTTGGCCACCGCCGAGTATGCCCACTTTGAAGGTGGGGGAGAGGATTTCTTTCATGGTTGTATTCTTGGGGTTGAGGAACAAAGAGCATCTCAATGAATAAACTCGACTAAAGCAACATTATTTTCACAAAGGACACAAGGCAGCACAAAGAACACAAAGTTAGACGTTGACGCCTCTTTGTGTTCTTTGTGCTGCCTTTGTGTCCTTTGTGCTCATTTGTATTCGCTTTGTGCTACTTGGTTTACCTTGAGCAGCTTCATGCAAACTCAACAGTGATCTTTTTCCGCGAAATACCTCATTTTTCCTGAAATTATCCGCACGATTTGCCCAAAATCGGTTTATTTCGCTCTCACAATTGTACACACATGGCCAGAATATTGTTTAAAAATGCCCAAATCGTCAATCGGGGGCAGATCAACAGTGGGGATTTGTTGGTGGAAAACGGCAAAATTAGCAAAGTTGGGGGGGTGATTGACGCCGCTGGCGCACGCGAAATTGTCGCTGAGGGTAAGTTTTTAATTCCAGGCATCATTGACGATCAGGTGCATTTTCGGGAGCCAGGTTTGACCCACAAAGCCGATTTGTACACCGAACCCCGGGCAGCAGTGGCGGGCGGAGTTACTTCTTTTATGGAGATGCCCAACGTCAAACCACCCACTTTGACCCAGGAACTGCTGAAAGAAAAATACCAGATTGCCGCCCAAAAATCCCTGGCCAATTATTCTTTTTTTATGGGTGCTTCCAACGATAACCTGGAAGAAGTGCTCAAAACAAATCCCCAAAACGTATGTGGGATCAAGGTGTTTATGGGCTCCAGTACGGGAAACATGCTGGTGGATGATACTCAAACCCTGGATGCACTTTTTTCCCAAGTTCCCATGCTGATTGCCACACATTGTGAAGATGAACATACCGTTCGTGCCAACGAAGCGACTATGCGCGAGCGCTATGGCGAGGAGGTACCCATTGCCATGCACCCCATCATCCGGGATGTGGAGGCTTGTTTAAAATCTTCCAGTATGGCGGTTGAATTGGCCAAAAAGCACAATACCCGACTGCACATCCTACACATTTCTACGGCGGAGGAATTGGCCTTGTTTCGCAACGATATTCCTTTGACGAAAAAACGAATAACAGCCGAATTATGTGTACACCACCTCTATTTCAGTGCCGATGATTATGCCACTTTTGGCACCCAAATCAAGTGCAACCCGGCGGTAAAAGAAAAACGACATCGGGAAGCTCTACTAGCTGCTTTGTTGGACGACCGGCTCGACATCATTGCCACCGATCACGCGCCACATACCTGGGCGGAAAAACAAAACAGCTACTTTCAAGCACCATCTGGCGTCCCACTAGTACAACATACCCTGAATGTGATGTTGGAGTTTTACCACCAGGGCTTGATCAGTTTGGAAAAAATTGTGGAAAAAATGTGCCACGCTCCAGCTCAATGTTTCAATGTGCATCAACGTGGCTACCTGGACGAGGGCGCTTGGGCCGATGTAGTTTTACTCGATTTGAACAAAGAATGGACGGTACAAAGGGACAATATTCATTACAAATGCGCCTGGTCACCTTTTGAGGGGCATTCCTTTAAGGGGCAGGTGGAGGCTACCGTGGTTAGCGGGCATTTGGCCTACCAGCACGGCCAGTTTTTTGAAGACAAAAAAGGCGAACGTTTGACCTTCAAAGCCTAATTGCTAAGGTGTTTCTTGAGTGTCTTAGGTTTCTTAGGTGGTGAAATTAATACCTTGCTTCGCAAGGCTTTTTCTTTTTCACCACCTAAGAAACTCAAGACACCGAAGAAACACCTTAGTTGCGTTTGAACTTGGGACTCACGAACTCCCAATCCTTAATATGTGATGGCACGTGCTCTCGCTCCACGATTTTATCCATCTCATTTAAGCGTTGCGGTAGTTCCTCCGCACGGTTCTTCTGCTCACTCCGGTCGCTGCTCAAATCATACAATTCCCATTTGGCGGCGGGATTGGTTTTCATCTGCACTTTCACCCCTTTCCAATTGCCCAAGCGTACTGCGATTTGGCCCCCTTTTTCGGGAAACTCCCAGTACAAATAAGGGTGCTGCTTTTGCAAGTCCTTCTTACCCAATAAAGTGGGCAAATAAGAAACCCCATCATTTTTGGGCGCTTCGATTTTGAGCAAATCTGCTAATGTAGCCATCAGATCGTATTGCACTGAGAGGTGATCACTCACCTGCCCTGGCGCAATTTTTCCTTTCCAACGCGCCATAAAAGGCACCCGAATGCCCCCTTCGTAAAGCTCTGTTTTTAAGCCCCGTAGCCCTTGTGTGCTGTTGAAAAAACCGGAATTGACCCCACCCACTTCAAATGTCGTTCCATTGTCGCTGGAAAATAGAACCAGCGTATTGTCGTCCAAACCTTGAGCTTTTAGTGCTGCTATGATGATGCCGACCTGATCATCGAGGTACGTAATCATACCCGCATAGGCAGAAAGCGGGTAACGTTGAGGGGAATAACCTTTGTCGCCAGTATAAGGCGCTTCGGCAAATTTGCCGAGATAGGGTGAAAGCGCCTTTTCTGGCACCTGCAAAGACAAATGGGGTAGGGGGAAAGCTAGGTATAGGAAAAAAGGTTTGTCCTTCCGTTTTTCAATGAATTTTAGCGCTTTGGCCGTCATGTGATCAACGACATACTCCTTGCCAATGAAATACTCAAATGGTGTTGTTGGAGATAAACGCTGGTGCACCGTGATCGGAGGATTGTTCAAAGTATCCCATTTTCCGTTTTCCCAGAGGTGGGTAGGGTAGTAGTTGTGTGCTTGTTTTTGGCAGAGGTAGCCGTAGCTATAGTCAAAACCTTGCAGATTAGGGTTACCCGTAGTGGTATGCATGCCCAAGCCCCATTTGCCCACAATGCCCGTTTGGTAGCCATTTTTTTGTAACATATGCCCAATGGTGATGGTGCCCTCAGGCAAAGGCATTTGGCCACCTTCCATCTCGTCACTGAATTCTCCCAATTCATAATTCCCCCGGATGTAGGAGTGTCCTGGATGTTTGCCAGTTAACAGCATACAGCGGGAAGGCGCACAAACCGGAGCACTGGCGTAATGTTGAGTGAATCGGATACCCTCACCTGCCAATCGATCGAGGTGTGGCGTTTTGATTTTTTCCTGGCCGTACACACCTAATTCGCCGTATCCGAGATCGTCGGCAAAGATGTAGATGATGTTGGGCTTTTTGGCCTTGATTTCCAGTGGAGTGGAAGGGCGATATGCCAACAAAAGTGGCACCGCTAATACGAGGAGGAGTGCGATTTTATTCAAATTCATGTTGCTTGCGAACTACATTAAACAATATTCAGAGTAGTTTCGAAGATAGCAACAACTTTCAAATGGCTACTACTTTTTTAAAATCCATTTTTTAAGCGCAAAATCCATGAAAAAATAACTCAAAACCGCCAATGAAACCAAAAAAGTGCTAAAGACCATGGGATTGGAAAAAACACCTAGATTCAGAGTGTACCCCCATATTATATTGAGCTCTCGTTGGGGCAACCCTACGTGGTTGCCCATACCCGTGTGGTTGCCCAGCACACCATGCCCAGCAAAAAACAGGACCAAACTCATAACCGCAACGGCACCTACCAAACTACCAAAAATACGTACCAAACCTTTGGGTAAAATATCCGCCGAGGTATGAACTGGTCGATACAAAGCAGGCAATTGTTCAGTCACATTGGCACTAAAACGCATAGATGGCTGTTCTGGCTCCATTTCTTGAAGGCTTTCCTGCAAACTTTTGGCTAGCTCTAACTCCTCGGCAAAGGCCATGTCATGAGTCAGTAAGTGTTGTACCTGCTCTTTTTCCTGAGGCGTACACTCCCCATCGAGGTATTTCCAGATTAAAATAGACTGCTCATTTTCCATACTCAGTGTTGATCCAAAGCGCTGGCCGTCAATTCCTGGCGCAACTGCTCTCTTAAACGAAACAATTTTGTTTTGACATTGGTCACACTCAAACCCGTAATTTCGGCAATCTCTTGTACCGATTGTTCATTCAAATAATACAGTGTAATGATGCTGGCGTCACTAGGTTTTAGCCGATTGATGACCGACTGCACCTGATGCTTAAGATCATTGTCCTGGGTCAGTTCAGCCGGACTTTTGCTGTGTACATCTGGCGTTTGGAATGCTGTATTGCCCGACTCAATACTCTGCAAAGGTAATTTTTTCTTGCGGGCATTGTCAATAGCAGTGCGGTAAGTAATGGCATACAACCAGGAACTAAATTTGGACTCCTGCCGATAACTGCCCAGCATTTTGTACACCTTCAAAAACACATCCTGAGCCACCTCTTCCGCTTCCTCACGTGAATTGAGCACCCGCATCGCAATGGTAAAGACATAGTTTTGGTATTGTTCCACCAGTTGGCGGAAAGCAGTCTGTTCTCCTCTCAGTACGCGCTGAACCAAAAGTAGGTCTTCTTCCATGTATTGCGTTTGCAAAAATCCTAACTCGAGCTAAGACGAGGTTTTACTTTTGCTAGGTTACAACTTTTTGGGAAAATATTCCAATCCGAATAGATATATTTGCGCAAGACGAACCCCTCATGGGCGATAAAAAAGTGTCGATGCAAGCATTTGAATTCATCACTACAAAGGAAGGACTAGAACAATTTGCTCAAATCAACGCGGATGTTGAGTGGATGTGTTTTGACTCAGAATTCGTCGGGGAAAAAAGATTTACGACCCGTTTGTGCCTCATTCAGGTGGCAACGGTGCATGGTTTTTTTTTGATTGACCCGTTTCCACTCAAAAACTTGGATCCATTTCTGAAAATGATTGAGGATCCGAACATTGTCAATATCACTCATGCGGGCGAAAATGACTACCGTTTGCTCTATGCTACGCATGGCACCATTCCCAAGAATACTTTTGATACCCAAATTGCCGCAGGTTTTTTGGGTTATCGCTATCCTTTGGCTTTCAAAAAATTGGTAGAAACAGAGTTGAAAATCAACCTCAATAAAAGTTTCACCGTAGCAGATTGGGAAGCCCGTCCTTTTAACCAGAACCAACTCAAATACGCCATCCAGGACATTGAACCCCTGTATGATTTGTGGAAAAAACAAGAGGCTGAACTCGCCAAACAACACCGCTTGCATTGGGCAGAGGAAGAATTTCGGGTGCTGGAACGGGAAGCATATTACGCCAGAGACCCTCACCACGAAGCGCTAAACAGCGATTTGATGAAGTCTTTAAACAAAAGGGAGCGCTTGTTTTTGCTGCGTTTGTTCGAATGGCGACGCAAAACGGCTGAGGAAAAGAACTACTCCAAAGAAATGGTGTTGCCCAGCAAGTTTATGAGCCAAATCGTGCGCAGCATGCGCTCGGGCCGGGCCGGCTTGCGCGAAAACCGCCGCATTCCCGATAAGTTCGCGGGCGATTTGTGGTCAGTGATGAACGAATTGTACATCCGCGAAATGAGTGAAGACGAAAAGTTTCTGCTGCTCCAGGTGCCTTCCGAAGACGAGGAAAACGCCAACGAAGAAATCCTGACCGAATTTTTATACCTCATCATTCGCCACCAATGTATGCAAAAGGGGGTTTCCCATTCCTTGGCCCTACCGCGCAACTGGTTTAAAAAAATCAAAAACGACCCAGCTTTTGCCGAAGAGGTTTTTAACCAGGGTTGGCGCAAGGAATTGTTCGGTGATACTTTCGTGAGCTGGTTGAGCCAGCCGGATAATCTGCGCATCGATATCAAACCAGATGTGATTGAATTGCGGCTTGCGGACAATTAAGACAAGTTTTAAGCATTAGAAGTATGGAGGACTTGTTGGAAGTGCAAAATCTAAGCATTCGCTTTGGTGCCAATACCGTGGTGGATGACCTATCCTTTGTACTGCCAAAAGGAAAAACCCTCGCCATTGTGGGGGAATCAGGCTCCGGAAAATCCATGACTGCCCTCGCTTTGTTAGGGCTTTTGCCCCCCGAAGCCCAACTTAGTGCCCAACAATTGCGTTTTCAGCCCTCCACCGAACAGCAATTCCAGCTGCAAAATTGCCAGGCCAACGATTGGCAACACATTAGAGGCAAAGCCATCGGCATGATTTTTCAGGAGCCGATGACCTCCCTCAATCCCTTACAACGTTGCGGGGCGCAAATTGATGAGGTGCTTCGCCTGCACCTGGACCTCAACGCCCAACAAGCCCGCCAACGTAGTTTGGAATGGCTCATCAAAGTGAAAATTCAAGACCCCAAGCGCATTTACCACGCTTACCCCCACCAAATTTCGGGTGGGCAAAAACAAAGGGTCATGATTGCCATGGCCATGTGCTGCAATCCCGGCTTGTTGCTGGCCGACGAGCCTACTACTGCTCTGGATGCCACGGTACAAAGGGAGATTATCCTGCTCATGCGCGAATTGCAGCAGGAATTCAATACGGCTATCCTGTTTATTTCCCACGATTTGAGCCTGGTAGCAGGTTTCGCGGATCAAGTGCTGGTGATGCAGCAGGGCAAATTGATAGAAAAAGGGAGCAGTGAGCAGATTTTTGAACAGCCCGAGGCCGCCTACACCAAAGCACTGCTGAGCTGCCGCCCGCCATTGGATCACAAAGTGGAGCGTTTGGCGACGATTGATGATTTTGTAGAAAAAGAAGAAAAACCAGTAGCAAAGGTTCCCGCTACACCAATAACCCCGATCGTTACCACAAATTTACTGGAGGTCAAAAACTTATCAACCTGGTTTCCGCTGCGCAAATCCTGGTTTGGCAAAACACGCAATTGGGTGAAAGCGGTCCAAGAGGCTACGTTTGACATCAAAGCCGGACAAACCCTCGGCCTGGTAGGGGAGTCTGGCAGTGGAAAAACCACCCTGGGGCGTAGCATTCTACGTTTGATTGAACCTACTTCCGGGGTAATACACTACAACGGTCAAGACATTGAAAAAATAGACGCCGAGGCAATGCGCCAATTGCGCCGGGAACTTCAAATCGTATTTCAGGATCCTTATTCTTCGCTCAATCCCCGCTTGCCTGTCGGTTTGGCGATCACCGAACCGATGAAGGTGCACGGCATTGGCAGCAATGACCAGGATCGGGTGGAGCGGTGTATTGCACTTTTGGAGCAGGTGGGTTTGCAAGCCGATCATTTCACCCGCTACCCTCACGAATTTTCCGGCGGTCAACGCCAGCGGCTTTGCATCGCCCGAGCACTGGCCGTTCAACCACGTTTTTTGGTGTGCGACGAGGCAGTTTCCTCTTTGGATGTCTCCGTACAGGCCACGGTGCTCAATCTCCTCAAAGATTTACAAGCCCAACAAGGTTTGACTTACCTATTTATTTCCCACGATTTGGCCGTAGTCCGCTTCATGTGTGACGATATTATGGTGATGAAAGATGGCGTTATTGTAGAGAAAGGACCCGCAGAACAGGTTTTTGAAGCACCCGCACATCCTTATACGCAGGCTTTGTTGGAAGCTTCCCGCTAGGGGCGATAAAAAAATAAGTGCTTCATTTTGCCAAAGGATTAGATGAGTAAACGGTTCATTTTAAGTTTCTTATCTGATCCTTTGGCTCAGGGAAAATGAAGACTTATTTTTGCCCCACCACTTAGGTTGGGAACTTTTTTGGGCAAAAGATGCTTTTCCCTGCAATTAGCTTTTAATCCCTTTTTATGGCAAAAATTCAAATTCGAGGCAAAGACTTAATGAAAATGGGGTACCCAGAAGGTCCCGTGATCGGCCTTTGCATCAACCTGATCCCCAAACATTACAAACGACACAGCCAGGAACAAGTCGACGAACTCCTACAATCCATCCTGGCGAACCCAAGCGATTACGCCGAAGATGCAGTTTTGGGTCGTATTGTGGAAGCATTAGTGCAACCCGAAAAGCAGGGCCCGGTTGTGATTGACCTGTTGCCAAAGGCCAAAACTTATCCAGTTTTTGGTGCTGAAAAAATTGAGGCCGGAGCCATCCAACAAATGGAAATCGCCATGCGCCTGCCCGTTACGCACGCAGGTGCCCTCATGCCCGATGCACATCAGGGCTATGGTCTACCCATTGGTGGGGTGTTGGCTACTGAAAATGCGGTAATTCCATATGGTGTGGGTATGGACATCGGTTGCCGCATGTGTATGACCATCTATCCGGTCGAGCCGCAAGCACTGGATGCAAAACGCAGCATGTTCAAAAAATTGCTATTGGAAAATACCCGCTTTGGGTTCAGCACTTTTGAAAAACCAATGGATGACGCCATCTTTGAACGCAGCGAGTTCAAAGAGGTGCCCAAGTTGCGTTCTTTGAAAGGCAAAGCCTGGGATCAAATTGGTTCTTCGGGCTCGGGTAACCACTTTGTAGAGTTTGGCATCGTGGAAATCATGGATGAACACAACGAGTTCAACCTACCCTTGGGCAAGTATCTGGGCTTGATGTCGCACTCAGGGTCGCGCGGATTGGGGGCTACATTGGCACAACATTACACCAAACTGGCCATGGAAACCTGCAATCTGCCAAAACAGGCTCAACACTTGGCCTGGCTCGACCTGGATACCGAAGCTGGGCAAGAATACTGGATCGCGATGAACCTGGCGGGTGATTACGCCTCGGCTTGTCATCACCAGATTCATCACCGCATGGCGAAATCATTGGGTGAAAAATCCCTAGCGATTGTGGAAAACCACCACAACTTTGCCTGGAAAGAAATCCTGGCAGATGGCAAGGAATACATCGTACACCGCAAAGGCGCTACTCCAGCGGGTAAAGGGGTGTTAGGGGTGATTCCAGGTTCAATGACGGCGCCAGCTTTTATTGTTCGTGGCAAGGGCTTGGAAGACTCCTTGAACTCCGCTTCACACGGTGCGGGTCGCCAGATGTCGCGTCGTCAGGCACTGGGAGCGGTGACCAAATCCGAACTGGACAAACACCTGCGTGCCCACGGAGTGGATTTGCTGGGTGGTGGATTGGATGAGGCACCATTTGCGTATAAAAACATCCATCAGGTCATGGCCGCCCAGGAATCATTGGTGGAAACGATCGGCACCTTCCACCCCAAGGTAGTGCGTATGGAAGGCGACTCGTAGGGGCAACCCTGTGTGGTTGCCGACGCCTGACACCCGAAAGGGTTGCCATCCGATCAGGGCAACCACATAGGGTTGCCCTTACCGCATCAGCCAAGTATATGCCCCAGCAAATTCGCTGGCCCAAAAAGCTTCATTGTGTTTGCCGTCCTTGGGAAGAGCCGTGAACAATCGGCGTTTGTTAAAACCAGCCTCTTTGAGCACTTTGGCCATCCGTTGCATGGGCTCAACCATTTCGACCTGGCCTTCCAGTGCTCCAGTGAAAAGATAAATTTTGAGGTTTTTGGCCTGTAGACCTTTCTTTTTGGCGAACTCAAATGCCGCTTCGGAATGCCAGAAAGATGCTGAAAACACACCAGCACGTCCAAACACTTGAGGGTACTCCAGCGCAGCATAAAAAGCAATCAGGCCACCCATCGAAGAACCAATTACGGCAGTGGATTCAGGCCCTTTGAGCGTGCGGAAATGTTGATCGACGTAAGGCTTAAGCGTTTCAACCATAAATTTGGTGTAAGCCACTCCTTCCCCCTTGCCAAAGCGGGGATGATCCCAGGGGGCGTATTCGGTCATGCGCTTTTCAGATCCATTGTCGATGCCAATGACGATACAACTGCGTTTGAGGGTGCTATCCAGGTGATTGAGGGTTTCATCGATGCGCCATTCTCCGGCAAAACTGGTTTTGGCGTCAAACAAATTTTGCCCGTCCTGCATGTACAACACTGGATAACGCTTCTGGCTTTTGTCGTAATCCAAGGGCAAATAGACCCAAATGCGGCGTTTGCGCTTGAG
The DNA here is from genome assembly GCF_041740695.1 of Haliscomenobacter sp. GTDB lineage: Bacteria > Bacteroidota > Bacteroidia > Chitinophagales > Saprospiraceae > Haliscomenobacter. Next base: position 39,098 of record NZ_JBGSLK010000025.1, on the reverse strand, counting down.
TTGTGGAATCTCAAAATCTGTCGCCAGAATTTTTACATTCGGGGCTGCCGTACTCTCTTGAAAATGGTGTGGTCGGGATAAACTTAGAGCAAAAGCCTTTTTATTGCGCATGCTGAGGCTACTTATGGTGCTTAAAATGATCAAAAAGAGGATGTTCATTGCGATGGTCAGGTTGGTGTAGGATGGTGCAAAGATACGTAAAAGTCTATAGCTTAAACGGCTTGACCAAAACACAAAAAACGATTACCTTCGCATCATGGCCAAATACGATGAAAAATCCCTGAAGGATATACTCCTGGAGATGGTAAACCAATACCGCCTTAAACAAGGCATCAGCGAGTCGCAGATCAAAGCTGCTTGGGCGCGTTTGATGGGGCCTTCCATTGTCCAGCATACCACTCAGATTCGGGTCATCCGCAAAAAAATGTATTTGATGATTGATTCTCCTTCCTTGCGGCAAGAGCTGTTTTATGGGCGGGAAAAAATTCGCAAGATGCTCAATCAGGATTTGGGGGAGGATTATTTGGAGGAGGTGTTTGTTAAGTAGGTGCCTCGGCAACCAGCACTGAATGATTCGGATAGCGGCATTAGCCGCCAAACGTCTGTAGGGCCAAAGGAACGAAGGTAGATTTTAAGGTGCGTAGCACCGCAACTTTTCATCTGTTCCGGTGCTACGCACCTTAAATGCAGGGTATGGACTAAATGCTACAGACGTTTGGCGGCTAATGCCGCTGGTCGTAAGCATAGAATGGTGCAATTTGTAAAACATTTCAATGAGTCAGCTTAACAAACAAGTCCCAAGCCACAATCCCCACACATACTGAGATATTTAAAGAATGTTTGGTGCCAAATTGGGGAATTTCCAAGGCACCATCTACAATGCCCATCACTTCATCGGCTACGCCAGTCACTTCATTGCCAAATACCACGGCGATTTTGCTATCCTTGTTTGGGTGAAACTGTTCCAAAGAGGTGCTGTTTTCGGCTTGTTCCACCGCCCAAACTTGCCATCCATCGGCTTGTAGCGCTTTTACAGCCTCAGTGGCGTCTTCCATGTACGCCCAATCTACTGAATCTGTAGCACCAATGGCAGTTTTAAGGATTTCCTTATGCGGGGGCTGGGCGGTAATGCCACAGAGGTAGATTTTTTGCAAAGCAAAGCCATCCGCAGTCCGGAAAGCCGAACCAACATTGAGCGCGGAGCGTACATTGTCCAGTACCAAAATCAGGGGCGTTTTTTTCTGGTTTTTGTAATCTTCAACGCTGCTGCGCTCTAGTTCCAGGATGTTTTTTTTGCGAAAAGCCATTGCTGCTTATGGTTTTTTGAATAGTGTAGTGGATAGACCTGCTTTTTTCATAGTCAAAACCGGAGTCCATTTTTCAAAAAGCAATTTCCGGTCCTCATCCGAAAAATCATTCATCACGCTGGAGTAATAAACGTACTCATTTTGAGCCAAATTTAAGGGACTAAATCCATCCTGCCGAGCATTTAAGTCGCGCCAGTGCAGAGGGCCGATCTCGGGGAAGGTCGTTCCAACGCTTTCCAGTGGAATACCTTGTTGGTCCAAATAGTTGATTACTTCCTTACGAATTGCGAAGTGCGGCCAATGCGCAGGAGTACTATCCCAGCCTTGAGAGACCCCCATCGGGTACACCCAAAAATTCCCACTAGCCAGACCCAGCATGACCAGGCCCAGGATCATGGATTTGACTTTGGTTTTGAGTTGACTTTGGATCAGGAGCATGAAAAAAAACAAATGCAAGGCCAGAAAAAAAGGCAACAAATACCGGTGCGCACTCACTCCCTGGAACAACAAAAAATGCGGAAGCTGAATGAGCAAGCTGATGACGACCAAGGGGAAAAAAGGATTGGATTTTAAAGATTTGAACTGTCTGTAGCTCAAGCAAAAAGTGGTCAGTACCAAAAACACTCGCCCGTAATCGGCAATCCGCCAGGCCAGCACGAATCCATTTTTTAGCATTCCTTTGAATCCAACCACCGTAAAACTCTCCCGCCAGGGCGAATCAGCATGAAAGCCTACCCATGATTTTGCCCAAGCGTGATACCCTAAAAAAGCCAAAGCCAATAAGCCAGCTGGAACAAAGGGCAGTGCGCTGCGCAACCAATCAGCCGGGTTTTTCCAGTCAAGATTTTTAACCTGCATAAGCTGAAAAAAGTACAAAGCCAATACGGCCATCATCCCGCGTAAACTGATGATTGCCAAAACAATCGAGCAGATTAGCAGTAGAATAGTCCGTTTTTCTACTACCCCCAACAAGCCCCAAATGAATAAGGCAAGCAAAGCCACATCTGGACTAATCAACGAGATTTGCCCCAGGAACACGGGATCGATGACGACAAGTAACGGCAAGAATAAACCTAAAGGACTGCTAAAAATTTTACTCAGTCGAAATAATCCCCACAATATTAAAATAATAAAAGGCAAAATAGCCAAATGACTCACCAAAAGCGATTGCCCAAAACCACGCCAACACAGTGCCAAATACATCCCAAAACCACTGGGATGGCCACTATCAATGACATCGGGTAACAAGAGGTATTTGAAATGCTGGTCGTAATACCATTGAGCTTGGCGTGAGGCCAATTGGATGGTATCCCAGAAAAAAGGATGGCGACAGGAGCGGAGCCAGACAAGGATGGTGATTAAAACGGGAGCGATGCCAAAAATAATCGCTCCTGTTCCTGGCCATTGGTTAGGCTGGCGCAAGGATTTTACTTTTTTCATGCCCCTTTTGAAAAGCTATCGCGGCCTTGATGAACTGTACAAACAAGGGATGTGGGTTTTCAACCGTACTTTTTAGTTCTGGGTGAAACTGCACACCGACAAACCAAGGGTGGTCTTTTAGTTCTACTATTTCCACCAGATTGGACACTGGATTGATGCCAGTGGCCAACAACCCTGCTTGTTCAATTCGCTCGCGGTAGTCGTTGTTGTATTCGTAGCGGTGGCGATGGCGCTCACTGATTTTTAAGGTTCCGTAAGCATGAGCGGCTTTGGATTTGCGTTTGAGTTCACATTCAAATGCACCAAGGCGCATGGTTCCACCCTTGTTGGTGATTTTTTTCTGCTCCTCCATCATGTTGATCACTGGGTCGGGACCGTTGGGGCTAACCTCGGTGGAGGCAGCATCCTCCAAACCTAACACATGCTGGGCAAATTCAACCACTGCACATTGCATACCCAGGCAAATGCCGAAGAATGGAATGTGGTTTTCCCGGACGTATTTGATCGCCGCTATTTTGCCGTTGATGCCCCGCTCTCCAAAACCAGGGGCAACGAGTACGCCGTGCAAACCAGCTAGTTTTTGCTCAATTTCCAGCGGGTCACCTTCCAATTGCTCGGAGTGAATCGGCACCACTTTTACCTTACATTCATTGGCTGCGCCAGCATGTACGAAGGACTCGTGGATGGATTTGTACGCATCCTGCAACTCGTTGTATTTGCCTACCAAGCCAATTCTGACCTCAGATTTTGGTTTTTTGAGTTTGCTCAAAAAGCTTTTCCAACGAGTGAGATCGGGTTCGCGGCGATCGGGTAGGCGTAATTTGGTCAATACCGTAGAATCCAGACGTTCTTCCAACATCAACAGGGGAACATCGTAGATGGTCTCTGCATCCATGGCCTCGATCACTGAGTTCACATCAACGTTACAAAACAAAGCCAATTTGCGCCGAATGTCCATGTTGATGGGGTGTTCGGTGCGGCAAACGAGGATATCGGGTTGAATCCCGGTATTGAGCAGTTCTTTTACCGAGTGCTGGGTTGGTTTGGTTTTGAGTTCCTTCGCCGCATTGAGGTACGGAATCAAGGTCAGGTGGATGACCAGACAATTGTCGGCACCCAAATCCCAGCGCAATTGCCGCAGTGATTCCAGATAGGGTAGGGACTCAATGTCGCCAACCGTGCCGCCTAGCTCAGTGATCACAATTTCAAACTGTCCCGTGGATCCCAAAATCTGCATGCGCCGCTTGATCTCGTCGGTGATGTGTGGAACGACCTGTACGGTTTTGCCGAGGTAACCACCTTGACGTTCTCTTTCGATCACCGTTTGGTAAACCCGGCCAGTCGTGACGTTGTTGGATTGCGAAGTTGGAACATTCAAAAAACGTTCGTAATGCCCTAAGTCCAGGTCGGTTTCGGCGCCATCGTCCGTTACGTAGCACTCGCCGTGCTCATAAGGATTGAGGGTGCCGGGATCGACATTGATGTAAGGATCAAATTTTTGGATGGTTACTGAGAAGCCCCTAGCTTGAAGCAGCTTGGCCAACGAAGCTGAGATGATCCCCTTGCCCAAGGAAGAGGTGACACCGCCCGTAACAAAAATGTACTTGGTCATGATGAATGAAAAGTGAAAAACGAAAAATGAAAAATGAAAAATGAAGGGAGAGAAATGAAAAACGACGCCACAGAGTTGTCATTTTTCACTTTTCATTTTTCATTTTTCACTTTGGTTGTTACGGATCGTAAAGATAAGACAAATGCACGGAAGCTTTTTAACACAATTGACATTTTTCCTTTAATCATATGAGATACTGCTGAGGATCAAGGACAAAAAAAACTAAACTCCGAAAGATTATTTTGTTTCAGGGCCTTTTTTGTGTTATTCATCAAAAATACAGGGGAAAAGGAACCTTTTATTTGACATCAATGTTAATTTAATGTAAATTTGAAGTAAAATTAAGATTAACTGGTTGCAAAGCCAGCCCAAATCTATGGTTTCATCTTTTAAATCACCGAAAAATGAAGGGGTTAAAAGTGTTCTGTGTTTGGGTCCTTGCAATTGCCGTAACCGTTGTAGATGGCCAAAGTAGAATTGCGTATTTGAAGACCCGAAATCGAGATGTACCTGTCGTTGTAGAAGACTTGTCTGCAAAAAAGAGCATGGAATTGCCCATTGAAAAAATTGGGGAATTGTGGTTGGTTAGAGCCAACTTGGATGGGGAAGAAGGAAATTTCATTTTGGATACAGGTGCACCCTATTTGGTGATCAATCAATCCAACATTCGGGGAGATTTTAGTGCATACGGAACCACGGGTAACGTAAAAGTGGATGATACAACCGTTAGCCAGTTTAGTCTAAGTACCGCTCAATGGAAGAACCACAATGCCCTAGCGTTGGACTTGCGTCATTTTGAACGAAGTTTGGGCACTAAACTCATGGGTATCATTGGTTATGATATTTTGAAGCGCTTTGAGTTAACCATTGCCCCGGAGCAAAAAATTATGTATTTGAGTGTCAACGAATCCATTTACCGCAAAGAAGCAGGGATTACAAGCATAAATATGAGCATTGAAGGCCATTTGCCAGTGGTTGAAGTGGAAATCAATCATCAGGTATTTCGGTTTGGAATTGACACAGGGGCCGAAGTAAACATGATTAACCCGGAGTCGCTGGAAAAGTTAGCAAGCAATTCCATTTCAGAAGGTGGTCATGTCACGGCCATAGGCTTAGGAAAAAAAAGCATTAGGCAAAGGATCATTCAAATCGAATCGATGAACTTGGGGCAGCACCTTTTTGAGGAAATTCCATTTGCGGTGCTGAAATCTCCGGTCTTAAATGAGTCAAGTGGGATCGATGGTATCTTAGGCAATCAGTTTCTTAATAAGATTGTATACAGCATGAATTACCGAAAGGGTGTGCTGCAATTTTTTGTACACTAAGACTTTAGCTAGTTTTTTTGTCCCAAAGAGCAGGGTTTCCAAGCGGAAATCCTGCTCTTTGTGTTTGAGGAAACTTAATCACCACTTAAAATTCAGTTTACATAATAAGTTGAAATTTGTTGTTGATTTTGTGGGGGTTTGAAATGAGTCATTACTAAACAGTTTTCCTATAAAGTTAAGAAATTGTAAAATTTTAGTGGCAATATTAATAAAAGGTTAAACTGGAAAGGGGCCAAAGGTGGAACATTGGGTCTAATTTTGCACCCGATTGTTTGGTCACATTGCCTTAATCATTGTTCAACCTAAATGACGTCCTTTCGCAGCTATTGTGATGCGATTCTTTAGGATGCCATCCCATCGAAAAGGAACCAAACGCACGAGTTGATCACTTTCTAATTGGAAATTTTCGCTCAGAACAAACAGCATTCAAACATGATTTATATGCAGAATCTTTACAAAATCCTCACTTTTTTAGCTCTATTTCTTTGCGTTGGTAGCGCTTTTGCACAAAAAGCGACTCTGAAAGGCAAGATGATCGATGGTAAATCAAAAGAAGCCTTGATCGGAGCCACTGTGTTTGTAGTCGTCCAAGGAGAGAACACCGTTGGTGCGGTTTCCGACTTTGATGGAAATTATGAAATGGCAGAAATTCCTGCGGGAACTTTCAAGTTGGTAGCAAGCTACGTCGGTTATGCTTCTGATACTACCGAGATGACTTTTGCTGACGGACAAGCGCTTACCAAGGACTTTGAGTTGGGCGAAGAGGTTACCGTTTTGCAAGGGGTTTTGATCGTTGGTAAAGCAAGTAGAAGTACTACAGCAGCGCTTACGATGATCCAGCAGAAGAGTCCTTCTTTGGTAACAGGTATTACCAATCAAGAAATTCAGCGTTCACCTGACCGCAGTACCGCTGATGTTTTGAAGCGGGTAAGTGGTACAAGTGTTCAAGACAATAAATTTGTGGTTATTCGCGGATTGGCGGACAGGTATAACATTGCTACGGTCAATGGCCTGGTATTGCCTTCTACTGAACCGGATCGCCGGGCTTTTTCTTTTGATTTGATTCCTTCAGCTTTGTTGTCCAACCTTTTGATTTACAAAACTGCTACACCTGAATTGCCAGGTGAATTTGCAGGGGGGGTAATCACTGTTAACACGCGTGAAACTCCTGATGAGCCTTTCGTAAGTTTGTCAATCAACGCAGGATACAATACCCAATCTACATTTAAAGCATACGATTATTATCCAACTGGAAAAACAGATTGGTTGGGATATGACAATGAAACCCGTGCTCTGCCAGAAGGTGTTACTAAGGCGGGTCTTGAAAATAATGCCACCCGTTTTGAACAAAGTAAAAAGTTTGCGAATGATTGGAAAATTGCCAATCAAGGAAATCTACCTCCCACTTGGGGTTTTCAATTGGCAGCAGGTACCCAAACTAAGTTGTTCAAAAAAGAACTTGGCATGATTGGAGCCTTGACCTACAACAATACCCAGCGTATCCTCGATGTTTCAAGAGGAGACTACGAGGTAACGAAGCAGAGAGTCTTCGATTACAATGATCAGCAGATTAGAAAAAACATCACGGTAGGCTCTATGCTCAACTTTGCATTGCGCCTTTCTCCAAACAGCAAAATTTCCTGGAACAATTTATTAAGCTCCAACGGGAGTGATGAATATGTATTCCGCAGTGGCCGTGAAAACGACCAAAGCCGTCTGATCAATGCTTACTCAATGTTTTACAATGCGACTCGGTTGTTTACTAGCCAATTGTTGGGTGAGCACGCAATCGGAGAAAAAGGAACGAAGTTGAATTGGTCTTTGGGCACCAATGACATTGATCGGAACACGCCATCCTTGAGACGGATTACTTACCTCAAAAATGAGGATCAACTTGAAAGCGATCCTTACTCTGCATTCGTGCCTTTTGGTACCCCTTCACCTAACTTTGCAGGTAGATTTTACTCAAATCAAGGAGAAACATCACAAACTGCAAACTTGAAGCTTACCATTCCTTATGGTAAAAAGGCTGAAGACGAAGACAAACAAAGCAACTTTAAATTGGGTGCTTTTGCTGAAATAAAGGATAGAGAGTTTGACGCTAGGGTTTTTGGTTACACGGTTACAAGTACCAGAGATTTCAATTTTGACATTCTAAACACTCCTGTTAGTACTATTTTTGATCCAAAAAACATTGGTCAACAAGGATTTACCATTCGGGAATCCACTAACCCTAATGACTCTTATACTGCGGGCTCGGACCTTTCAGGTGGGTTTTTAATGTTGGATCACTATTTAAGTGAAAAATTTAGAGTGATTTTTGGCGCAAGAGTTGAAAATTTTGTTCAAAAACTGGACGCAAATACCTTTGGTGGAACTCCAATCAATTTTGCCAAAACAACCACGGATGTTCTTCCTTCCTTAAACTTGTCTTACGCCTTGACCAAGCAGAGCAATCTTCGTTTTGCTGTTTCTCAGACGGTTTGCCGCCCTAACTTCCGCGAGTTGGCTCCTTTTACATTCTATGATTTTAACCTTGCCGCTACTATAGATGGTAACCCGGATCTGGTACGTACAAAAGTTACCAACTTTGACTTGAAGTACGAATTGTTCCCTACGCCATCTGAGTCGGTTTCTTTGACTGCCTTTTACAAGGACTTTAAAGATCCAATCGAAGCTTTCTACGAAGCATTGGGTGGTGGTGGCCGTAACTTTAGTTTCAAAAACGCCCCAACTGCTCAAAACTTTGGTTTAGAATTAGAAGTTCGTTACAAGTTGAATCGATTGGGTAGCGCCCTTGAGAACTCTGCAGTTTTCAGTAACCTGGCGTGGATCAATTCCAATTTGGATGTATCCAATGACCCACTTGCTTCTGTTAATGGCGATTCTCGTCCATTGCAAGGCCAGTCGCCTTACATCATCAACCTGGGCTTTTCTTATGCAACACCAAAGAACGACCTTAATGCAACCCTTTTGTTTAACCGGATTGGCCGGCGTATTTGGTTGGTAGGTTCAAATGGTTACCGCGATACGTACGAAAACCCAAGAAATGTACTGGATTTCCAGGTGACTAAAAAAATCTTGAAGAACAAAGGTGAGCTGAAGTTCAATGCTCAAGACATTTTAAACAACAATGCCATTTTTTACCAAGATCAAGACAACTCAGAGAGTTATGACGAGGCAGAGGATACAGTGATCCAAAATATCCTTTATGGCGCCAACTACTCCTTGACATTTACCTATCGTTTTTCCAGGTAATTTTCGACTATAAGAGATGTGCAATTGTACAAATTGCACATCTCGCCATTTCGAGATTCATCAACCATAACAATAAATTTTAACCTATGAAGAGGTTTTTGACAACTCTATTGCTGTCCTGTTTAGTGGCAGTAGGTGTGAGTTTCGGTCAAACCGTGGTTGAAGTAACGGCTAACATTACTTCTAACACGTCTTGGACCAAAAACAACATCTATGTGCTCAATTCAGGCCCATGTTTGTATGTTACCAACAACGCAGTTTTGACAATTGAACCAGGAACCTTGATTAAAGGTAGCCCTTCTGCTCTTATTGTTACCCGCGGCGCGAAGCTGATTGCAGAAGGAACTGCTGAGCAGCCCATTGTATTTACCTCTGCCAAAAACCCCGGCGAACGCCGTGCTGGTGACTGGGGTGGTATTGCTTTATTGGGTCGTGCACCGCTTAACGTACCTGGGGGTGAAGCAACTTTGGAAGGTGGATGTGACGCGACTTTAGCGAGATACGGAGGTACTGATGCTGCTGATAATTCTGGTAGCTTGAAGTATGTGCGTATTGAATTCGCTGGTATCGCCTTCGTTCCCAACCAGGAGTTGAACTCTTTGACTTTAGGTGGGGTAGGTACTGGTACCACTATCGAAAACGTACAAACCTCCTACGGTGGCGATGACGCTTTCGAATGGTTTGGTGGTTCTGTAAATGGACGCAACCTGATTGCTTTTTCTACGGTAGATGACATGTTTGACACAGACTTTGGTTACAGTGGCAAAAACCAATACCTCTTGGGGTGGTCTGATCCCAACATCTTCGACATTTCAACCTCTAACGGTTTTGAATCTGACAACGATGGTACTGGTACCAGCAATAAACCGTTGACTTTATCCAAATTTGCTAACGTATCTTTGTTTGGTCCTCGCCGTACACCAGAGCAATCTGTGAACAGTTTGTTTGGTCGTGGTGCACACATTCGTCGTTCATCTCGTCAGAGCATCCACAACGCGATCTTCTCCGGCTTCCCAACAGGCATTCGCCTGGAGAGTACCAACTCACAGAATGCTTTTTTGACTGATACCCTGAATCTGAAAGGAATTGTAATAGCGAATGCTACGCGTACCTTGGATTCTTTGGCTACAAACTTCCCGAACATTCGTACCAAATTCAACAGCCTTAACACTGCGACCATTGCAACATTGGCTGACTTGAATATCGCTAATCCATACCCAACTTCAGGCCGTCCTAGCTTTTTGCCTAATACAGGTTCTGTTGTATTGACTGGTGCAAACCAAGACATCTACACCGATACTTACTTCCAAAAAGTAAACTTCCGTGGCGCATTTGGTACCACTGACTGGTCTGCTTGCTGGGCTGAATTTGACCCTCAGAATGCAGTTTATACCGGAGCTATTGATTATACAAAAGAAATTCCTGCAGACTTCAATGCTGCTGTTACTACCAATAGCGTTGCTTTTTCGGCTACATTGCCTGCTGGTGCTACTGTAAAGTGGGAGTTTGGTGATTTCAGTACTTCTACTGAGCTCACTCCTACCAAAATTTACCCTGCTTTGGGTACTTATACGGTTAAACTGACCATCACTTCCGCTCGTGGTTGTACCAAGACCATCAGCAAGCAGGTAACCATTGCTACTGGTGCGAGTGAAGTTGCGATCACCAGTGATATCACGACGAATACTACTTGGACTTCAGACAAAATTTACCGTTTGACTGGTTCAACCTGTTTGTATGTACGCAACAATGCTACACTGACCATCCAACCAGGTACAGTAATTAAAGGTGATCCATCTGCCTTGATTATCACACGTGGTTCTAAGTTGATTGCAGAAGGTACTGCTGACAAGCCTATCGTATTTACTTCTGGCAAAGCTGCTGGTCAGCGCCGTGCTGGTGACTGGGGTGGTATTGCCTTGTTGGGCCGTGCTCCGCTGAACGTACCTGGCAATGAAGCTACTCTGGAAGGTGGTTGTGATGCCAACCAAGTTAAATATGGTGGCACTGATGCTGCTGATAACTCTGGTAGCTTGAAATATGTACGGATTGAGTTTGCAGGTGTAGCCTTCGTTCCCAACCAGGAGTTGAACTCTTTGACTTTGGCTGGGGTAGGTACTGGAACTACTATCGAAAACGTACAGACTTCTTACGGTGGTGATGACGCTTTCGAATGGTTTGGTGGTTCTGTAAACGGCCGCAACCTGATTGCCTTCTCTACTGTAGATGACATGTTCGACACTGACTTTGGTTACAGTGGTAAAAACCAATACCTCTTGGGTTGGTCTGATCCTAATATTTTTGACATTTCCACCTCAAACGGTTTTGAATCAGACAACGATGGAACTGGCACAAGCAATAAACCGCTGACTTCAGCTAAATTTGCCAACGTATCTCTGTTCGGTCCTCGCCGTACTCCAGAACAATCTGTGAACTCTTTGTTCGGCCGTGGCGCACACATTCGTCGTTCATCTCGTCAAAGCATCCACAACGCGATCTTCTCTGGTTTCCCAACAGGTTTCCGTTTGGAAAGCACCAATACCCAAAATGCTTTCTTGAGCGATACTTTGCAATTGAAAGGAGTTGTGATTGCGAATGCTACGCGTACATTGGACTCTTTGGCTACAAACTTCCCGAACATTCGGACCAAGTTCAACAGTCTTAACACTGCTACCATTGCAACTTTGGCTGATTTGAACATCGCCAATCCATACCCAACTTCAGGCCGTCCTAGCTTTTTGCCTAATACCGGTTCTGTAGTATTGACTGGTGCAAACCAAGACATCTACACCGATACTTACTTCCAAAAAGTAAACTTCCGTGGTGCCTTTGGTACTACCGACTGGTCTGCTTGTTGGTCAGAATTCGATCCTCAGAATGCAGATTACTCTCGTGGTGTAGATTATTTTGCTACGTTCCCCGCTGATATTACCACCACAATTACGACCAACCGTGTTGCCTTCACCGTTACACTCCCAGCAGGAGCAAAGGTTGAGTGGGACTTCGGTGACTTCACAAAATCAACAGAAGCTGCTCCAACTAAAACGTATGCAGCTCTAGGAACTTATACCGTTAAGTTGACCATTACTTCTGATCGTGGTTGTACCAAGACCATCAGCAAGCAAGTAACCATTGCTTCTGGTACTTCTGAAGTTGCGATTACTGGTGACATTACTACCAACACAACCTGGACCAACGATAAAATTTATCGTTTGACTGGTTCTACCTGTTTGTATGTACGCAACAATGCAACTTTGACCATCCAGGCAGGTACCATCGTTAAAGGTGATCCATCAGCTTTGATTATCACACGTGGTTCCAAGTTGATTGCTGAAGGTACTGCTGAGCAACCAATCATCTTTACTTCCGGCAAAGCTGCTGGTCAGCGTCGTGCTGGTGACTGGGGTGGTATTGCGCTTTTGGGCCGTGCTCCGCTGAACGTACCAGGCAATGAAGCTACCCTTGAAGGTGGTTGTGATGCCAACCAGGTTAAGTATGGCGGTACCGATGCTGCTGATAACTCAGGTAGCTTGAAATATGTACGGATTGAGTTTGCAGGCGTTGCCTTCGTTCCCAACCAGGAGTTGAACTCATTGACTTTGGGTGGGGTAGGTACTGGAACTACTTTGGAAAACATCCAAACATCCTACGGTGGTGATGATGCTTTCGAATGGTTTGGTGGTACTGTGAACGGCCGCAACTTGATCGCTTTCTCTACCGTAGATGACATGTTTGATACTGACTTTGGCTACAGTGGTAAAAACCAATACCTCTTGGGTTGGTCTGATCCTAACATCTTTGACATTTCAACCTCAAATGGTTTTGAATCAGACAACGATGGTACTGGTACCAGCAACAAACCCTTGACTTCGGCTAAATTTGCCAACGTATCGCTATTTGGTCCTCGCCGTACCCCTGCTCAAAGTGTTAACAGCCTCTTCGGTCGTGGTGCACACATTCGTCGTTCTTCTCGTCAGAGCATCCACAATGCGATTTTCTCTGGCTTCCCAACAGGTTTCCGTTTGGAAAGCACCAATACCCAGAATGCTTTCTTGACCGACACCCTGCAATTGAAAGGGGTTGTGGTTGCCAATGCTACGCGCACATTGGACTCTTTGGCTACCAACTTCCCGAACCTCCGGACCAAGTTCAACAGCCTTAACACTGCTACTATTGCAACTTTGGCTGATTTGAACATCACTGATCCATACCCAACTTCAGGACGTCCTAACTTTTTGCCTAAATCAGGTTCTATTGTGCTGACAGGTGCAAACCAGGATATCTACACAGATACTTACTTCCAAAAAGTAAACTTCCGTGGTGCCTTCGGTTCAAGCGACTGGACAGGATGCTGGGCTGAGTTTGATCCTCAAAATGCGGATTACAGCGTTTCTCCAGTAAACTACTTCACTGGCAAACCAACCACCTTCGCCTTTGTATCTCCGTCCAACAAAGCAACCTTTACTGGTCCTGCTGGCGCTGGTCTGAAGTACAGCTGGGACTTTGGTGTTACTACTTCTACTGCGGATACTTCTTCTACTGCAAACCCAACGTTTGTTTACCCAACAATCGGAAGTTATACTGCTACGCTAGTTGTAAGCAACGCTCGTGGTTGTTCTACTACGTTGACCAGAGCAATCAGTGTTACTACTAGTCTTGAGGAAATTAAGGAACTGAACGCTTTCCGTTTGTTCCCTAACCCAACTGCTGGTAACACTACGTTGGAATTGAACTTGACTGCTCGCATTGATGCAGTTGTTTCCGTACGCAACGTAGCTGGTCAAGTGATGCTGTCTCAGAAACAAACATTGCTGCAAGGCATGAATCGTTTGGAACTGCCTACTGCAAATCTTGCCAATGGCATCTATACAGTTGAAGTAAAGTCTACTTCTGGATTGAATACCTTGAAATTGATGGTGACCAAGAACTAATTGGTTCGGTCATTCTATAAAAAGGGACGGCTTGGAGTGTGATGCTCCAAGCCGTTTTTGTTTCCACCAAGATGCAGACTCTATAGTAGAAAAAATTAAGCTACCGAATAATATCTTCTCCGTAACCAAAACGCCACATTCACCAACACAATCAACGCTGGCACTTCCACCACCTTTCCAGATCAAAAAGATCAAAATTTGAGATGTTGGTGCATGTCCCACAAGCCCCAGTAAGCGCCTACGTCGCCTTCGGCACCTACTTTCCAGGACTCATCAAAGGAGGAGAAATAAAAAATCTCAATGTTTTCCTCCCGCGACCATTGCTGGGTATTGAGGAAGTATTTGATGGCATTTTCCATAGAGGGCTCAGCACCCTCGAAACTTTTGCCCTGGCTGGGCCAACCAGTCTCCGTGATGATTACTTTTTTGCCCTTGGCGGCAAGCATAGCCTGTTGGTACATCTGTTTCATGTAGACCAGTGAATAGTCGATCTGGCAACCCTCCCAGAAGGGGTAGCAATTGGACAGAATCACATCACAAGCTTCGCTTATTTTTGGACAATCGGTAAATTCGTAATAGGCGTCCACATAGCCGACAGTTGTTTCCGGGATCGCGCTTTTTACCCGCTGAATGTATTCTAGCAATTCCTCTTCGCTGAAGTCTTTTCGGTAGAGCACTTCGTTGCCAACGGCGGCAATGTCCACGTAGCCTGCTTTGGCCAATTGGATCAGGCCAGCTATTTCCTGCTCGTTCAAATCTTTGTCTTTGCCCAACCAGGCACCTACCAAGGTTTTGATCCCAAATTCACGGGCTACTTGAGGCACCAGTTCATTGCCCTCGATGCAGGAGAATGAACGAATCCATTTGGTGTAAGGAGCAATGACCGCCATCCGCCGCCGGATTTGTTCAATCGTCAAGATATCGCCCGGTTGTTGCCCCTCTTCGTAAGCGCTGTAACAAAGGCCATGCATACCCGCTTCTAATGTTTGTTTGAAAAGAATTTGGAGCTGCTCCGGTGATTTGCCAGAATAGTCTATGCCTGAGAGGGCTAAATGTTTTCCTAATCTGAATGACATAGTTGGTTACGCTTTTGGAGTGAAACAAGAGTTGAAACAGCTTGAAATAAATCTTGCTGTTTCAACTGAATTCTGGTATTTCATGAATGGCTCTACGACCTTTATGAAGCATTCACCTTATGATGAAGCAGTGGCTTTTTTCTGGTTTATTTCTGCACGGATTTCCATGGCTCGTTCTTCGGACACGTCGTAGTCGCGCATGATCCAAATGGCAATCAATGTCCCGACAATGGGAACCAGGGAGAAAAACAGCCGCAGTCCCTCCACAGCGCCTTCGGGTTGGGTAGTCGCGTTGGGGATGAATCCAACAAAAGTCATGATGGTGCCGCTCAGCAATCCAGCAATGGCAAAACCAAATTTCACCATCCACCAATAAATGGCACCGAAGATCCCTTCCCTTCTTTTTCCGGTATTCAGTTCGTCCAAATCGCACACGTCGGCAGTCATGGACATCATTAGGGTGAACAAGCTGCCGATGCCAAAGGAAAAGAACGGAAGCGCGAACATGAACATATAGGGTTTACCTGGTACAAAAAGGAACCAAAACAGGATATAGCCAATGATGGAAATGGCCTGAGAAAGCATAAAGGCATTTTTCTTACCCATTTTTTTGGACATCCAGGCTACAGTGGGAATTACCGCAAATGTAGTTATCAAAGCCCCCAAGCTCCCGAATAAAGTAGGCCAGATACCTGCTGCTCCTGCATCGCCATTGAACAAATAATATACAATGATGAAAAAGGAGAAGGAAGCAACCGTATTGAACGCATTAAATATCAGAAAGGTAGAAAAACACAATTTTCTGAACGGACGAATTTTGAAGGCTTCCTTGAACCCATTCACAATTTCTTTGAGACCACCTCCAATATTCTTCAAGCTCAATGGAATGAGGCTATTGTCATCTTTGGTGGATTTACTCTTGATAAAAAATGCGGGAATCATCGCTAAAATCATACAGAATATGCCTACCCAAATGGATAGCGTCCGGGTAGCTGTATCCGCATTTTCAAACCAACTTGGATCATACATCACCACCCAAAACCAAGGGGCAATTACCCAGGCCCATTGTCCGATCCATTGTGCTACAGCCATGATATTGGTACGGTCATGAAAATCATCGCTCATTTCATAGCCCATGGCTACATATGGCACACTAAAAATGGTTAGCCCGGTGTAGAAGACAAATGACCACAGCAGAAAGTAGGTGAAGTTGTATTCCACACTGTTTTCCCGGTGCAACTGCCACATCGCCACAAAAGAAATGCCCATGATGATGGCACCGATGAAGACATAATGCCTGCGTCTGCCCCAAACGGAACGGGTATTGTCGGTGATAAATCCCATGATTGGGTCGGTTATGGAGTCATATACCCGGGGAAGAAAAAACAGGATGCCCCACATCCAGCCTGGGAAACCTAAATCCTGTACCAGCACAACCATAAATATCCCCAGGGCAGCTGGGAACATTTGATTGGCCAGCATGCCCAAACCGAAGGCAACCTTTTGCCCAAAAGGAACTTTTTGCGATGATGTAGTTGAATTACTCATTGTTGGTTTGTCATTGATGAATCAATAGAGTTGAAGATGAATCTTTTAAAAAATGTAAAAGTTTTGCCACATCGCCGAAGGCGAGGTGCTAAACTTTTACTAAAAAATAATCAATTGCCTGGAGCCTTTCCTTTTTTTACCGGAGGAAGCGGCACCTGTTGGAGCAAGGTTGCTTTGTTTCCACCGTAGGTTTTTACAATTGGATTCCCGTCCCTTGACAAACCTTTCAGCACACCCTGGTCTACCAAATCCCAGATGGCGTACTTGGCCTTTCCATCAAGGGTAAATAACCCAAAGTGGTTTTCCGATCCTCCGGGATTGGCAGCATCCTTCCAGATTTCATCAAAAGCTTCAAAGTAAAAGCAGGCGATGCCCTCCAGATTTGTCCATTCTCGCATCTTCTGGTAATAAAGCCCTTCCTTGTATTCATCGGTCGCTTTGGAACCATTCACGCCATAGTGTTCATTAGAAGCGCTGGCCCAACCCGTTTCGCCGATGTGTATGGGTTTTTGAATGCCCAATCCCTGCATGTATTTCGCTACACTTTGGTATTGTGAAATGGCATAGTTGACAGCACGGGTCATGGCCGCGTCAATTTTGGCCGTATCAGAGAGCCTTTCTTCGCCCTCGAAATTGCCCCAAAAGACAGGGTTGTAGTGGGTGTCGTGCATCGGGTAGGTATGCATTGACACATAATCAACCGCCTGGAATAATTTTGTTAAATCTTCGACGTGGTATTCAGCACCACCACCGCCCCAGGACGCAAAATTGTCGGAGCTGGTAATCCATAAGTCCACGGGCAGTTTTCCTGCTTTTTTCAGCGCTTGCAACTGGTTCACGTATTTTAAAATCACCCAGGGCTGGACAAAATAACTGGTGGCCCACTTCACCATCGCCTCGTTGCCGACGGCGATGATTTTTACGATGTCGGGGTATTGGCTGGCCATATCCACCGCTCTTTGAATTTCAGCGACGTTGGACTCGACCTCTTCCTCTTCGTGTATTGGCGGGTTCTTCGTCCAGGCGTTTTTGCAATCAATCCAGGCCCCCAACATGACATACATCTCGAAATTGGGGTCTTCCTGCTTTAATTCACGAATCGCCTTCAGCAAGTTGGAAGCTTCAGCCAGCTTTGTATTGTAAGTCCGCAGCACCCTGATGTTCATGGCGAAGAGGATGTTCATGTCCTCTTTCAATTGTGCTATACTCGGCTGCAATTCGCGGCTGTTTTCCCGGTAGCCACCGTAAGAAATGGCCAGGTATTTGGGGTTTCCCAAGATGTCTTTTGCCGTCAATTCTGCTCTGTTTTGTAGTCGTGATTGTTGATTTTGAACTATTCTTGCCCCGCAGGATAAGGTGAAGGTCAGTATGAACAAGATTGCCGTCTGCCACAGGTTTGTTTTCATCCTATTTCAAAGTTGACGTTTGGATGTGCACCCTGATTTGAATGATCTCACCAGTCCGTTCAAAAATTTTCAGGCTGTTGCTTTCATCCACGGTTAAGTCGTTCAGCGTAGTAGTGGTATGTTTTTTATCTGTAATGCCCAGTTGGTTTTCGGCTGCCAGGGTATAGATGATGGGCACCTGGCAATAAGTGAAACAAAGGGAGCCTTTTTCAATCCGCAATCGCCGGGGTTCCTGATGAACGTCCAGGTATGCAAAGGTTTTGGCTTCCTCCAGAAACTCGCTTTTTCGGAGTAGACAGGGATTGAAATGCAACTGCCCATTTTTCACCTGAACGCCCAACTCACCGAACCTGCTCAGAATGTCCTCCTTCACCTGACCGGTCATGCCGGGTTGCTGTGCGCCTTTTCCGGCGGGCGTATGGGAATAGGGGTCGGTTGGAAAAGCTCCATACAACGATGGTGATTTGTGGACACCAATGCCTTCGCTGATTTCATAATAATGCGCCAATAATTGGCCGATGAGTTCAGGGTTTTCCTCTTCATCAACGGCTTTTTGGCAACATTCCAGCACGGCCAATTGGAATTTCGACACCATGTGCCAATAAATAGATCCTAAGCCCTCATAACCATAAAAAGTACCAGATCGTCCGGTAAACGCTTTGTGGTTGAACAGGTCCTCAAAGATTTGCAGCACCCTTTTTTTGTCTTTTTCCACAAGGGACGCGTAAGGCGTATTGGAAAGTTCATTCAAGGCAGAGGTCAGATCGCTGGCGTTTTTAAAATTGCTGTTGAAATGGAACAGCCCATTGACGTCTTTTTCGATGATGTCCACGTTGCCGTCGGATACCAATTGAGTGAGCAGGGTAGAGTGTCCGACGGCTTCTTTGGGTACATTGTTTTTTACAAAAAAGCCTGGTAGGTCTTTGTTGGGATAAAGCAGGTAACTGTACTGGTCGGGTCGGAACAATTTACTTCCTTTCAAACTGTCCAACAGTGTCAATACCTCCTGGCCGGATAAATATTTGGAACTCAACACCGCCACTTGCCCCTCTAACATTTCGCTCAAATGGGAAATGGAAACGGCATCTTCGCCCTCGATAGTCATCAAGTTATAAGCGTGGTACAAGTGGTCTGGCCTTTTGTTGGCTTCAATTGTATGCTCCAAAAAGCGGAGGCTCAAATCAAAAAACGCGTTGATTTCATCCAACGCAAGCACGTGCTTTGCTCCTGAAAATGGCTGGCTGTAAAGCTGCGTGCGGTATGTGCTGCCGGCTTTTCCCAAGCCGTCCAGTATTTGTTTGCGATCCTGGTCGCTGATTTTACCAGAAAGTAAATGTTCGGAATGCTTCAAGGCCTGAGCTACACCATTCAAAAAACCAAGCAATTCGGTGGAAATACCAGCTTGTTTCGCGGCTGAAGCGGCGAATACTTTTTTGAAAAAATACAAAAATCGGCGTAGGTAGCATAGGGTCACGACCGAAACACCGTTGCCCACCAGGGCGTTGTTGGCGTCGTTCCATTCAGGGCGCTGGGTGTTCATCCAAATGCCGCCTTCGGGAATAAAATTGGACAATTTGGCCAGTACTGTTGCCAGGATTTTTTCCACAAAAGTCACCGTATGGATCTCGCCCTGTTGGTTCCGCAACAAGGCTCCGTCTGCACCCAGACTTTCTTTTTGGGCATGGATTTCCTTGTCTGATTCGTGGTCAAACTCGATGGTGTCTTTGGGGTTTTGGAGGGTGTCTTCGTAAGTTTTTATTCGGTAAGGTACATTGGCATATACGAAGCTGGCCTGGTCAAAAAGACTTTCCAACTGACCGGGTTCATGGTCTTCCATGAATTCCAGAAACTTCAACAGGTAGATAATCTGGTGGTCACCCCAGTAGCCGATGTATGACCAGGGGTTGTCCGGCTCGATGGTCTCCCAATCGAACCCGTCTTTGGTCACCCGGTAAGGGTTGTAGCCATCGAAAGTAGTTGCATTCAAAAACTTGAACACCATACTTTCGATGTAGGCAGGGTAGGAGTGGGCCAAGGCTTCCCAGTTTTGGAAGATGTCCCTCCAGTTGCCTTGGTAGTCGAGGATTTTCGAGCCATCCTTTTCACTTCGTGTATTGATCGAAAACCAGTTCCAGGGGCGGCTGGGGTCGCCGTGTCTACGACTGAATTTGAGTGGCAGGTATTCGAGACACAAGCGCGTGAAATGCGCATCCCCGCTTTGTTGAGCTATTTGTTTTACCTCAAAAAAGGAAAAAACAGCGGGCAATTTGTCCAGAATCGGTTTTGCTGTTTCAAAAACGGTTTTGTTGGCCTTGGACAAATAATGCTTGAAATCCCATTTCTCGATTTGATAATTGTCGTCAAAAATACCACCCCGCATGATGTTGAACAGCACATTGGAAAAGTGACGGGTATCCTTGCGATGGTCAGCGCTCATTTGCAGCCCATCCGCAGCTGCGTTGAGGGCGCTCAAACGTTTGGTTCCAGCGTCAACATCCTCGTTGACGAGTTGTACTAGCCCTTTTTCATTTTTGATCCAGTCCAGCAGTTGGGCAACGGTTGTATGGCTTTGGTTCACATTGGCAACGATCATCCACTCTTTTTCCGATTTGGGAGCCAGCACTACTTGTTTGTGGAGAAAATAGGCCCCTTTTTCCGCCTTTACATCTTCTTCCTGCTGGAGCGGCTTGCCTTTTCGGAAAGCAGCGAGTTGTAGGGATGAAAGCAAATAGGTGGGATTTTCAAGGCCTAGCGACCATACCACGTTGGCTTTCAGCGCCTCGCTGGGTTCAGCTTTGTCCACTATGATGGCACTCAAGGCATAGATACCTAAACCCGTCGCCGGATTCAATTCACTCCTTTTGTAAGCGTCTACCAGGTTGCTGGAGCTGTTTTGCAAACTACTGGGCACCCCATAAGGGAGTATATTTTGGATGCCGTCTACCAGGGAAACACTGAGCTCGGACGGCCCATTGTTGATCAGCCTTGATCTGCGGACAAAACCAAATTGATCACTGGAATTCCATTCCACCTGAAAGGTCAATTGCAGGTCGTGATTGATTTCTTCGAAGATGATTTTATTCCCAAAAACATGCTTGTACAAATTCTGGCTTCTGCGGTGTATGCCTTCGTACCGGGAGGAAAAGGGTTCCCAGATGTGTTTGGCTCCGGCTTGCTGCACCAAAAATATGGACTTGCTGCCCGTTATTTCGACTGACTCGGTTATTTTGTCGTCGGTGTAATAAGGGAACAATGCGTAATCGGCATTTTTTCGCCCTGCGCTCAGTCCACCATTACTGGAGATGAACATCCAGTGGTCAGAGTCGCTGACAATGCTCATGAAAAATGGGCGAAGTGCATCGCTATCCGCTATTTTAAAATAGCTATCGGTGCCTATTTGTGTATATTCTAGCTCCATGGTTGATTAGTTGACCTCTTTGTAAACTTTGATATAATCCACCAGCATGGTTTGAGGAAATGGCGTTTGGGGCGTAGGGAAGCCTACAAAGTTGCCGCCCACAGCAACATTCAGGATGATGAAAAAGGGCTGATTGTAAACCCATTCTCCAGGGGTATCTTCTGGTTTTAAACGCTGATAAAGGACGTCATCAACGTAATAATCAATAAAGTCTTTACCCCATTCAACCGCAAAAACATGAAAATCCACATCGAAGCGGTCATTCGTAAAACCATAACTTTTGGTGATGGCCGCTCCGCCAGAATAGCCCGGGCCGTGCACGGACCCATGAATGAGGTTGGGTTCCTGCCCACGGTACTCCATGATGTCAATTTCGCCGCACTGAGGCCAGGGAACCTGATCAATATTGGCACCTAGCATCCAGAAAGCCGGCCAGATTCCAGGCCCCCAGGGCATTTTAATGCGCGCTTCAAAGCGGCCGTAAGCTTGTGCGAAAATTCCTTTTGTATTCAGCCTCGCCGAAGTGAAAGCACGACCTGAGTAACTTTCAGATCGGGCCGTAATAGCTAGGTTGCCATTGCCGTCAAGGGCGGCATTTTCAGGTCGATTGGTGTAGAATTGTAATTCCTGATTGCCCCAGCCGTCATTTCCAGGCCCGATTCCGATGTCGTAAGCCCATTTTGTGGCATCCGGGGCCTTACCGGCCAAGCCAGCGAAATTATCTTCCCAAACCAATTCGTAGTTGCGATCAACGATGACATCATCATCCTGGCAGCTCCAGAAAGTGCATAACATCACGACAAGCAGAAAGCTATTGATGAGTGTTGAATGATTCCATTTCATTGTAAAAGGATTAGTTGAGATTATTTGTGAAATAGAATATTGTCGAAATAGATTTTCCCGTTGCCTTCAAATTTGAACTGGAAAACCTTGTTCAGGTCAACCGTTGGAGTGAATTCCTTCAGCGGAATGTCGATACTCGTCCAGCCAGAGGTGGGCACTTTTAAGGTATATGCCTTCTCCGCAGGGCCCGGGCTGATGAGGGACACCTTTAGCTCGGTGGAGTTTGCAGTCCAGAAATCGAGGTGCAACTGAGTCATGCCGCTTACATTCTGATCACTGCCCAACTGAAGGCCTTGATAATTCAATCCGGAATACACGAGCGTATTATTGCCGGCTACTTTTACTTCGCTAACTTGGGTTGCCTGTCCCCAATTTGGATTGAGGTCAGATCCGGCAACGTTGGTATAAGCGTCACTGAACACCGAGATGACGTTGGCCGCAGCATAGGTAGGTGTTGGCGCAGCAGTGGTGGGTTCTGTGGCCGCAGGTGGATTTTTATAAAAGTAAATGTTGTCCAAATAAATGTCGCCATTGCCTTCAAATTTGAATTGAATCAGGTCGTTGAGGGCAACCGGGGAGAAATCACTCAGGGGGATATCCACACTGCCCCAACCGTTGGTGGGTACAGTTAAGGCCACTGCTTTCTCTACCGGCCCAGGGCTGATGATGAACACATTCAAATTACTTGAGTTCTTGCTCCAGAAATCAAGGTGCAGGTGAGTCATGCTGGAGACATTGAGGTTGCTGCCGAATTGTGTCCCCTGGTAATTCAAGTTCTCATAACGCAGCGTGTTGTTCCCTGCAATCGGCAATTGGGTAACCTTGGTCGCCTGTCCCCAATTCGGGTTAAAATCTGTTCCGGCAGCGTTGTTATAGGCATCGCTAAAAATGGAAGTGACATTGGCAGCACTACGGGTAGGGGGTGGCGCTGCAACAGTAGGCCCAACAGGCACCTCCTTTGGGGCAATGTAAAAATACACATTGTCGAGATAAACATTTGGCAAGTCGCCCGATAGTACCAATTGAGCAAGGTTTCCTCTTCTATTCAATCCCGTGAATCTCGAAAGAGGAATATTAATGCTCACCCATTCTTTGGAAACCAAGGTTGGGCGAGTGACTGCTATTTCGTGTGAAGAATCATCGCCTCCACCAAAAGTTCCATTCGCGCCAAAATCCACCAGCTGCACCTTGAAGGTCTTTGGAAGGTCGGTAGGGTCAGGTGTCCAAATATCCAAATGGAAATTCGTCATGGCGGATGCATTAATGGTCTTGGAGCTGAACTCAATGCCTACAAAATTGAGGCTTCGGTAGCGTTTTGCATCGTTCCCCGCAATTTTAACATCGATGGTCTGAGCGGTTGAAAACTGCCAGCCAGTGTTCCAGGTATCGACGGTCACATTGTTGTAGGCATTGCTGAAGAGGGAAATGACACTGTCTGCTTTGATAGTAGGGGTGGGGGCTGGAGTTTCGGGGCCAACTGCTTTTCCACTTGAATTGAGCGTCATTGAGCCGAGTGCATTCAGTTCGCCAACTTTGGCAGTGATGACTGCCTTTCCAGCATCAACTACCGAAACAACACCAGCGTCACTGACCGAAGCCACTGCTGGATTGGAGGAAGAAAAACTGAAATACGCCGGAGTTGCTTCCACACTTTGATCAATGCCGGTTGGCAGATTAAAAGCAACCTTCAATCCGCCAATGTTCAGCTTTTGATCCGTTTCCACCGAAAAGACCTGATCTTGTCCATCCAAAATGGCAGGTTTCGGATGAGCAATGGTCCCTAATTTTTCAAATTTCAGGTCATCAATCCAAAAGGTATAACCGAGCTCGTTTTCCGGGCCTTCCGAATAAAAGAACATGCCTCTTTCTTGTTTTAATTTTGAAGGATCGGGGATGGGGATGATGAATTTTTGCCAATTGGAATTGACTTTTACCCCTCTTAGCGTAACCTGGTATTTTGACTCGCCAAAGTCGTTTCCAAAACCGACTACGTCAATCGTGGCCGCTTTGGAGGCTTTGGCCCAAAAGGTCAGTGCATCGTAGCCCGATAGGTCACGCCCAACTGTAGTAAGGTATCCACCACCAGCATAAGCTCCCTGGGGGTCGCCAGCGTCCGGCACCGCAAACTTCATAGAGGCTGTTCCTTTGTATTTTACCTCTGCATCCACATCAAAGGCGGTGACTTTAGAGCCACCGAAGGCGGCGTAGTTGAGCCCGGCGCTGAATCCGTCAATGAAGACCTCAGGAGTAGTGGGAAAGGTAGCTGGCGCGAGGCCATCGATGTCTCGCTTGCAACTGAGCACCGTTATTAGGGCCGTGCTGGCGAACAGGACGAGTGTAGCTATTTTATGCTTTAAATGTTGCATGGTAGATTTCTTGAAATTGACTAATTGTTGTTGATGTTGATTTGCAAATAGGTCTGAAATTCCCATTCTTGGCCATTGCCAAAACCTATGGCAGTGGGGTCACAAACGAGTTGTCCACTTGCATCAAATTTCGTTGCCGGGCAGTAGCGGGGCGAATACTGATCAAGGGAACGCCAAGTATAGCGGATGCCCAAGCGAGAAGTGGGCAATTCAATCCAGGAAGGCTTGGCAAGGCTGGTGGAAATATCCGCCATGAGTTGCAGGGGGAAGGTTAAGTTGAAGTCGCGGTGGTAGTCAAAAGGCCCCCAATCGTTTACTTTGGCCATGGCGATCAACTTGGTCTTTTTATAAATGAGTCGCAAATCGCCGCCAAAGCGTTTGATGAGTCGGCCATCACTACCGTTGGCCTGGGCTGTCCCGGCGAAAAGGTTGGCGATAAACCCAAATTCAGGGGTCATTTTTGAAACGATGCGCGAATGAGCCTCCCAAAGGTCTTGTGCCGGAGCGGCGCCAGGGAAGGCAAAAATGGTGCGCCCATCGCCAAGGATACCAATCGCTGCGTCCTGAGTGGTGGGCAAGTGGCGGTAAACGAACCCAGCGTTGATGGCAAAGGTTGCATCTTCCGCAATGTCGTTGTCCCATTCATACATCCAGGTGCCGGGAGTAGGGTCGTAGGTGAAAAGGATTTCACCCGCCACGGTTTCACGGTTTGAGCGCACTGCAAATGGATCGTCGAGAATATTTCTCGGACGCCCCGGTGCTGGCACACCGCCGGGGATGGGGTCTTCGATTGGTTTCTGCCACAAGAAGTTGGGAGCAATTTGGAAATCGCCCAATCCGACGGTGAAGCCGGTCAGGAAATTGTATTGATTGCCGCTGCCACTGTCTTTGAGCCGCCAGCCAGTGTAGGTTTTGGTGTAATCAGCTCCACCTTGCGCGAGAATTCCCTGTGCTGCCCCTTGAGCATACCATTGGAATGGCCCTGAAGCATAAGTCACCTTGAACTTACCACCCCAGGTATCTTTCATGGTGGTTTTATCCTGGAAAATCTCGTATTTACCTTCTTCGGTTTGGTGGGCAACCTGGAAAACTTCCCCAACGCGGTTTGAGTTCGACCAAATGCCGCCTAGTTCAAACCCCACTGATCCCATCATTCTTTTGACATGCAAGGAAGCCCTGCGGGTAGGTGGAATCGGCACTGCAAATGAGCTCACTGCAGGGGCTTGCCGATCGATGTCTTCGTGGAAAACTCCCGTCAGGTTGTATTTGCCGATTTGTTTGCTGTATTTCGCCAAGACGGCCGGGTTGGCACCCCACCACAATTGAGGGCCGAAAGCCACTTTTAAATTTTTGATCTGCTTTTTACCCGTCAGTTCAAAGCCAAATGGCGCATCACCATTGTAAATGTCAATATTGGGGCCGTAGTTGGCTTCTGGATAAAAGCCGAAAAAATCGCCTTCGTATCCCCAATGGTAATGTCCGGTACGGTAGAAAGCCTTCAAATCGAAATGTTTGGCATTCCAATTGATATCGGCACGATAGACTTTGAAGCGTTCGGCATCTGAAAGCTCAACAGCGCTATTGGTATTGTTGCCAATATTGAAGGATTGAACCGTGCGGATGCGGCCTCGGTTTTCGTAAAATATTTCGTTGATGGGGTTTTCTGCAACGTTCCCCAGAATGTTGAAAGACACGTTGGCCCGCAAGTTTTCGGAAGGCTTTGCCTCTACACCGATAAAAAAAGACTGCATGTGGTCAAAGCCCAATTGGTCGGGGTAGGCGGTTCGACCTGGAATAGGGTCATTGGGTGTAGCGATCCTTTTTCCTCCCGTATTAAAGGTGTAGAGATCGGCCCTGAATTCGCTCAATCGCACCTTTTTTGTCTGCTCTCCGGTGAGGGCTGCTTTGTCTCCACGTGCCTTTATCACCACATCCATGAGTTGGATTTGGGAGAAATGATTGTCCACATCGGCAATTGTCATTCCTTTTTCCAATGGGTTTAGGCCGTGGGCTTCTTTCAGTGCATAATAGGCTGCACGAGGATACAGCTGGTAAAGCCCTCTTTCATTGGTGGGCCCTTTGGCACAGATGCCAAACCATTCCTCGTTCATGTTGTTTTCGCCCTCTTCATAATCATGCAAGTAACCACCGTTGCTCCAGGAGGCGTTGTTGTCGTGGATCGAGAGGTTGCTGGTTTGTCCAAACTTCCACCAACCATCGCTGAACTGGAAGGTGAAACCTCCAAGGCTATTGCCTGCTTTGCCCAGTCCCGCAGCATTTTCATAAATTTCTTTCCAGTTGCCCAACATATAGTAGGCTTGGGATTGCTGGTCTTCCTCATTGTCGCGGGCGTTAAAGGCATCCGCACCAAATTCCGTAAACAAAATAGGTTTCTTCAGTTCAGCCTTCACCTTCTGAAAGGCATCCCCGAAGGAAAGGCCGCGGTACATGTTGGTGCCCAAAATGTCTACGTCTTTGCACTCTTTAACAATGAGGTCCAAAAAAAGCAGATCGCCATTACACATCGCCACAGGGTGTGATTGGTCAATGCTTTTCATCGCTACTGCTGCCTCATTGAAGAGTTTGTACATCGCCGTTGCTCGTGCAGTGGATTTTCGGTCTTGCACCGGGATGTCCTCCGTTTCGGCACCTTCCCAAAATAGTCCGTAGTTGTTTTCATTGCCGAGCAGGAACAGCAGCAAACCTGGCGTGTCCTTGTATTGTTCGGTCATCGTTTTTACCTCGGCAAGGAGGAGATCTCGGGTGCGGGGGTCGGCATATTCCGTATTGGCTACCCATGCACCACCCAAGGTGAGGCCGTAGCGCCCAAAGGAATGGTTGAGCATGGTGTAGATGCCGTATTTTTCGTAGATGTAGCGAATCCAGCGGGCTGGCACTCCGGTGTACTGTCGTACCACATTGACCCCCATGTTTTTCAACAGGGGCATTTCGGTGTCGAGGGCTGCCCGAATGATGTCGTCGGGCTGTTTCCACAGGCTGTAGGAATAATTGGCCCCGATTGGGAAGTAGTCCCAATTCATACCGTTGATGAAGAAGTCCTTGCCGTTGACGACTAGTCTCATCCCATCCTGCTGGTTTGAGATGTTAACCTTGTCAACCTGGGCCATGGCTGAAATGGCAAGAAAGGATAGGATCAATGTTTTAATTATTTTTTTCATTTCCAGGTTATTGTAAAAGTAAATGATCGGGTCTGGCGAATATTTCCTTTCTACTTGGGTGCAAAGCCTTTTTTTATTTGGTTTTTCAAGTAGAACAGGTGATTAGCTCAAAAGTAAACTCGAAAATCAACAGAAAAAAGAATTGAACCCCATCAAATATTTCATCAATGATTTTTTTGACTACTACAAAAAAGTATTTTTATCTTTATAATTAATTTGTTGTTAATTTATTATGAAAAATAAAGACTTTCACAATAACCGCAACTTACCCTACATGAAGTACATTTTTTGTCTGCTTTTTATCTTTTCGCAAACCGGCATCAGCTACGCTATTGTAGGAAAATATCCTATTCAAAATTTTATGCCTTCCGACTACAAAGCCGGAATACAGAATATTGATTTTGCACAAAACAGGGATATGACTTTGTTTGTCGCGAACAACCTCGGTATTCTTTCTTACAATGGTAAATCTTGGGAGAAGCATGCCCTCCAAACGGGTAAAAAACAGCGCTCCTTGGCATTTGACAAACAAGCAAACCGTTTGTATTTTGGTTCACAGGGGGCATTCGGCTACTTTGACGGCGACTGGAACATGGTGTCGCTCAAGGACAAAATACCACAGTCTTCTCCTGATTTCGATGAGGTATGGGATGTTTTCCTACTCAACTCAAAAGCCTATTTTTGTACCTTCCAAGGCATTTACATCTATGATGGCCGGACCATTTCCGTACTTTCCCACAAGGATGGGTTCAACCGAAGCTTTCAGACCAATGGAAAGTTATTTGCCCAAAGCAAGCAGGGACAACTTTTTGAGATAAAGGACAAGCAACTCCTCACTCCTGCTTACCTGCCCAGTTCGAGCGACGAAACCATTGCAGGTGTCATCTCACAGGACGGTGGATACCTTTTGATCTACAATTCGGGGAAAATCGAATTGGCCACTTCATTTGGGGTTGAGGGCAAATACGACGCTTTGAGCAATGCATTGCGGGGCAAGTACGTCAACCATGTGCTCCAACTATCCGATAACCGTCTGGCCATTTCTACCCAGACCGCTGGCGTATTTCTTTTCGATTTACAAAAACAGTCCATCGAAAACATCACGACCCAGGATGGCTTATTGTCCAACGCCTGTTTGCGGGCATTTCAGGACTATTCCGGAAACCTGTGGGTGGGCATGCAAAACGGGATTGCCCTCATCGACATCAATTCCCCGATGCGCTTCATTAACCAGGAAATCAACATTCAGGGCAGCGGGTATGAAGCTTTTCAAAGGGATGAAGGCACCTATTACACTACATCAGGCGGCATCTACTTCTTGGCAAAGAATGCTGGCCAAAGCGTATTTCTTAAAGGAACGGAAGGCCCTGCTTACGGGATGCAAAACATCTCCGGGAAATTGTATGCCGGGCATCACACCGGACTTTTCCTACTGTCGAATGGAACCGCTAAACGGATAGCCAACACGCATGGATTGTGGGTGGTAAAACAGTTCCAATCTAACCCGGGTTTTGCCATCGGTGGCACCTACTCAGGCTTGTATCTCTTCAGGATGAATGAAAAAATGGAACTTGAGGGGGCCGGAAAAATCTCCGGTTTTAAGGAGTCGAGCCGTTTTTTTGAAGAAGACCGGGAAGGAAAAATCTGGGTAGGGCAGTTCTACAAAGGCTTATACCAGTTGTCGCTGTCAACCGATTTAATGGCAGCGGTTGTGCACAAAATTTCTGCCAGTCAGGGCCTCCCAATGGATGAGCAGATTATTTTGAGCCGAATTGACAACGAACTGTATCTGGGCACCCCCAAAGGAGTTTACAAAATAGATCAGTTAAAGAATCGCATCGTAAAGTCGGAAACCTTTTCTACCGTTATCGGGGAACACCAGGTTTATTTGATGGTTCAAGACAACCAAAAGAATGTCCATGTTTACACGGATGACATCGCTGGCTTTTTTAAACAAATCAGTGTCGACAACTATACATTTGTGCCATCCTCCTTGTTTCGATTGCGTTATTCTTTAAACAACGATTTGCTGAATGTTTCGACACACACCGACAATGGCTTGATGTTCAATGCCAACGAAGGTTTTATCCAGTACCGAGCCGAGTTAGAGAATCTTTTGGCTGCTGAAAAACCCCTGATCGTAAGCAAAGTAATCAATGTGGCTGAAGACAGCATTTTGTATGAACGAAAACCCTTTGGTGTGAAGCTGGAAAACCCGGTGCATTTGACGGTTTCGTATCGGGCCAAAGTTTTGCAGTTCGAAGTGGAGGCGTTTCAGTTCAATGAAGTGGACAATCAGCAGTTTCGTTATTGCCTGAAAGGTTTTGACGAGGGTTACGGTGAATGGACTTACGCTACGGTCAAGGAATACACCAATCTTAAGGAAGGTGCATACGAGTTTAGAGTGCAAACCAAAAACTTTCTGGGACAGATCATCACGAGCCAGCCCATTTTTTTAAAAGTAAAACCGCCGTTTCACCGGAGCCTGCTGGCCCGGATTTTATATGTGGCGTTGGGTGTTTTGTGTCTGCTGATGGTGTCAAAGCTACAAAAGCGCCGGTACAAGTTGAGGGCACAAAAAGCGGAAGAGGCGAAACAAAATGAATTGATGAAAAAACAACAGGAATTGATCGACATAGAACATCAAAAGGAGCAAGCAGTACGACAAATAGAGGAGGACAAGATGAAAAGTGAACTGCAACACCTCAATAGCTTGCTGGCTGCTTCCACCATGAATTTGGTGGTGAAAAATACCTTCATGGAAACCATCAAAGAAGAATTGGAAGAAGTGAAGCAAAAAGGGAAAAGTGTAGAAACAAAATACGCACTGGAGAAAATCGTGAGGGAAATTGATACTTCGTTAAGGCTTCAGGAGGACTGGAATCAGTTTGAATATCATTTTGACCAGGTTCACGGTGACTTTCTAAATCGCCTCAGGGAGTACTTCTCCGACCTTACCCCCAATGAACAAAGGCTTTGCATCCTGCTGCGGCTAAACCTGAGTACCAAGGAAATCTCCAACCTCATGAGCATCTCTCTCCGGGGGGTGGAAATTGCCCGTTACCGCCTCCGAAAAAAATTGGGACTGGACTTGGGGCAAAATTTGTCGAAGTTTATTTTGGAGTATTGAAACACGAATCATCCCGAATTTTTCAGAAAACATTAAAGCGACATTTTTTTTAGCACAAAGGACAGAAAGGCAGTACAAAGGACACAAAGGTGAGACGTTGACGAGGCATTACATCCAAAGTAAGATAAAGGCCCTATGTTGGAAGGTAATATCTTTTTCTAAGCCAAAACGCCACATTCACCAACGCAATCAACGCAGGCACTTCCACCAATGGTCCAATCACCCCGACAAAAGCTTGTCCACTGTTGATGCCAAACACCCCAATCGCCACCGCGATGGCCAACTCAAAGTTGTTGCCCGCCGCAGTAAACGCAATCGATGCGTTTTGAGCATAATCAGCGCCAAAGGCTTTGCCGATGAAGAAACTCACCAGGAACATGATCGCAAAGTAAATTACCAGCGGCAGCGCAATGCGCAATACATCCAGCGGAATTTGTACAATCAGTTCCCCTTTGAGGCTGAACATCACCACGATGGTGAACAACAGCGCGATCAAGGTAATGGGAGAAATGAAGGGTATAAATTTGTTTTGGAACCATTCTTCCCCTTTGATTTTGATCAGTGCATAACGACTGATGATCCCGGCAAGGAAAGGAATGCCCAGGTAAATGGCCACACTTTCGGCAATTTGGGCGATGGTGATGTTGACATCCAAACCCTTCATGCCAAAAATCGGTGGCAAAATGGTGATGAAAAAATAGGCATACACACTGTACAAAAGCACTTGAAAAATGCTGTTCAAGGCCACCAAACCCGCGGCGTACTCGCGGTTGCCTTCGGCCAATTCGTTCCACACAATCACCATCGCGATGCAACGCGCCAAACCGATCAGGATCAAACCAATCATGTAATCAGGGTGGTCGCGCAAAAAGGTAATGGCCAGCAGGAACATCAAGATGGGTCCAATCACCCAGTTCAGGAGTAGGGAGGCGGTCAGAATTCTAGTATTGCGGAATACTTCCCCCATTTTTTCGTAACGTACCTTGGCCAGCGGCGGGTACATCATCAGGATCAGGCCAATGGCCAGCGGGATATTGGTGGTGCCGGACGAAAAGGAGTTGATGAAATTGGAGGAAGAGGGAAAAAAGTAGCCGATGCCTACACCGATGCCCATCGCGAGGAAAATCCAGAGGGTGAGGTATTGGTCGAGGAAGCTTAATTTTTTGCGTTCGTGCGCTGGCGCACAGTCGTTGGCAGACATGTTTTTAGGTTGAAATATTGTTGAAGAATTAGATTTCAGGCGAATTGATTATCAGGGAATTATTAAGCAACGACTAGCGGCAGCGCCGCCAAAACGTCTGTAGATTTAATGCACAATACCTGATTAAAGGTGCAGAGCACCGTAACTCCTGCTTCTTTGTTGCGGTGCTCTGCACCTTTATCTCAGAATTCGGCACTTCAGGCTACAGACGTTTAGCGGCTCTGCCGCTGGTCGTTAAGCCTATGAGTGCTTAGTTTATTGACAATCAATCCACCTCAAGTCTATTGAAGGTACTCTTTAGCAAAATCCCCAAAATACCCCTTAATCACCTCCCGCACTTCCCGAAACTGCTGCATGATTTCCTCTTCCGTTCCACTTGCCTTGGCCGGATCGGGAAAATTGTGGTGAAATTGCTGTGCTTTGCCCGGAAAAATGGGGCAACGTTCGTTGGCATTGTCGCATACCGTGATCACGTAATCGAAATCTACATCCAGGTATTCGTTGACATTGTTGGAAGTATGCTGGCTGATGTCGATGCCATCTTCCTGCATAGTGGCAATGGCGCGTGGGTTAACCCCGTGGGTTTCCACTCCAGCGCTGTACACTTTTACTTTGCTCGGATCGGTGAAATGTTCCAAATAACCGTGGGCAATCTGGCTGCGGCAAGAGTTGCCAGTGCAGAGGACAAGGACGTTTTTGTGATTCATTTTGGTGGGTATAAAAAGATTAACAATTACAAGGGAAATCGTGAATGGTTAGGGCAAACAAGGCTTCAAATTGGGCTTTGACCACTCGCCATTGCTCCGTATTCAAACAATAATTCACATTCAAACCACTGATTTCTCCCTTGATCAGCCCCGCATTTTTTAACTCTTGCAAATGCTGGCACACGGTGGCACGACTTAGGGGCAATTCATTGGCAATGTCACCGGAAATGCAACTTTTCTGGGCCGCCAACAACTTGATGATCGCAATCCGGGCAGGGTGGGAGAGGAGTTTGGCCGCTTGGGCTAATTCCTGTAATTCCGGGGGAAATTCAGCAGTTTTGGCGTGCATTTGCGCAGATTTAATTTGTATGTCGTAAACATACGAATTAAAAATTCTACTTTCATACAGCCACTTAAAACTTAACCCAGACTTAATGTAACTGTTCCGGTGCTATGCACCTTAACCGTCCTACTTGGTCTAAATTCTACAGCCGTTTTGGCGGCTCTGCCGCTGGTCGGTGACCTTTAGTTTGATTAACTTATTGATTATCAATTTACCTAAAGTCTAATAATGTTTTATCTCTCTAATACCAAACGTATTGCCTAAATTTCTAAGGTGACCCCTAAGGTGAACTAAGGTGTCTAAGGTGGTGAAAAAGAAAAAACCCCTGCGAAGCAGGGTTCCCTTCCATAACTCTAAATTTTTACCATTCTTTCTTCACCCCAAATCAGTCCCACTAAACCCAAACGGCAACAAATCCCCAATCGACTTAAAACCATATACCTTTCCCTGTGGCCCCTGAATAAGCATGGTGATAACCCCCTCATTCCGCTGTTCATTTTCCCAAATCACCTGCCGGCAAGCCCCACAAGGTGAAACAAAAATGTCTTCTTTTGCAGCAACTACGGCCATTGCTACCATTTTTTGGGAAGGATACTGTATATTTGCCACGGCTAAGGCATTTCGTTCGGCGCACAAACAAAGCGGGTAGGACGCATTTTCCTGGTTGGCACCCGGTACCAGGGTTCCATCCTCCAGCAAAATGGCAGCACCCACTTTGAATGAAGAATACGGCGAATAAGATAGGCCCAACGCTTTTTTTGCACAGTCCAACAACTCTTGATACTCTGGTGGAAGTTCTGTCGTTGATGCATAACAACGATAGTCCACTTGTAATTTCAACTCTACCATCAGCGCAATTGGTTTACTTAGTTCAAAAATATACCATATGAACAACATTCTGATCATCGGAGCCGGACTTTCTTCCAGTTCACTGATCAAATATGTATTAGAACAAGCCGCAGTGCGGTCTTGGTTCGTTACTGTTGCGGATGCCCAACTAGAAAACGCCGAAAAAAAAGTAAAAAACCACCCCAATGGCCGCGCGGTATGGTTGGACGTACTGAAGGTCAATGACCGCCGTGAACTGATTAGCCGCGCCGATGTGGTCGTATCTATACTGCCCGCACACTTGCACCTCGAAGTAGCACACGACTGTGTAAAGCTAAAAAAGCACCTGATCACTGCTTCTTACGTGTCGCAGGAAATGTACCGCCTGGGGGATGAAGCCCGCGATCGGGAGCTGATTTTTATGGGTGAAATGGGCCTGGATCCCGGAATCGACCACATGTCCGCCATGAAGGTCATCGATGAGATCAAAGAAAGTGGCGGCAAAGTCACTGCTTTCCGCTCCTATACTGGTGGATTGATTGCACCCGAAAGTGACGACAATCCCTGGCATTACAAAATCACCTGGAATCCGCGGAACGTGGTATTAGCGGGCCAAGGCACTGCCCAATACCTGGAAAATGGCCGCTTGCGCTACCAGCCTTACCACCGCTTGTACAAGGAATGCCGCACCATCGATATTCCCGAAGTGGGTAAAATGGAGGCTTACGCCAACCGCGATTCCCTCTTGTACCGCGAAGCTTACGGCCTGGGTGATATTCCCAATATTTTAAGGGGCACCTTGCGTTATCCCGGATTTTGCGAAGCCTGGGATGCGCTGATTCAGATTGGCTTGACGGATGCTGACTTCCCAATTTTGCATTCTGGCGAAATCTCTTACCACGAATTGATGGATGCCTACGTGGATCAACACATCGGTGGATCGGTCAAAGAGCGGATTGCCCAGATGTTGAATGAAGAAGACGTCAATTCACCGATCATGAAAAAACTGGAATGGTTGGGAGTCTTCAGCAAGAAAAAAATCAAACTGCCCAATGCGACGCCAGCACTAATTCTGGAGCACTTGCTGCGGGATAAATGGAAGCTCAAACCGACCGACAAAGACATGGTCGTGATGCACCATGAATTCGAATACGAGAAAAAAGGCGAAAAACGCATCCGCACTTCTACCATGTCCCAAAAAGGGGTAAATGCTGACGAAACCGCGATGGCCCAAACCGTAGGTTTACCGATGGCCATTTTTGTGAAACTGGTGGTGGAAGGGAAAATCAAGTCACGCGGGGTACAAATTCCGGTGATGAAGGAGGTGTACGAGCCGGTGTTGAGTGAGTTGGAGGAGTATGGGATTGTGTTTAAGGAGATTGATCGGAAGTTGTAGGGGGGTGGTTGAGACTTGATCTAATGGCTGGCATTTAACCTTTGGATGGAAAACATAGATCCAGTCTTGACTACTTTTTATTTTCCAAGAGTTTATTATTATTTTATTATCAATAATTTAGAATTAAAAACGATTTTGTTTTCATTGTAAGCAAACTAATCACTAGTGTCCGGTTCTAACCAATTGAATATCTTTTGATTAGAACCGGACACTAGTGCTAACAAATATAGACTCATTGTGTTAAGATTGCAAGCCACTTACTTATTGAATTTTTGAATCGTCAACATGGCCTTTGACCTGATCCCAAAAAACCTACTGCCGCTTAAAAAACTCCCAAGCCTCCACATGCACATCAATATCCCCCGGATAATCATGCTTCCCCCCAA
Organism: Haliscomenobacter sp.; assembly: GCF_041740695.1. Classification (GTDB taxonomy): domain Bacteria; phylum Bacteroidota; class Bacteroidia; order Chitinophagales; family Saprospiraceae; genus Haliscomenobacter. Next base: position 3,398 of record NZ_JBGSLK010000025.1, on the reverse strand, counting down.
TCACTTTCAGCAAAGTCACTTCCGGTTTCCCTTTTGCCTTGAACTGATAACGCTCAATGGTTTTACCATCCTTGGGATCAGTATTAGGTAAAGTCGTTTTCATGGGTTGACCGGTATACCCTGCCAAATCGGACCAATATTGAAAGCTACTTTCCGTAGAGCGGATCAAACCCATAGTGACCCCATTGCCGAGGATGATTTCTCCACCTTCCCAACGATTCAAGGGGTCTGCGGTCCCATTGACAATCATCACGGGTTTGGCTACTTTTTTATCAATACAGTCAAAATTGCTAGGGTCGGGCAAACTGGCTACAATGGCAGTGATGGCCTTTATTTTTTCAGGCAAGGTCATGGCCAATTTGTAGGCCATATGGCCACCGCCACTGGTGCCCACCACAAACACATTTTTTGTATTGATCCGGTACTGCTTTTTGAAGTATTGGATCATCGCCTCAAAAAAGGCTTCCTCATTGATGTTCTCCAAGTTTGGAGGAGTAGTGGCGCTTTTCCGGCACTCGTTCCAGTACCGCTTGTATCCATCGGGATAAACAACAATCAAATTTTCGCTGCTGGACAATTTATCCAATTTGCTTGCACCGGCCATCATTTGTTTCCCATTTCCTCCTGAGCCGTGTAGCACAAAAATGAGTCTCTTGTTCTTTTTGTTGTTTTCTGGTCGGTTGAAATGAAAACGGCGGAAATGCTTTTCAACCTCAATCGAATCACTGATCAATTGAGCAGCTGCTGTCAACGAGAACAAACAGCAACATACCGGTAAAATTGAAAGTGTAAGGAATTTCATCTGTTGAGTAGGTTTCTGTATTTAATTTAAGTTTGAAGTTACCTTGAACTAGACAGGCTTGAGCTGGTCAACTGGGATTATTTTGGAATGCGATTTTTCCTGAAAGAATTCTTAACCGCGATTTTTCCGTTTTTGAACGTAAAGAGATCACATCCCGTTACTTCAACCCTTGTTCCATCTGATTTTGTCCCGGAAAATGTCCATTCCGAAATTCCTCTGTCTCCAATGATCAGGTGGCTGGGATTGGACCAGCGCGCATCAGGAAAAATCTTAAATACATTTTCAAACGCTTTCCTTACTTCTGCTTGACCCTGAAACGTTTCACCCTCAACGTTGGGGCCTGCGGAAGCTTGAAAAACACAGTCATCGGTCATGGTGCTCATGATTGCATTGATGTCATGTGCATTAAATGCATCAGCAAATGATTGCAAAAATGCTTCATTAACAACTGATGATTGAGCCATAGCTAAGAGTGATATTGTTGAGAAGATTCCGATTAATATTGGTCTCATTGTGAATGATCATTGGGCGATAATTATTGTTTATTTTTTACTAATTTCACTATTTTACTGTGTAATAATTTTTCGTCAACAGGTTTGGATATATAATCATTCATTCCAACAGCTTTGCATTTTTCAACATCAACTGTTGTGAGGTCAGCTGTAAGGGCAATGATGGGGATTTGAGAATTCATTTTGCTGCGAATATGCTGCGTGGCTTCAAAGCCATTCAGCTCAGGCATTAGCAGATCCATCAGAATAATATCATACTTGTTTTCTTGCAGCTTTTCGATTGCCATTTTTCCATTGTCTGCAATATCTACATCAAAGCCAAAATCTTTTAAAATTATTTTCACTAAAAGTTGATTCAATAGTATGTCCTCCGCAACCAATACCTTGATGTTTTCAATGCGCTCGGCTAATTCCACGCTATGATCAGTTGCGGTTATTTCTGCCATTGCTGTTGTTTCTACAATGGCTTTCTTAAAATTCAGAACAAAACCAAAGGTTGACCCTATTCCTGGTTTACTATTTACAATGAGGGTTCCACCCTGTAGCTCTACAAATTGCTTAACGATAGAAAGTCCCAAGCCTGTCCCTCCGTATAATCTGGAGGTTTCGTCAGCTGCTTGTTGGAAGTCGTCAAAAATATGTCCCAGTTTATTTTCAGGAACCCCGATCCCTGTATCTGTTACTGAAAATTCTATGGCTATACTGTCAGCCCCTTCTTTCAGCATGCGCACACTTACGGTTATTTTTCCTTCATCTGTAAACTTTACGGCATTACTCAGTAGGTTTAAAATGATTTGACGCAAACGCAACGAGTCGCCTAGTAAAATTTCAGGAATAGCCGCATCATAATTTTTAATCAATTCCAGGTTTTTTTCCTGGATTTTTGGTTCAAATAAATGAAGCGTTGCAGCAATGGAAGTGGACAATTCAAATGGAATTTGCTCAAAGGTCATCTTTCCTGCATCTACTTTGGCAATGTCAAGTATATCATTGATTAAAAGGATCAAGGAATCCCCAGATACTTTAATGGCATTTATGTATTCTTTTTGTTTTTCACTTAACTCTGTTTTTAATACCACATTGGTAAAGCCAATGACCGCATTCATTGGTGTCCGTATTTCATGGCTCATATTAGACAAAAATAGCTGCTTCGCCTTTATGGCTGTTTCTGCCTTACTTTTGGCTTCTAATAGCTCATGAATGTCGGTAGTACTGCCCACCCACATCTTAAGTTGACCATTTTCATCTTTTATAGGCGATGCAAGGTTCAAGTGCCATCGGTAGTCACCTTCTTTATTCATAAATCGCATTTCCATTTCTAAAACCGTACCGGTTTCTGCTGCTTTTTGAAAGCGCTTTTGAAATTCGTCCAGTTCATCAGGGTGCATAATCTTCTGGTAGCCAAAATCTCTTAATTCTTCAAAACTGTAACCTGAGTAGTCCAGCCAGTGTTTATTAAAATAGGTAACATCGCCAACTGCATTGGCATTGCTGATTTTTGCAGGCATCAGATCGGCCAAATGGCGGAAATGGGATTCACTTTCTTTTAAAGCATTTATTGCCAGTATAGTTTCATGAATATCAAAACCAGCACCTATAAAGCCCATAAATTCGCCATTGGGCAAATAGCGTGGATTAGCATGAATCTGAAACCACCGGTACGCTCCATCGTAACGCCTAATCCTTATGGCAGGCAGAGTATAGGGTTGCCGTTTTTCAAAGGCTGACACATAAACATCCATAATTAACTGTACATCATCGGGATGAATAATGTCATCCCATGTTCTACCCATGGCTTCTTCAATTGTTTGCCCTGTGTAATCTAACCAGTAGTTATTAAAGTAACTGATAGAGGCTTCCGCATTTGGCTCTGCAATAAAAATATGCATGGGTACAGTGTCGGCCAGCGTGCGGAAACGTTCTTCGCTTTCCTTGAGTTTTAAACCATACTACTGGACATTTTTACAAAAAGGCTTCCTTTGCGGTTTTAACAAGCTAAAGACATGCCTTAAAAATTCAAGGAGGGAAAAACACTTTTTGGTCAAGACGCTCAATCCTTCCCTAAAAATAGAGACCTCCAGGGT
>NZ_JBGSLK010000024.1:0-30549 GCF_041740695.1 Haliscomenobacter sp. | reverse complement strand
ATAATCAACAGCAGTTGATTGATCACAACGTGGCAGCCTTCGACTGTTTTTGGTAGCTCCAACTCAATGTTTTTGATGCCCTAAGATACTTTTTATTTTCATATTTAGCAGCCGCCGAAGGCGGCTGCTAAATAGTTACTTTTTTTCAATGAATGTGCTGTAGTCATAAATAGAATGAATTGTATCTCTAAAATTCGATGGAATAAATTCATTTTTGTACCATTCCTTAAATCTCTTTTCTGCCATTCTATCAAACAAAAACCCTTCAATTAATTGACAACTTACAAAAAACAATATAAAAACAAGGAATATAAACATCCTCATTCCTCTTAGAAAAACATAAATATTTTTCATAGTTGAAAAATTATTGTGTTGCAAAATAATCTACAATTTAACAAATTTCTTTGAAAGTCCCGCTAGTTCAAGTCTACCCCACCCACACCAGCGGCGAGTTTTAATTTCCTGCCGTTGCTTCAGAAACTACAATATTTTCCAATGCTCCACCTAAAAACGGGCTCCCCTCCAACACCACCAAATCCGCCCATTTCCCCACTTCCAAGCTCCCATTCACCGCTTCAGTCCCCTCCGCCTCCGCCGCCCCCAACGTATACGCCCGCAAGGCTTCCACAAGCGTAATTTTTTCAGTTGCACCAATTTCTTTTCCCTGCATATCCACCCGCTCCACCGCGTTGCGTATCCCCATCAGTGGATTAAAATCCTTCACCACGGGTGCATCCGAGGAAAAAGCCAAACTCACTCCCGCATCCAGCACACTGCGGTAAGGAAAGACCCGATTGAGGTAAAAATTGGGTAGGTACCGTCGATAATTGGGACCTAGCTCGTACAAAAAGATGGGTTGGGACACACAAAACACACCCAGTTCCCGCATCAAATTCAAATGCTCAGGATGTGGAAACCCCAAGTGTTCAATGCGGTGTCGCAAACCCCGGGGATTAATCCGATCCAATTCGGCATACACCGCCAACACCTGATCGATCGCGGCATCCCCAATCGCATGGGTGGCAATGCGCCAGCCAGCAGCCTGGGCTTGTTGTGCCAGGTTGAGGAAAAAGCTACTCTTCAGGCGCATTATTCCTTTTCCCCCTCCATTTTTATAAGGTTGTTTCAAAGCGGCTGTTTTGCCACTCAAGCCACCATCGGCAAAAAACTTGACGGTGTCAATGTGTAAAAAATCGGAATGGTATTGTTCGGGTAATGGTAGTGGCTTGCTGCCTCCATCCGGCACAATAATTGGCATGGCATGGATGCGGATTTTAAGCTCCCCAGCCGCTTCCATTTGTCGGTACACTGCCAACAAATCGGGCATCACCCCCGGGTCGGTAGCGGAGGTGATGCCTTTTTCCAATAAAGCATCCTGCGCAGCCAGGATCATTTCTCGGAAGGCTGCGGGCGAGTGCGCTGGAATCAAGCGGGTGACCAAACCCAGGGCCGTTTCGGTGAATACCCCAGTTGTTTTACCCTGTTTATCACGCCGTACTTCACCGCCTGGTGGTGCATCCAAGTTGGGCAAAAACGAAAAGACCATCGAGTTGACCACCGCAATATGGGCGCAAGTGCGAATCACATAACAAGGGCGATCGGGGACGGCACGATCCAGGTCGTAACGATCGGGCATCCGGCCTTCGGCCAAATTGGTTTCGTTGAAACCCCGAGCCAATATCCAGGGTCGTTCAGGGTGGCGAGTGGCAAATTCGCGCAAACGTTCCTGCATTTCAGCAATGCTGCTTACCCCGCGCAAATCGAGCATGTAGGTCAATAAATCACCAACTTTCCAGAGGTGGATGTGGGGATCGTGGAAGCCGGGGAGCAAGCTTTTCCCTTGCAGATCGTGGAGCTTTGCCGATGCTCCGGCTTGCTGTTGCAGTTGAGAGACAGTCCCGGAGCCTGCGATCTTCCCCGCTTTTACCCATAGTGCTTCTACTTCTTGAGTGGAAGCGGTCGGGTGAATGTGGCCGTTGTGGAAAATTTGATCCATAGTTTATGCCTAGCTCTAGTGTTTCTTCAGTGTCTTAGGTTTCTTAGGTGGTGAGAAAAATCCCTGCGGAGCAGGACATAAATTTCACCACCTAAGAAACCTAAGACACTGAAGAAACACCTAAGTACTATACCAAGCCCCGCTTCTCATGTGCACGCCGAATGGCATCTTCCAATACTTGCAGCCCCTCAGCCAATTGATTGCGCGTAATGACCAAAGGAGGCAACAAACGAATACAATTGGAATACAAACCCGCCCGAATCAACAAAATGCCGTGCGCGGTAGCATCTTTGATGATCTCCAGGGTCAGTTCAGGGTCGGGCTCTTTGGTCTGGCGGTCTTTCACAAATTCCACCAGGCGCATCGCCCCCAGGCCGCGTACATCTCCAATGCAGGAATATTTCTTTTTCCAGCTCTCCAAAGTCCGGCGCATCTGCTCCCCTACCCTTTCCGTTTTTTGTTGAAAACCGGTGCTGATGATGGTTTTAACCGCTTCGATGGCCGCCACGCAGGCTACCGGGCTGCCACCGTAAGTACCGCCTACCCCACCGGGGTGTGGTGCGTCCAGGATTTCGGCTTTGCCGATGAGCGCTGCGATAGGCATTCCTGCGCCTATACTTTTGGCAGTAGTGATCAAGTCGGGAACCACTCCAGTATGCTCGCAAGCCCAAAGTTTGCCAGTGCGACCCATGCCACATTGGATCTCATCAAAAATCAGGACGATGCCGTGTTGATCGGCCACTTCGCGTAGTTTTTTCAGGAAAGCCCCCGGAACTGGAATAAAGCCCCCCTCGCCCAGTACCGGCTCGATGAGAATGGCCGCTACTGCGCTAGGGTCAACCTGCGAAATCAAGGCCTCGTCGATGCGGGCGATACAATAATCCAGGTATTTCGGGGCGCTCATGCCCTCGGGTACTCGGTACATATTGGGTGCAGGCAAGCGGTAGATGTCGCTGGCCATGGAGCCGAAACCTTTTTTGAAGAGGTTGTACTTGCTGGTCAAACTCAGGGTGAGGTGGGTTCGCCCGTGGTAAGCACCTTCAAATACAATTATCGCCGGGCGCTGGGTGTAGTAGCGGGCGATATTGACTGCGTTTTCAACTGCTTCTGAACCAGAGTTACACAGCAAGGTTTTTTTGGCAAAATCACCCGGTGCAATGCGATTCAGCAATTCCGCCAACTGGATTGGAGGCTCCATCGTGGTGACAATCTGACAAGTATGGATGAATTTGTCCAATTGCCTTTTTATAGCGTTGACCACATTCGCGGGTGAATGCCCTACGTTGATCATGCCAATCCCACCAGCAAAGTCAAGCAAGGTATTGCCGTCGAGGTCTTTGACCACTGCTCCTCTGGCTGAATCGACCACCACATCGGTGGAACGGCCCGCACCTGCGGGTAACGCTGCTACCCGCCGAGCTAATACTTCCTGGCTTTTGGGGCCGGGTATGGGCGTCAGCAGTTGAATGCTGGGTTTGGTGCTGTTTTTGGTTTTGGTTTCCATACAAAGGTGCTTTAAACTTGTTTTTCGGCAGATAAAATCATCAACACTCCAGCATTGCCACAATTGGGGTCATCCAAATAATTGTGAATCAAACGTTGGGGCTCGGCACCCATCCGCATTTGGGTACTCACCGTGGGGTCGTAAATGCTGCCTTCGATCAGGTGTTCATAATACTCGTCGAGGCTCATTTCGCGGGCGTAATCCACATAACCAATCGGCATCCCCACAATTACTTGACCTTTTAGTCCCAAACTCCGGCAAATCTCCTGTCGGGCCCGGTACAATTGCCGGGCCAAACCCTGCCCGCGGTAACGCGGATGCACCCCCATATCCATGCCGTAGAGCCAATCCCCCTGGGGTTCGTGGGTATTGAACCACAGGTTGTCCGATACGCCCAGAAAAGTGTGGTCTTCCAGGCTTAAATGATAACGAATAGAACTGGTCATACCTACGACTTCATCTGCGTCCAGCAGCACCATTTGTCCTTCCGGAAAAACCTTCAGGTGGTGTAGGTAATGCCTTTCGGCCATCCGTTCGACTTCAGCCAAGGTAGGAAAAACCAGGCGTTGGAGTGCATCCAGCGCTTTGGCATGCCGGGCTTCTGTTTGTTGAATGATATACCCACTCGGTAATTCTTTGCGATACATGTACAAAAGTTAAGTAAAGTATGACGCAAAAAATTACTTCCCGATTTTTTTTAAGGCTTTTGAATAGTAAGCTCACTTGAAATGAAGCGTTCGACTTACTATTCAAAACCCAAAATCGGGAAGTTAATTTTTCTGCGTTACAATGCTAAAAACAATAAGGCCGATAAGCCTACAGCAATCAAATTATAAGGCAAGGCAGCAAAAGATAGTTCCATATTGTTGCACTCCGTGCTGGTAGCCGTTAAGACATTTACATCCGAATAAAAACTAGCGTGTGCACCAAAAGCACCCGCAGAAATCACTGCAGCCAGGGTAGCCCACATATTGGCGTCCAGTTCCTGGGCCAAGGGTACTACAATTGGAATGGCTACTGCATAAACGCCCCAGGAGGAAGCCGTGGTGTATGAAATAAATGCCAAGACCAAAAAGATGACCACTGGCAACATCCCTTTCGACAATACCCCACTCATACTATCAATCACAAAAGGCGTCAGGCCCATCTCGTCCCCTACTCGTTTGAGCACATAAGACATGGTCAGGATGGCCAGGGCAAAAACCATACTTTGGAAACCTTCAAAAATCCCCTCGCTAAGGGCATCGAAAGTCATCACGCCATTCCACCAGTAGTAAAAAACCGTAAAAGCCACACCTACCATCACTCCCTTGAGTGCATCTTTGTCCAAAATCAAGGTCGCTGCAATCAATACAAGCAGTGGAAGAAAAAAGTACTGTGGCTTGGCACCTTTGGATTGAATGGGATTTTCGTCGGTTTTGCTCAAAATCGATTTTGGAGGTGCCAGCACCCCGGTTTCCTGGGCTCTTTTTTCGGCTTTTTTCAATTTTCCCAGCAATGGAAATTTCCCCAAAGCCAACAATAGGGCTATGATCACCACAATCCAGGCATAAAACATGTAGGGAATCAGGTTTAAAAAACCCTGGAACCCCTCCCCTGGGGCAACAACTTTATTGTCTTCCAAAAGTTTGCTCACGTAGATGCTCCAGGTAGTCATGGGTACAATCACGCACAAAGGTGCGGCCATCGCATTGACTTGTAGCGCCAACATCTCTCGGGAAATGCGGTAATTGTCGGTGATTTTCCGCATGGTGACCCCAGATGCCAGTGCACTCATGTAGTCATCTACAAAAATGAATAGGCCTAAAAACCAGGTCACCACCAAAGCACTTCGGCGAGTTTTGACATAGCGCAGTACATACTGGCCAAAAGCATAAACTCCCCCCGACTGAATGATCAAATGGATCAAAGACCCGTACAAGCCACAAACCAGAATGATCCAGGCCATTGTTTCGTCGCGCAGGGTGGCGACCAGCGCGTCAACAAAATTTCCAGGAAATGCATTGGGTTTGATGAGCACAAAGCCCAGCAGGCAGCCGATCAGTATGGGTTCAAAAGCGCGGCGAATGAATATAGCCAATACAACCACCACCAGGGGCGGGATCAGGCAAAGGGCTCCATAATCCATAAATAGATAGTGAGCTAGAAAGATACATTGTTTTGGAGAGTGGCGAGTAGATTTTGGAAAAATTTATCTACTGTGCGATACCAAAAGCAGAGGGCCTTCCCTGCACAAATCGCAAGAAGGCCCTCCAGCTTCCACTATGTAATTGACTAAAAAATATAAAAAGGCTTTATGTGCAGATTTTATAAACTGAACGTGTTTGAGACAGAACGTGGGGGTTTTGGGGCTGATTGAGGCTCATTTTAGAGTGCGTAGCAGCGCTACGGACGAAAAAATAGCCGAAAAGACCCCGTTATGGCCAAGCAACGTTCTGTTTATAAAATCTATCATTTAGTTACCACCATTTTACGGGTTGCGGTTGCCCCATTTTGAGTTAAGGTGTAGTAGTAGACACCATTGCTCGGCAGATCAGTATGTTTGATCAAAACCTGCTGGTACCCTTTGTCGAAGCCTTGGCGCAACGTTTTGACCATTCTACCCGTGACATCATGGATGCTCAGGGTAGCTTCGCCCGCTTGAGGCAACCAGAACCCAATTTGGGTTTCGCTGCGGAAAGGGTTAGGCTGGTTTTGCTCCAATACCATTTCGTTGTTAAGCGCGGCGGTTGCTGCACCAAAATCCAGTGCAAGCCCCAGTACATCCGACTCCCGGTTGTAAGCTTCAGCACTCATGGCTCTTGGATTGAGGTGCAAAGCCTGACTCAACTGTACATTGCTTTTGGCTTTGAATACCAGGGTAAACAATGCACCCGTTTTGTTTTGCCCTTGATCTACCCAGGAAGTGGTGAGTAAGCCCTGGTCGGCAAAGAGCCCAAAATTGTCCGTTTTGGCTACACCATTTTTGATGCCTACAAATTCGAGGGTTTGGGTATCCCAATCCAGTGCAAATTGATAGCCAGCTATTTTGCTCAAATCTGAAGCCGTTACAGGAATTTCGTATATGTTGCCTGCTTCCAGTTTGAGGTTATCGATCGATAGTTTCAATGTTTCTCCGCTGCGCAGCTCTGCGCCTTGCAAGCCACTTACACTGGCGCTTTGGTTCAAGTCACCCACTTTGATGGCCACAAAATTAGCCTGTACGTCGTGATCCAGGTTAACCATCGAAATGATCTTTGGAAAAGCCTCTTTCCATGGATTCAGGGGATCGGGAAAACGGTAAGCCTGATCTACGAAGCACCAGCTCTTGGTTCCGCCAAAGTCGGAGCTCATGTTGAGGATAAATTTGCGCAAGCGAATTTGGTCTCCAACCGAAACGTGACCAGAGTTGTCTACATCAGCCGCAATCAAGCGGTATGGATCCGTAATGGGTTCCGTGTTGATGAGGTGTTTTTGGATGTAAATCAGGTCGAGGGTAGAAATACCGTTGCCAAAATCCTTGTTCAAGTCAGGCGTCAAGGTATAGGTTTTGCCTTTGCCCAAACCAGCAAAAGTATAGGCACCATCGGAACCACTGGTGTATTGCATCGCTGCCCCACCGGAAAGTTGTAATGCCACCCCTTTCACCATGTTGTTTTGAGCTGTAGCTACGTGGCCTGCAATGGTGAAGGCTTCTACGACTGCACCTGGACATACTTTGTTGTTGTCCTGGACTTCAACATACGTCACACAGAAATCGTGGTTGCCAGCTTCATCCCAGGCGTGAAGCTCTACTTCAACCACTTTTCCTTTATCGGCACAAGTCAATACCAAACCCGTACTTGTTACAATGGCTGGAGCGCCTTTGCGGTTAATGGAGTATTTGGTGATGCGCTTGAGTCCTTGCGCGTTGGCTTCACCCTGACCATTGCAATCAAAAATTGCACTGGCTACAAAGTCCGTTGCCCATACCGCCATGGTACCACCACCTTGGTCATCACTCATCAGCGATAGCGACAATCCTTTGATACAAATTGGCGCAGGTGCTTTTTGGTCCTTTACTTCAAATGGAATTCGGGTAGGTAAACTCAGGTTTCCACAACCATCCCGCACCGATACAATCAGATCATGTTTGCCTGCAGGCAAGTTTTTCACTGTTACGGTAAAGCTACCGTCAGCATTGGCTTTGGTTACCCAACGGGTCGAATTGTACATGATAAATGTACCACTCAAGATGCGATTGGGAGCAACCATCAACTGAGGAATTTCCAGTTCAACGGAGGGGCTACAGTTATCGGTAGCCCGGAAAGTGATGGTGACATCAGCCAAACAGTCGGTAGCCCGGGTTGGAAAAATGCTCAACTGAGGTAGCGTCACCACGGGTAGTTGTGAATCTTCTACCTTGATGATTTGGGTATACATGAAACTGTGGTAGTAATCATCGGTAGCGTCACAGATCGGTGGCGTGAAACGAATGTCTCCCGTTTCTTCGGGGGTACGGTTTTTGGATAGCCAAAATTCTTCGTCACCATCGCGGTTTTTATCCCGTACCAGCACATAAATAGGGTCTTTACCATTGTTGCCAAAAGTTCCACGATCTACCACATATACTTTTCCAGTTGCCATTGGATCACCACAACGATCATCGTAAGCACACCAGTTGATGACGGTATAGGTACGGAATATTTTGTAACATTCACTATCGCTGGAATCATAACGTTTGTCGCTCACGTTGACAGCCAATACATCACAACCCAATTCAGCGGTGAAGGCAGAATCTGCTTTCACTGTTTTACAATCGGCAGAGGCATCCCGAGGGAAACAAATGTCGTATTCGTTGATGGGCGTAACGGTAATCCGCTGCTCACAAGAGGTGGATGAAGTACCTTTGTTGATGGTCCAACGGCGAATGATGTAGCCTTTGCCACATTTTATGTTTTCGATTACGGTGTACTCAATGTTGAGGTTGGTGCATTCGTTCCCACCATGAATGGTCACATCGCCAAAACATTCAGCTGATGCAACGCGGTCTTTTAAATTGCCCAGGCATTTATCCGTGCAAGAAATGGTCGCATCCCAGGGAGCAACACAAGTGGGAACGGTTTTGTCTTCTACCACTAGATCCATCCAGCAATAGTTGCGATTACCCGCCAGATCTTCGGCCCACAATTCAATGGTAACTCTGGATCCTAGGTCGCAGCAGTAAAACTCAACAAACTCGCCCAAAGGAGACATCAATTTGCCTTCTTTCAGGGTAAAGGTTTCACCAAAATCAGCCAAATCTCCATCACCATTGAGGTCAAAACCATCGGCTACGGTCCAGTCACCACTGGCAGGCAATGGATCGAGTTTGCCGTTGTTGTTGGTATCGTAATCTCTAAGGAAGCTGGAAGTGCAGTTTAGCGGAATAACCCGGCGAACCCGGAGCCATCTCAGCTTGCTACAATTGTCCCAGGTTCCTTCGTCAACGTCTTCAGCGGTCAACTTACCATAGCCAGTTTCATAACCATTGGATAAAGAAATCCGCAAGTCATCGTCACATTTCACCACTGGAGCGATCAGGTCGCGTACAAAAAACTCGATGGAATCGAGCATGGTGTTGTAACAGCCATCATTGGCTGTAATGATCAAGCGGTGACGCCCTACCGTTAGGCCGGTAATGAGGCCATTGGTTGTTGGGTAATTCACATTATACCAGGTAGAAGTATCAACAACGATGCCACTGACAATTTTCCCTTTGGTACGTACTCTCAAACTTAAAGTACCTAAAGTACAATTGTCGCTGATGGTTGCCCCAAATAAGTTCCGAATTCCCGTAGCGGTAGTAGGGACAGCAGCAGTACAATCAAAAGGGCCGGTACTGATGATGGGAATACGCGACAGTTTGGTCAGGCGGGGTGGACTAGTGTCACCCAGTTTGATCAGAATTTTGTATTGCGCTACCTCCCGGTTCAAACACCAATCGAACAATTTGATGGTGCGTTCTATTTTCAGGCCAGAGCCATTGCAGATGGGGAACTCAACATCGCCGACGTTCACACCATAATTACAGCCCAGAGAATCCAGATAGATTTTTTTGCCAAAAAAGTTAGTAATATAAGGTGTAACATCGATCCGGCGAATCTGGCTCTTATTGGCTACGCAGGCATCGTAGCTGATAACCGCTTTATAGGCACCATCACCGGCAAAATCGAACTGAAAATCATTCAAAACCGGGCGACGGAAGGTGATCACCTGTTCCACACTCTGGGTCATCCCCCGACAGTCGGTCGCTACAAATACGCGGCGAATGCGTGCATACACCCCATTGACGATGGTTTCGGTGCAGTTGGCCGTTTCAAGGCGGTCCGAAAACTTCAGTGTGACGTTGCAACCACAAGATTTGCAGTTGTCTTCAAAATTGGGAATCCCCAGGTTTTTGACATCGATGTCAATCACTGAACCCGAAATCAAAGCACTCAAGGATTGGTTGGTATTGGTAGGACCAACCGTCTTGGGATTGTTGAGCACGAAATTGACATCCGTGCACCAGAGGGTAGCGTTGGTAAAATCCACACCTACCAATTTGGGACCACTTTTGTCTTCCGCCAAAATTTTACCCCAGCAGACTATTTCATTGGCGCTATTCAAAACACCGTAATCCCACAAACCCGGGCAATCAATAATGTTGCCATTGGATGGGTTACTGTCACTAATGGATATCCGATAAGTGCCGATACAATCCCCAAACCCCACCAAAGCTGGGGTTACGATAAATTTGCAATTGGCATCCATCGTGACGTTTACCTGGTTAATGCAGGAAGTTCGAGGGTCACACTGAGCATTAGCCCACTGCGGAAACAACAGCACGCCTAGTAGTATTCCCGCCGGTAGCATCCGGCCTAAAAAATTACAGAGAGTAGAGGTCATCTTCATGGGAAACAAATTTGTCTTTTGTATATTCACGAAATTCAATAACAATTAAAATATGTAGACGCAACGAGCAAGTACTCGTAACGCACATAAATCGACAACAACCGTAGTAACCGTAGCAAACGCAACCCATGGCTTTAGCCGTGGGAGCCACAAGCATTACTAGCCCACGAATTTATTCGTGGGAAACTTAAGGAGTGGAAAGGTATCTCTCAATAAACGAGAAATGTAATTACCGGCGAGCAGCCAAACAGCGTGAGGGGACAAAAAACGGCTATTGGCTCTAATAGATTAATGGTTCAGCATCAAAGATAAGCGTTTATTTTATTTTTGGAAACAGAATATTTATTTTGTACAAAAATAATAGATTCAGGGTAGCTGATGAACCAAGTCTATTCATTCTAAACCGGATAAGTTCATGGTTTTCAATGGGATTTCAATTTAAAGGAAATATTCGTTCAAAAAAACTAAAAAAGGCTTGCACACTTCCGACAGGCGACTTATCTTTGCATCCGCAATTGCAAAACATGCATACGCACTGGCGCTGTAGCTCAATTGGATAGAGCACCTGACTACGGATCAGGAGGTTTAAGGTTCGACTCCTTACAGCGTCACTCTGATGAATCATCCACTAAAATTAGGGGATAAAAATTCTCTGGATCGAAAAGTTCAAGGTCTAAAGTTCAAATTGGTTAAAACCTTTGACACCTTGAACTTTTTAAATTTATACATTATGTCTAAGGTTTGTCAACTTACGGGTAAGCGTCCGATTGTAGGAAATAACGTTTCACACTCCAATCGCAAGACCAAGCGTCGCTTTTTGCCTAACCTGCAAAAGAAACGCTTCTTCATCCCCGAAACGGATCAGTGGGTTACGTTGAAAGTATGTACTTCCGCCATGCGCACCATCAGCAAATTGGGGATTTACGAATACCTGACGCGTTTGGAAAAAGAGGGTGTTGATACCGGAGTGATTTTGGAACAAGGTTCTTAAACAAGTAATTTGTAGTCGTCATGGCAAAGAAGAGCAAAGGAAACCGCATTCAAATCATCCTTGAGTGCACTGAGCATAAGAAGTCGGGAATGCCCGGTACTTCTCGTTATGTTACCCAGAAAAACCGCAAAAACTCACCGGATCGTATGGAGTTGAAGAAATTCAATCCTGTACTGAAAAAAGTAACGGTGCACCGCGAAATTAAATAATTGCTGATTGAGAACAAATCGAGCTTGCTTGTTCCGACAATAAGTCTTAATTTGATTCCATAAATAATTAATGCAATGGCAAAGGTATCCAAAAACGCAAAAGTTGCTAAGCGTGTAGCCAACATTGGTTCTGGCCGCGACTACGTACAAATCGTGGTAAGCGTAAAAGACCCTAAAACGGGCAAATACAGCTATAAAAAGCAAATGGTGCACAAGGACAAAAAAGACGCTTTTATTGCTTCCCTGAAGTAAATATATGCACCGTCTGATGCATCGTCCGTAAAGAGGCTTTTCTTGTGAGTGCACAGGAAAAGCCTTTTGAGTTGTAAGTGAAAAGTGAAAAACTAAAAGTGAAAAGCTATTCCCAGTCTATCACCACTCACTTATAACTATTCATTTTTCACTTTTCACTTTTCACTACCATGAGTTTTTTTAGCAATCTTTTTGGAAAAAAAGAAAAAGAAGATCTGGATAAAGGGCTTGAAAAAACCAAGAGCAGTTTTTTCGGCAGCCTGTCTAAAATGGTGGCTGGTCGTTCAACCGTGGACGAAGAGGTGTTGGATGAACTGGAATCCCTCCTCATTTCCGCCGATGTAGGCCGAAATACCACCACTCAGATCATCGAGCGCATCGAAGCGCGAGTAGCTAAAGACAAATACCTGGGGGCCAGTGAACTCAATTTTATTCTAAAGGATGAAATTGTGCGGTTGTTGGCCGAAAACAATACTGGAGAACTGAGTGGATATGAATTGCCAGAGGGGGTAAAACCTTTTGTACTCCTGGTCGTTGGTGTGAATGGAGTTGGTAAAACCACTACCATTGGCAAATTAGCCCACCAATTCAAAAAACAAGGCAAAAAAGTTGTGTTAGGCGCTGGGGATACCTTCCGTGCTGCTGCAGTAGACCAACTCAAAATTTGGTCTGAGCGAGTCGGTTGTGATTTTTACAGCAAAGGCATGAATACTGATCCCGCTGCGGTGGCTTACGAAACGGTGAATTACGCTGTGCAAAACAACTGTGATGTGGCCATCATTGATACTGCTGGCCGTTTGCATACGAAAGTGGGATTGATGCAGGAATTGAGCAAAATCAAACGTTCGATCAGCAAAAGAATCGAAACTGCGCCCCATGAAGTGCTGCTGGTACTGGATGCGACCACTGGTCAAAACGCCATCGAGCAAGCCAAACATTTTACCGAAGCAACCGATGTAAGTTCACTGGCGCTGACCAAACTGGACGGTACCGCCAAAGGTGGTGTAGCCATCGGAATCTCCAATCAATTCAAAATTCCCATCAAATACATTGGCGTAGGAGAAGGCATTGACCAATTACAACCTTTCGACAAACAAACTTTTGTCACTGCACTTTTTGAAGCTTAAATACTTTTTCACTGTAACTTTTCGTTATAACCATCGTTATTTTGAAAAATTTATTTTGCCAATGAACAATCTGCGTAAAGTATGTGGCATTCTTGCCGCTCTATTCTTAAACTCCGTTGTAAGCTTCGCCCAACAAGTTGATGTAGGTTTGTCCAATTACTATTCGGACGCCTTACAAGGCAACCCAACTGCCTATGGCGAGATTTACGAGCGAACCCAATTCACGGCTTCACACCGCACCTATCCCAAGGGTACCTTATTAAAAGTCACCCGCTTGGACAATAACAAAGCTGTAATTGTACGCGTCAACGACCGGGGGCCTTTTTCCAGCGATGGTGCCATCATTTCACTGTCTATGGCTGCTGCGTCCTTCATTGACCTAAGTTTGGTGGGGCATGCCCAGGTTAAAGTGGAGCAGTTCGGATATGCCGACAACAATGCCACTGCTGCCAACTACAATACGGTCAACAATCAAAGCTCCAACTCCTTTGCTTTTGACCGGATCTACAATGGTGCGCCACAAGAAGCACCGCAAGAGTATTTTACGCCCAAAGGTACCAATGGCCCCAATGCTTACAACAACACCCAGCAGCAGTACGGCAACACCCAGCAGCAGTATAACAATACCCAACAGCAATACAGCAATACTCAACAGCAGTACGGCAATACCCAAAACAGTACCCAACAAGCTCAATATGGCCCGGTACCACCTTCGTACGATCGTCGTTTTCAAAACCGGGGAGGCACCTACAATGCTGCCAATGAGGCCTCCAACCAGGCTCCTGCGGAATATGGCTATACGGGTTCAGCAAACAGTTACAACCCTGCCTACAACAACAATAGCAGCAACGGCAACATCCCCAATTCTTACTCAAACAATACCACCAGCTCCAATTCGAACAATCCTAATTTCAACTGGAATACCACCAATGCAGCAAATACAAGTACTGGCAGCCTAGAAGGTTTCCCTACTTTGCAGGCAGGAACTGGATTTTCGGTTCAGGTAGGCTCCTATACTCAGTTGGACAACGCTACACGCCAAGCACAGTCATTGCGTACGATGGGTTTGAGTGAAATCTATCTTTCCCAATCCCCTGCTGCCAATGTCAGTGGAGGTCGGATTTATAAAATTTTTGCAGGCCGTTTCGACGATCGGGATGCCGCGACGATTTATGCCAGCCAAATCAAGCGCCAGTTTTTGGTGAACGGATTTGTGTTGCGCTTGTAGGGGCAACCCTACGTGGTTGCCCCATCAGGATATCGCACACATGCGTGCGGTATCCTGATGCCCGCACAACGATATGGGCACCTGGCCGATGCCCGATATTAGGGCGCCCACATAGGGGTGCCCCTACGGTTTTTTCGTATATTTCTCTGGAATCGGATTATCCGACGATTCCGGATTCCACATGATGTTCAAGATCCAAAAACGCCCATCTTTTTGCACCAGTTGGATGCTGTTGATGCCCCGGGCTTCTACTTTTCCATTTGCCGCCGTGAATCTGGTTTCATAAGCACTAAACACGTGCACCATGTTGCCATACTTTTCCTGCGAACGGCCAATTTCTTTTTCAAAAAACCCTTTTTCATCAAACATTGGCCCTACATTGCGAATGTAGTCCTCCTGGGTCATAGTCGTTAATTTGGCTTTGCCATTGAGGTCTTTACCCACTGCATTCAGGCGAGCTTCGGGACGAAAGAGCGAACGAAACTTGTTCCAATTGCGGCGCTGACCAGAAGGGCCGGAGATGACCTCATAAAGGGTCTTGATGATGGCATCGATGCTGGAAACCTCAGCCAAGCTCGCTTCAAGCATCGGTTTTTCTGTGTCTTGGGCCTGTAACGGTTGTAAAAAAGCCAAGCCCCAGAAAAGCAACAAGTAGTATTTTCTCATGTTTATTCGTTTTTACGGCGAAAAAATCGGAAGTTTCTGCGAATTTTGAACGAAGAAAACTGCATTTTAGATGCCTTCGCTGAAAACCATTGTAATCAATCTACTGCGTCGTTTGGATCACTTCATTGATGACCTAAGGTTTGCCTTGGTCAAGGTCAGTGGAGGAGGCAAAGATTTGCCCGTAAAAATCGCAACTTATCGTGGTTTTGGTAGGCGAGATTTTCTTTTTTTGCAAGGTCGGGTTTTGGTCAAAAAACGCCTCAGCAACAGTCCAATCAATACCGTTTTACAAAACCTGATCAATTCCTACCACCGATTTGAAAGCGACGAAATACCCAATGCGGTGCTACGGGTGAGTATTGAAGACCATCAATTTGATTTAACCACCGATCGTGAAGGGTATTTTACCTTGAGTGTGCCGCTTGATCCACCTTTAGAACTCAGCAGCGATGAACCTTGGCAAAACGTCCACATTACCTTGCTCAAAACGCCCTGGACAGCTGAGTTGAACTTAGAAACCAGTACTACAGTGATGTTCCCTCCCGAAGAAACAACGCTGGGCATCATTTCTGATTTGGATGATACAGTCATAGAGACGGGTGTAGCCAGTTTGTTCAAGTGGCGGGCTTTTTACAATACCTTGTTCAAAAGCATCCATCGGCGCAAATTGTTTGATGAAGTTGCCGCTTTTTTTCGGGCGCTGCGCCGGGGCTATGATGATCAGGGTTTTTTGCCCCTTTTTTATGTTTCCAATAGTCCGCGCAACATTTATGACATGGTTGTGGGTTACCTCAAAGTGCATTCCATGCCCAAAGCGCCCGTTTTGCTACGGGATATAGGCTTTCCGTACAAAGTACACAGCCGCAAGGATATGGAGCACAAGATGGAAAGCATTGTGCGCATTTTTGATACCTACCCGGAGAAGCGCTTCATTTTGATTGGCGACAATGCGGAGAAAGATCCTTACATCTACCATGAAATTGACCAACGTTACCCTGGGCGAGTAGCGGCTATCTACATTCGGGATGTGCAAAAAAGCCGTCCATTGCAGCGTTTGAAAAAGTTTGTAGCCCAGGAGTCCATTCACCAAATCCAGATGTTCACCTCCTACCGGCAACTGGCCGAGATGTGCGCAGAAGCGCATTTTCTGGATTGGGACTACTTCCAGGAGTTGTGCCAAAGTCAGCACAAGTGGAAATTGAGCTTGCCTGTTTTCCCAAAATAAATTAAGCCACGCTTAGCACAATTTTCCCTTGGTTCCGATTTCCTTCCATGTACAAATGGGCTTGAACCACCTCCTCCCAAGAGAAAACTTTATCCACCACGGGAAATAAAGAACCACTTGCAAAGTGAGCCCAAGTCAATTCCATAAAAGCCTGAGTCAATTCCGTTTTATAGGCCAATGTCCGCGCACGCAGCGTTGAGCCATGAATACTCAGGCGTTTCATCAACACCGTGCCTAAATTGATCCCTGCTGCTTGTGCACCACCCATGAGGGCCAGCATCACCATCCGACCATCCATGCCTAAGGATTTGAGGTTGCGCTCCAAATAGGAAGCACCTAAGAAATCCAGTACCACGTCAACTCCCCTACCCTGGGTCCATTCCTGGATACATTCCGCAAAGTCTTGCGTTTTGTAATCAATACACTGCTCAGCACCCAAAGCCAGGCAAAGGGCATGTTTTTCTGCCGACGCTGTTACAAACGTTTTGGCTCCGATCAAACGAGCCAATTGTAGCGCTGCGGTGCCCACTCCACTTGCCCCTGCGTGAATCAATAAGGACTCGCCAGCCTTGAGCTTGGCAATCCAAACCAAAGCCTGAAAGGCCGTTAAAAACGCTTCAGGAATGGCGGCAGCAGCCAAAAAGTCCAGGTTTTCAGGGATTGCCATGGCCACATCTTCGTGGATGATGGCGTATTCGGCATAACCTCCACCTGCCAAGAGCCCACAGACCCGATCTCCCAATTTCCATTTGGTCACTTTTTCACCGAGTTGCTCCACCTCTCCGGCAATTTCCAGGCCCATGATGGTACTTTCACCTGGCGGTGGCGGATACTTTCCTTCACGTTGCAAGAGGTCAGCGCGGTTCAAAGCAGTAGCTTTGACCTTGATGCGGATTTGATGCGCAGTGGGTTCAGGGGTGGGAAAATTACCTAGGTAGAGTTCTTCGGCTGAACCAAATTGATGGAATTGAATGGCACGCATGGTGGATTGAAGTTGGGGCGACCCTACTTGGTCGCCTGGTGGTTGGGGCGACCCTACGTGGTCGCCCTAATAATTGGGTAACCACGTAGGGTTACCCCAACAAATGCCCCATAAATTCCTGCTTAACCCGCAGGTATTCCCGGTTGTCGGGATTGGGTTCGATGATGATGGGAATCCGGTTGATTACTTTGACTGAGGTATGTTCAAAGGCCTCAATTTTATCCGGATTATTGGTCAACAATTTGATTTCACTTACCCCCAAGTCTTCCAGCATTTCAATGGCAATCCCATAATCGCGGGCATCTGCTTCAAAGCCTAGATGAATGTTGGCATCAATGGTATTGAAGCCCATGTCTTGCAGGTTGTAGGCTTTGAGTTTGTTGATGAGGCCAATACCCCGGCCTTCCTGGCGCAGGTAAAGCAGCATCCCTCCTTCTTGGGCGACCTTATACAAAGCATAAGCCAATTGTTCGCCACAATCACAACGTTTGGAGCCGAACAAATCTCCAGTGAGGCATTCCGAATGCAAGCGAGTAAGGACAGGCTCATTGAGGTTGCAATTTTCACTAATGAGTGCCAAATGAGGCATCCAATCTTCGGGGCTTTCGGCATAAGCTGCCATCCGAAAATTCCCCCATGGGGTTGGAATCAGTGCCTCTGCTTGTCGAACCAAGCTTTTTCCCTTTATTTCCATGTACAACAACTCCTCCCCAATTTTCGCCATTTGACGGACATTTTCAGGAAAATACTCCTTATCTGAAACTGTTCAAAGAACAAGCTCAGCCTTAATAAGGTTTACAAATGCAAAGATAAGATATTGTAAACTCAATACTACTTCTTTGCCCGATTGCCGACAAAATAACACAATGCGTTTATTCACTTCGTATCAATAACATTGCTTTTTTTGCTCAAAATTTGTTTTGTATGAAAAAACTCTCACTAGTGCTCATGCTGCTGCTGGGCAGCCTAGCAACTTTGCTGGCTCAGCGCACCATCACCGGAAAGGTGGTTGACCAAAGCAGCAAAGAGGCGCTCATCGGCGCCTCCGTCTTCGTCAAAGGTACCTCGGCAGGTACCGTGACAGATGTCGATGGTACCTATTCCGTGTCCGCACCTGCCAATTCCACAACATTAGTCATCAGTTATACGGGGTACACTTCCCGTGAAATTGAGCTTGGTACGTCTAACGTAGTGGATGTTGAACTAGAAGCTGGTGTCAACATCAACGAAGTAGTCGTGGTTGGTTATGGCACGCAACAAAGACGTGACATTACCGGAACCATCTCTTCGATCAAGGGTTCGGATCTGGCCGCTTCACCCGTACAAAGTTTTGATCAGGCGCTGCAAGGCCGTGCTGCCGGGGTCAACGTAAGTTTGCCCAACGGGGTACTCAACAACCCACCTGTATTCCGCATCCGGGGAATCAACTCGATCAACCTGAGTTCTTTCCCGCTGATTGTTTTGGATGGGGTGCCCACTTTTACTGGAGACGGGGGAAACAATGCAGCCAACAACGTGTTGTCCAACATCAATCCGAATGACATTGAGAGCATCGAAATCCTGAAAGATGCAGCAGCTGCTGCCATCTACGGTTCTCGGGCCAGTGCGGGGGTTGTGTTGATTACCACCAAACGGGGTAAAGAAGGCAAAACCAAAATCAGCTATGATGGTTGGGCTGGTTGGACCAGTGCGGCCAGACGCTTCGACCTTTTGAACGCTGAAGAATATGTCGGCTACAAGAATGAAGCGGCACGCAACGCAAATCTTCCTGATCAATTTTTCTTGGAAACCATCAATGGTCAAACAGTGGATACCGACTGGTATGACTAGATCCTACAAACGGGCTTGTCCCACAACCACGGTTTGAGCTTTTCTGGGGGCAATGCAGGAACTACCTATTTCCTCTCTCTGGGTTATTCCAACCAAGAAGGGATGATTGTCAGCAATACCTTTGAACGCCTTTCGGGTCGTTTGAGCCTGGATCACAAATTGGGCAAAAAAGTGAAAATTGGCACAAACATGGGCTATACGACCAACTTTAATGCTGCCCCAAGTACTGGTTCTCTACCTGGCCAGGCTTTCGGCACTTCTGGTCTTGGCCGTATTCCATTGGTCACTGCGCCCAATATTCCTGCTTACAATGCCGATGGCTCTTACAATATTGCTTCCAACAACCAGCCTGGCCGTTACCGCAACTTGCAGCAGGTAGGTTTCGTCAACCCGGTTCCAATCATCGACTTGAACAGCTTTACTTCCGAAGCGAAACAACTTCAAGCTGCTGTTTTTGTGGATGTTAACCTTTTCAAAGGTTTGACGTACCGCACTCAATATGGTGTTGATCAACTTAGTTTGGAGAATATTTCTTTCCAATCTCCTGTTCACGGCGATGGCTTTGGCACCAATGGTGCTGCAACCAACACGGTCAATAGCCTCGAGCGCTGGAACTGGCAGCATTTGCTGACTTACGATTTCTCTCTGGCCGATAAGCACAACTTCTCTTTGCTGGTGGGTAACGAACAACAGCGTACCACTTCAGCAAGTTGGGGTGCCCAACGTACGGTGATTGGTGACCCATTCTTTACTACTTACCAAGGAAACTTTACTACGATTGTACCTGCGGGCAATGGTCAGGGTGAAAACTACCTGCTGTCTTACTTTGGTCGTTTGAACTACGATTTCAAAAAAATATTCCTGATGACGGCCAATTTGCGCCAGGATGAATATTCTGCTTTTGCTCCAGGCAAAAAAGCGGGTATTTTCTGGGGAACTTCAGCGGGTTTGACGCTTTCTGAACTGGACTTCTGGAAAAATTCATTGGGCAATGCCATCAACTTCTTCCGTATCCGCGGTAGCTACGGCGAAGTGGGCAACAACAATGGCATTGGTGACTTCGCTTCATTGTCCATCTATGGCTCAGGTTTATATGGCACCAACCCGACCACTGGTTTTGCCCAGGCTGGCAACACCAACCTTTCCTGGGAAACCAGCCGCAAGACTGACATTGGGATCAACTTTGGCTTGCTGGAAGACCGCCTGACGGGTGAAATCACTTATTTCCAGAATGACATCGATGGGCTGATCCTGAACTCACCACAGGCACCTTCCAAAGGTATCCCTGGCAACTCGATTCAAACCAACATCGGTTCCATGCGGAACACCGGTTGGGAATTTGGCCTAACAGGTACTATTCTGAAAAAAGCGAAATTCAGCTGGACTTCCAACTTCAACATTGCCTTCATGCAAAATGAAGTAACTGCACTGGCTGCTGGTAATACCGATATTTTCACTGCAACTGCTGGTTTGGAAAGTGCCAATATTACCCGCGTAGGTCAGTCCATTGGTAGTTTGTACGTTGTACCTACGGACGGGGTTGATCCTGCTACTGGTCGCCGGGTATTCATCAACGCCAAGGGGGAAAGAATTCTCTACAGCCACGTGGTACCAAGTGGTCAATCGCGTTGGACGGTTCAAGGCACTGGTGCAACTGCTCCTGCGGTAACTGTTGCTGCTGACGGTAAAATTTTTGGCCCAGTGTTGCCTACTTTCTTCGGCGCATGGGACAACACCTTTAGATTCTATGGCATTGACTTCAATGTTCAATTGCAATACTCTGGTGGCAACTACGTTTACAACGGCACCAAAGCGGGCTTGCGCGACCAACGTTTCTGGAACAACCAAGTTGAAGTACTGACTCGTTGGCAAAAAGACGGCGATGTGACCAATATCCCTCGTCCTGTATTGGGTGACAACGTTTCCAATGGTTCAGCCTTCCCGATCTCCGAAAACGTAGAGAAAGGTGACTTCATGCGGATTCGCAACATTACCCTTGGTTACACCCTCCCTAAAAATTTGACCAGCAAAATCAATGTAAGCAATGTGCGAGTGTATGGTACAGTGAACAACGCGTTCTTGTTTACCCAGTACACAGGTACCGACCCAGAAGTATCTACCAACGGCAATAGCAACGGCGCTCCTGGGGTAGACCGCAACTCGGTTCCGATGGCTCGTACGGTTTCTGTAGGTTTGAATGTTGGTTTCTAATTTAGGGATTTCAAAAATTAAAGGACAATCATGAACAACACGATAAAGTTTATTCAAAAAACAGGGATTGCGCTGGCCTTCATCGGCGGAACCTTCATTTTTTCGGGCTGTAATTCTGAAGAATTCCTCAACCCAGTTCCCATTACTACCATCAGTGATGCGTCTGCGTTTGCTACACCAGCCCGTATTCTGAACCAGGTCAATGGCCTGTACAACAACATCCAGAGTGGTCAGGTATACGGTGGCCGTTTCCAGGTGTACCACGATATCCGTGGCGAGGAGTTCCTGAACGAAACGACCAACGGGGTAACGGGTTTCCAGACCTGGAACCACACCCTGGTAGCCAGTGCCAACGAGGTAAACAACCTCTGGAACCAGGTTTATTTTACCATCAACAACTGCAACCTTTTCATTGAAGGGGTTGAAGCCAACAAAGCCATATTGGGCAACGATGCCTTGGCCAACAACTACATTGCCGAAGCGCGTTTCATTCGCGGCTTGTGCTATTATACCTTACTGACCTTGTACAGCCGCCCATTTGCAGATGGCAACGGTTCCAAGTTGGGTGTTCCACTGCGTTTGAAAGGAGAAAAATCGGATGGTGGCAATGATTTGGCGCGTGCTACGGTAGCTGAAACCTACGCTCAGATTCTTGAAGATCTGAACTTTTCTGAAACGAACTTGCCAGCCAACTACTCCAGTGCTTTGTTGAACACGACCCGTGCACACAAAAACACGGCGATTGCGGTCAAAACACGGGTTTATCTCTCCATGCAGCGTTACAGCGATGTCATCACAGAGGCCAACAAACTGGTACCTGCTGCAGCTCCTTTCAAAGCGGCTAGTGGTGTAGCCCATGAGTTGCAAGCTGATATTGCCAAAACATTTGGACCACCACATACCACTACGGAGAGCATTTTCTCGATTCCTTTCACCGAGAATGACCTGCCTGGTACCCAGAATGGTTTGGGTAGCTACTACAACCCAGGTCCACGGGGTATTGGTGATTTCTCTTTGAATCTAACTGCAGCTGGTATCATCAACAATGCTGCTTTCAATGCTGGCGATGCCCGGAAGAAGTTTACCACAACAGTGGGTACCAAAACCTACCTGAGCAAATTCCCATTGGGTCCGCAGCACCTGGATTATGCTCCGGTGATCCGTTATGCAGAAGTATTGCTGAACGCTGCTGAGGCCATTGCGCGCACCAGTGGTGTCAACGATCGCGCAATCGCCTTATTGAATGCGATTCGCACCCGTTCCGATGCCAGCAAAACCTTTACTGCTGCCGATTTTGCCGACACCAATGCATTCATCAGCGCCTTATTGTTGGAGCGTCGCATGGAGTTTTTGGGTGAAGGTTTGCGCTCTTTGGATTGTACTCGTTTGCTGCTGCCGATTCCTGGAAAGGCCAACGTAGCAACAATCCTGCCTACACAGCCTGATTACATTTGGCCAATTCCACAAGGTGAATTGATCGCCAACAAGCTGTGTCTGCCCAACAATTAATCCGTTTTTTATTTATTTCATACTAATCCGATGTGGGGGTTGAACTTTGTTCAGCCCCCTTTTTTTATGTCCATATTTTAAAAGTAATCTATGCAATCTAGCTGACATTCGACAAATATTCTGTTTTATACTGCGCGCAACATTCTAAAACTTCCTATTAATTACATTGTTATTAAACTTGAGATAAGTTGACAATCAAGTTATTAAGCTGTTTTTAATTGTTTGATAAGTGGAGAGTTCAGAGTACATGAGTTGAGACTTTAGAAGTAAGCTATCGCAGTAACTTATACCAAGATGCGCCCAATTAAAAATAGTATGCGGAGAAACAGATGATTCCAAGAGACGGGCTATACTTAATCTCAAAAGTAAAGTGCTGGAAGTATGGCTAAAATTTTCATTATTAAACCATATAAATTCAATCGTGATGAAAAAGATCGTACAAACTTCGATTCTCTTATTTTTATTGCTGTGGAGTATTAACACCAGTGACATTACACTTTACCCTAATCCCGTGAGTGATGAATTGTTTTTGAGTACCGCTAATAAAGACATTAGTTTGGCTTCCGTTTCAATAATAAATCTTTCAGATGGGAAACAGGTCTTGTTCAAAACAATCAATAATGACTATTCCATTATTGATCTGAGTAATGTAATGATTGGATCATATGTTGTCAACATGATTACCTCAAGTGGTGAACAGATTCAAAAGAAAATACAAGTAATTCGTTAAGTTAGGGTATTCACAGGATCACCCTGAATAATGAAAAAAGCCTCACGCGGAGTTAATCCACGTGAGGCTTTTTTCATTATCCACTTTTCACTTTTCACTATTAATATCCTCCTTCTTTCGGAGCAGGAGCTTCTTGCTCAACATCGCCAGGGCCCGCAATGCGGAATTCAGCGCGACGGTTCATGTAACTGGAACTGGTTGGAACCAAGTTGTCAGCAGAGCCTTTCCATTGCAATACAAAGCGACCGCGGGTAATGCCGTGGCTGTTTACCAGGTGCTCGATGACATTTTTGGCGCGCTCAAAGGACAATTGGTTGTTGACACTTTCTGAGCCCGTACTATCCGTAAAGCCGGTAACGACCAGGCGGATATTCGGGTTGGCTTTCATCATCCGACCTACCCCTGCCAGGTTACCATAATCAGAGTATTTGATGACGGCAGTTGAACTGGGGAAATGCAACATCGGTAAAAACCATTCTGCTGCACTGGAACGATTGTCAGCAATTTGGTAATTCTGCAAAGCTTGATCAATCAATTCTTTGACCCGTTCTTCGGTAACCCCACCACTACCGTTACCTGGGCGCCCAGGACCTCCAGCTTGTGGATTGATCACAACGCCAGTTTCATCCACTTTTTCATTGGCTTGCGGCATGTAGAAAGGTTCTTTATCGATGTGATCCGGCACGCCATCGCGGTCAGAGTCAAGGGTACGGCCTTTGGTGTCTACCATAGCTCCGGCTGGCGTGTTGGGATCCTGGTCGATGGCATCAAGAACGCCGTCACCATCTTCATCCTTGATCAAGCCCGTGGTGCGTTGGTTGATTTTGTCATCGATGGAGTTCAACACCCCGTCCATTGGGTTGATCCAGTAGAGCGGTTCGGTTTGGCTGGAAGCATTGCCGATGTTGAAGTTAATGCTGAGGTTGGTAAAAGAAACAACATCGCGGAAAGTAGATTTTCCAGAAGCAATGTTGTCAACTCGGTCGGCATAACTGCCCATCACCATCATGGCTTGTTCTTCTAAAGCAATGTTGACTTTTTTGCCCAGACGGAAGGCGATTCCCGCTCCCATAGCTAAGTGAGCGCCTTCGTTGATCTGAAAAAATCCTTTTTTCAACACTTCATTTCTGGGCTCGAGTCCATCTTCGATTCGGGTGGCTTCAAAGCCATCCAAACCCGCTCCAGCCATGAAATAAAGATTAGTTCCCCGTACAGGTTTGTCCCAGCGCAAGCTGTTCAAGGACATTACCGCATAAAGTGTTCCCGACATCCAGGTAGTTTCATACTCCCGATTGACATTGGTATTAGGATCGTTCATTCCTTTCAGATCAGCGTACAAAAAATCGCCGCGCAATGAAAAAACGTAGTCCAGGGCTTTACGAAAGTGTAGACCAACGCCATAGGAAGGTTTGAAAGTGGCATCTCCGCCTAGGATTGCAGCACCACCATTTATCCCCACTTCGAACATGTTCTTAGGTATCGCCAAACCTGAAGTTTTGGGTTTCTCTTGCTCAACTTTTGCGGGTTTCTCAGCCTTTTCTTTGGGCTCTTTATCACCTCTTCCTTTGGCTGGTTTTTCAGTTTTTGCTTTTTCCTCCGTAGATTCGATCGCATCCTGCCCCCAAACCAATCCGGTGCAGAAAATCAGGAGGAACAACAACATAGTACGTTTTTGCATGGTTTTGGATATTAAATCAGTTAAGTATTGGGATTATATCGGTTTTTGAATTTGTTACCATAACGATCCATACAACCGTTAAGCGGCGTAAAAATGTTCCAAAGCAAATGAAAGAAACCAGGCAGTACGGCAAAGGTGAGCATCATGATTTGGAAAAAACATACGGCTTTCACCTCTCCACGTTGTGCGAAGGTAAACTTTTTGTGAAAGGTTTACGAGCCGAATCAGCAGGAGTACTGCATTTTAGGTATAAAATAACCAAAAAATGACTAAACTCTGCTCAAGGGCCAAAAATAGGGCTTATTTTATAGCTAACCAAGGTTTCTCATCTGTTGAAACGTTCATACAACAGATATTTTTCTTATTTATACTCATTTTTTTGTAAAAGTCACTTTTTATCGCATTAAAATGCACTTATCTGTGATCCCTTTGTAACTTTCCGTCCTTAGTATATCAATTCTTCAACTGTGTTTTATGCTCGACAATTGGCTTAGCCCGGTCAACCTCACTGCTTTATCCCTACCCGATCTGGACGCGGACCATTTGGGATCACAACTCCACCTCCACACGGAAACTCATTTTCCTGACTTAAATGGGGTTCAAATTGCCTTGGTTTGTTTAAACGAAAAGGAAGGCATCGCGTTGCGCAAAGCGCTGTACACCATGAGTTTCCCCTTTGAAGGATTACACATCGCCGACCTGGGTACCATTCGAAAATGTACTGCCGAGTTCATCATGCCCGTGCTGATTGAATTACACGAAAGCAATATTTTGCCCATCATCGTTGGTAGCGATCCTGCTTTGATACAGATCCAGTATAAGGGCTTACAGCACGAATTACAGCACATCAACATGGTGGCATTGGATGAATTCATTCGCCTCAGTGTGCCCACTGAAAACAAACAACCCGACCTCTTCAACGAGATTGTTTTTCAAAAAAAATCCAAACTTTTTCACCTTGGCATTATTGGTTGCCAAACTCATTTCACCCTGCCAGCCACCTACCGCTTAATGGATGAATTGCATTTCGATTACATCCGGTTGGGCACTGCCCGGGCAAATTTGGCGGAAGTAGAGCCCATTATCCGCGATGCCGACTTATTGGGTTGCCAGGTGGCCGTACTCAAGCAAAGTGAGGCCCCCGGACAGGAAAACGCCAGCCCCAGTGGTTTCAACGTTGAGGAAATTTGCCAACTTTGCCGCTACGGTGGCATGAGTGAAAAAGTGAAGTCTTTCGGTATTTTTGGCTACAAAGCCTCCCTGGACCGCAAAGCCCAAACCGCCAATGTACTGGCACAAATGATCTGGTACTTCCTCGATGGACTAAGCCACCGCAAAGGAGATTTTCCAATCAGCACCGAAGGCCTTACCGAATACATCGTGGAAGTAAAATCCCTGGATTTTACGGTTACCTTTTGGAAAAGCCAACGCAGCGGGCGCTGGTGGCTACAAGTACCGGTCAAAACGAGTAAACAACAACAGCGGCATCGGCTGATTCCCTGTTCGTACAATGATTATAAGTTGGCTTCGCAGGGGGAATTGCCGGATCGGCTGGTGAATGCGCTGAAGCGGTTTTTGTGAAACTCGTCATTAGCCTTCGGATCAGCTTGGTCAACTTGTTTCTTGAGAAAAAAAACTGTATTTTGCTTAAAAAATTAAGATATGGTTTTGGCATCCGAAGAACAACAAATCGCTTCGATTCTGGAAAGTCCCAACGCACCCCTTCTTGCCAATCGCCTGTTTTCTGCTTTGGAAGAAGAGAAAAAACGTCGTGAGTATTTTTATCGAGACATTGATGACGACATGAAAGTAGAGTTTATCAACGGTGAAGTTATTGCACATTCTCCTGTGAAGAAAGAACATACAGACGCAACCGGGTTGCTCTACAAACTTTTAGATACTCATGTAGATATTCATCAATTGGGTTATGTAGGCTACGAAAAAGTTATGACCTCCCTTACTCGTAATGACTACGAACCCGACGTTGTTTTTTTTAAACAAGAGAAAGCGGCTCATTTTAAAAAAGGCCACTGGAAATACCCTGCCCCGGATTTGGCCGTGGAAGTACTCTCTGAAGGTACCGAACATCGAGATCGTGGCATCAAATTTCAGGATTATGCGGCCCACAACGTGGAAGAATACTGGATTATTGACCCCATTGCGGAAACCATCGAGCAGTATTTCCTGGAAGGAGAAGAATATAAACTGCACCTTAAACTGGAAGAAGGGATGATTCGAAGTAAAGCGGTACTTGGCTTTGCTATTCTGGTAAGGGCGGTGTTTGATCGAAAAGTGAATTTGGAGGCATTGAAGGGGATAATGGAATGACCAATACACACAGCACTCCGGGTTAATGGATTAGAAATTTTTCCGTTTTGCTGGTTCCGTTTTTAGCTAAAAGCTCTAGTAAGTATATTCCTTTGGGCCATGTACTCACATCGATGGAAGTTGAAATGACCTGTCCACTTATTGGAGTCTGAAATCGAGTGCGTCCCAGCAAGTCATACACCCTGATTTGAGCCAAGTCTACTGCTGCTTTTACCTGTAGTTCCAGATTAGTACTCGCCGGATTGGGCCACAACTGCAGCTCAGCAGGCAATGCCTCGGCATTGCGGATGCCTGTAGTGGTGCTCACCATTTCGTATACCCACAGCTCCCGGCCAGTGGCACTGGTATTGGCGGTAAAAAAAAGGCGATTGCCCGCTGGGGTCAACTGCTCGGGTTCGCTGCTGCTGCTGCCAGGGCGTAAGTCGATAAAACGTGTACCCGCAGCAGTACCATCCGATTGATATAACTCATCGCCACCACCAGCACGATAACCCGGATAGTATAATGAGTCTTGCCATACACAAAGGTATTCTCCACCGTAAATAGCATTGGTGCTGCGGTTGTCTACAATGGGAAATCGGGTGCCTGCCAAAGTGCCATCCGTAGTGGCCACACCAGGAGGTTGGTTTGGATGAAAGAACAACTGATTGCGGTAAGGCGTGAGGTAATTGACATCTTCTTTGGAGCGATCGTTAAAATCGAGTTGTTTGGTCCCGGCCACCGTACCATCCGATACAAAAAAATCCTCTTGGGCACAAAAACTGGTACCCAGGGCGCAGGCAGAATAAAAGAAAAGGTTGTTCCAAGCGAGAAATTCCCGTTCGCGCCGCGACACTTCTCCTGAGTTGATTGTCTCGTAGGTAGCCAGGCGCAGGGTGCCAGCAGTAGTGCCATCTGTGCGGTAGAGTTCATCATGTTTGGTATAGCGGAAAAAGAAAAACACTTGCTGTTTGGTAGCCGTTAAAAAAGGAGAACCACCCAGATCGCCGTCGTTCTTCAAGGTATGGTAGGCTTGAGTGCCCCCGGCGGTACCATCCGACTTGATGAGTTGATAAGTGCTGTCTTTGCTTTGCGCCAGGAGGATCAACTGGTCATTAAAGGCTATGAGGTCTTTGATGCCATTGGGGCCTTTGTAGCGGGCGAGCATTTGGTTTTCACTCGTAGTGGGATTGTAACGCCATAGTTCGGTTTGGTCAAAAAACTCGGTGGCCGAAGCACTCACGTAAAAGATTTGTCCCTGGTGTACCACCAGCTTGCGGATGAACCGGTTGGTATTGCTGAACAGCTTGCGGGTATTGGCCGCGGTGCCATCTGTGATCCAAACTTCAGCGCTTGGGCGGGGGCCAGGGTTGCCAGTGGTGCGATCGGCTATAAAAAGTACTTGCTTGCTGTCGTAGGGCAAAAACTCAGGGTAGTCTTCACCATTTTTGCCGATCATCAGCATGGTGGTACCCGCTTCACTGCCATCGGATGACCAGAGCTCGTATTTGAATTGGCGGTAGATGACAAAGAGTACGCGGTTGCCTACGCCGATTTTGAGCTCGTCTTGAGCGTCATTGAAGGTGGAGGTGGTGCCGGGAATGAGGTCGAGCACCTGGCGCGGGGTTTGGGCGGTCAGGTGCTGGATAAGGAGGAGAAAGATGATGTAAAAGAGGTTTTTCATGGTTGTGGTTTGTTGGTAGTTTTAGTCGATGTTTTGAATGAGGTTCAAGTATTGTCCACTGTCCAAAAATTCTTTTAGTTCTTGGTAAATTTTTTGTTTGGGTTCGTACATGGCCGGGTTAGTTGGCAATAGCCTTACAAAAGTTTCCTCTAGCCAATTTTTGTAGTCGTCATACCCTGGGTTTTTGCATAGTTTCATGATGATTAGCTTTATCCAAGGTGCATATCCACCATTAAGATAATTTCCTACTTCTGCTTGTGTAGTTTGATTTATTATTTCCTCATTGATTTTTTGTAATGATTCAATTTTATCGTAGAAAGGGAATAGGTAGTCTATTAAATAAGCCTTAATTGAAGTAGTAACGTTCAAAAAATTTTCCTCGATGATACTATCATCAATTACTACGATTTCATTTGCTAATGATTGAATTAATTCCGCATTCTTACTGGCGGAAGGGTGATTTACTACTGTTGGATGAACTTTCCCTAAGTGATCTTCTAGATTTATTCTTTCACCAATAGCAATGAAAATTTGATTTACAGCATCGAAGGATATATAGCTAGGGTGAAGCAAAAAACCAATTTCTTCACGCGAATATTTCCGTATTCCATGATTAATAAAGAATACATCTGATCGGCCAACATGTTTTCTTACAAACTGAGTTCTCAGCCCCTTTAAATCTAGTTGAGGTTCTAAGAATCCATATTTTGAAAGCTCTAGGCTTTTTACAAGCCTAGAGCTAATCTTTTCCATTAAAATCGTCTGTTTCGACATTTTGAAATTATTTTTCCAATAGCCTTGTGTATTGGATTAAATTAATTATTAAAAAAAACAGCATTTTAGGCTTTCCGCAAATTCCACCGCGCCGAGTTGGGTTTTGTGCAAATGTGTTTTGGAAGCTCTTATTTTAAAGGGTTTCGCCGAAACTGTTTGCACAAAACTTCTCTCGATGAAGTATCATTTAACCTCAACACTGCCAGAACTATCATTGTACATTTTTAGGATTTTTCCGTTTTTTACAACTGTATTGCCAGAAGAAAAATCCTCAGGTATGGTGCGGCCATTAATTGAACTCCCTGAGAATGACTTAATTTTCAGCGCCCCCAACCCATCAGCAACCTTTTGATTTGGTGTTAAGTTAGTCGTAGCCGAAAGCTTTGTGTCAACGATGACTACATCTAAAACTTTCCCTCCGAATCCATCATCAACCTCTTTTACCAAAACCAAATCCGCCACAAAATACTCACCTTTGTTGATACAATTCTCTTTGATACAAAATTGAACCTGAGACAGGATTGCCCTAGAATCGAGATCGGGCACCTTATTTTTAAGTGCTTGATAAGCAGCCGAACCTATATCCTTTAGTGCTTCAGTCATTGCTTTTTCAAAGGGTGTAATTCAAATTGTCGCAGACAATTTGAAAAAGGCTTATCTTGAGTACAAAGCCAATTAAGATGAGCAAGGAAGAATTTCTGGCCCTAGCGGCCTCACGTTACGAAGCGCTTAATAAGCTCAATGAAATCAAG
>NZ_JBGSLK010000023.1:0-54853 GCF_041740695.1 Haliscomenobacter sp. | reverse complement strand
TAGGCTCCGCAGGCGACTCTGACACGTCCTTGTCCAAGTCGCTTGCGGAGCCTAAACCTTCTCAACCTCCCTCAACCTCCCTCAACCTTTATCAAAATGGAATTAAACCATAAATCGCTCGGCCAAGGCGAACCGCTCATTGTGTTGCACGGCCTGTTTGGCACTTTGGACAATTGGCAAACCCTGGCTAAATCCTGGGCAGAGCATTACCTGGTCTACCTCGTTGACTTGCGCAACCACGGGCGTTCGCCACATGTGGATGGATTGAGTTATCCGGCGATGGCGCAGGATTTGCACGATTTTATGGAGCTAAACTGGATCCACAAAGCTCATGTCCTGGGGCATTCGATGGGGGGTAAAGTGGCCATGGAGTTCGCATTGACCTATCCAGACATGGTGGATAAACTCATCGTAGTTGACATTGCACCTCGTGCTTACGCCCCTGGGCACGACGAAATTTTTACCGCCCTTTTTGCCATTGACCTCAACACCTTGGAAAGCCGTCAAGCCGCTGAAGCCGTCCTCGAACAATACATTCCAGAATGGGGGGTACGGCAGTTTTTGCTTAAAAACCTGTCGCGAATCAAAGAAGGTGGTTTTGAGTGGAAAATGAACTTGCCGATCATTTATCGGGATTATGCCCAGATTTTGGCGCCGCCAAGTGAGGCTGATCCATTTGAAGGCCCCGCTTTGTTCATTCGGGGGGAACAATCTCGGTATGTACGCGACGAGGATATCCTGCACATTCAAGAACTTTTTCCTCGCAGCACGTTGCAGACTGTACCCAATGCAAGTCACTGGGTACATGCGGAGCAACCGGAGCTATTAAATGGGATGGTGATGGAGTTTTTGGAGAAAGGGTAGTGCTACATCAGCACATTAACAAATTAGCACATCAGCACATTAAGACATCAACATGATCATCGGTTTCATCCTTTTCCCTCGCCTCACCCAGCTCGACCTCACCGGGCCTTACGAGGTTTTTGCTCGTTTGCCAGAAACGCAGGTTTTGCTCTTGGCCAAAACCCTTGATCCCATTGTCACCGAAAAAGGTTTGGCCATCTTGCCCAATAGCACTTTTGATGCGGCACCCCAGCTCGATGTGCTCTGTGTACCCGGTGGGCCAGGAATCAACGACTGTTTGCAGGACGAAGTGCTGCTCCAGTTTTTGCGCCAGCAAAGTCAAGGAGCACGTTACGTCACCTCGGTGTGCACGGGAGCCTTGATTTTGGCGGCAGCAGGTTTATTGGATGGCTATCAGGCGACTACACACTGGCTTTCGCTGGATTTGTTGCGCCAGTTTGGGGTAGAGGTGCGCACAGAGCGGGTGGTACAAGACCGCAACCGCATCACGGGTGGCGGCGTTACAGCGGGTATCGATTTTGGACTGACAATTGCAGCGGCGCTGTTCGATCAAACGACTGCGGAGGCCATTCAGTTGATGATGGAGTACAATCCACAGCCACCATTTGAGAGTGGGCACCCTTCAACGGCGAGTAACGAAGTGATTGAAAAGGTGGAATTGGCGGCGGCACCATATCAGGAAGAAAGAAAAAAGATAATTGAGGGGTTACGGAAGTAGGTTATTTCAAACCTTGCCAACCCACGGATTTATCCGTGGGAGGCCACATACAGCACCACCCCATGACTTTAGTCGTGGGTCGTGGGCAGACGGCGCTAGCAGACTTACAACTCTGCTAACAACACCTTAATAATCCCCGACAATCTTTTCTCCGCCCCCTTGGCCACGGTCACCACATCCTCCAAACTCGTCTCCCGAATGTCCTCAATCGGATAACAACGATTCGTTGCCACGCTGGCTACAAAAATCGGCAAACTCATGTGCCGAGCCACCAATACCTCTGGCACTGTAGACATCCCCACCACATCAGCACCCATCATGTGGGCAAAATTGTATTCCGCAGGCGTTTCCAGATTGGGACCTTGCAGGCCCAAATACACCCCTTCGTGCGCCGCAACCCCTTGGGAACGCGCAATTTCCAGTGCCCTTATATTCAAAGCACGGTCGTAGGCATTCAACATGTCGGGAAAACGAGGCCCCAGGCGTTCGTCGTTGTGGCCCCGCAGTGGGTTGTCAGCTTGCAGGTTAATGTGGTCTTTCAGGAACACCAAATCCCCGGCATAAATATGCTGATTGACACTCCCTGCCGCATTGCTGATGAAGAGGCGCTGAATGCCGAGGAACTTCATCACACGCACCGGGAAAGTGATTTGTTGCATGCTGTAACCTTCGTAGTAGTGAAAACGGCCAGCCATGGCGGCCACTTTACGACCAGCCAGGTAGCCAAATACCAATTCCCCCTTGTGGCTTTCCACCGTAGAAATAGGGAAATGAGGGATGTCTTTGTAAGGAAAAACGGCCACCCTGTCGATTTCCTGGGCCAAATCGCTGAGGCCAGTGCCGAGGATGATTCCAAAATCGGGTTCAAAATCCGTTTTTGAACGCAAATAAGTCAGGGCTTCCTGAATTTGATCGTATAGCTGCATGATGGAAAATTGAAGTCCAAAGATAGGGAACGAAAATAAAATAAAGTAAACACTTGACAAGCTCTTTATTGATTTCGCTGCGTTACTCGTCAGTTGCGTAGTTCACTATGCGCCTTCCTCGTGCCTTGCCAAATCAAAAAACAGCCAAGTCAACCGGTTTACTTTATTTCATTTTCGTTCCTAACAAATCATCACATGGTAGATCGGCTTTACTTACCTTTGTAGCCAAATTTGGCTTCATCTATGAGAGTACTATTCATCTTTGTTTGCATGAGCTGTTGTTTTTGGTCTTGCAAAAACGAAAACCTGGAAATCCCCCAAGACCAGGTTGCACAAGTATTGACGGAATATGGTAAAACCAATCCCGAAACCGAAGCCGTCATTCACACCAATGAGGGGGATATCCACCTGCGCTTCTATACCGAAACGCCCTTGCACCGCGCCAATTTTGTGCGCATGATCAAGGCAGGCCATTACAAACAAGGCCATTTTTACCGCATCATCAGCAGTTTTATGGTGCAGGGAGGCAGTGAAGCCGAAGGGAAGTACCATTACCTGGTGCCCAACGAAACCAGCCC
The DNA here is from genome assembly GCF_041740695.1 of Haliscomenobacter sp. GTDB lineage: Bacteria > Bacteroidota > Bacteroidia > Chitinophagales > Saprospiraceae > Haliscomenobacter. The sequence continues at coordinate 51,767 of NZ_JBGSLK010000023.1, read as the reverse complement.
GGATCGCTTGCACAAATACGGTACCTTGGCCATGGCGCATTTCGATGAGGGCAACCCTGAAAACAACTCTTCTGCAACCGAATTTTACATCGTGCGGGGTCGGCGTTTTTTGAATGAAGACCTGGAAGAGTTGGCCGAAAACTACAATCCTGAACAGCTCAAAATTTTTGAAACCATCGGTGGTGCCCCCAACCTCGATGGAAAATATACCGTATTTGGTGAAGTAACTAAAGGTATGGACATCATTGAAAAACTGTCCGAAGTGCGCACCCGTGGCGAAGACGAACCCGAACAGAAGATTCGTTTCTCTCTGGAATTGAAATAATGTCCGAAAACAATACCCTTTCCGACCAGGCCGCTAAGCCACAAAACGCCAACATTGCCAGCATCGAATTGTTGCGCGGCCTGGCTTCTGCGGTGGTTTGTTTGTACCATTTTACCAATGGCCACAACAACTTCATTTCCGAAGCCAACTGGATCAAAGCCATTACGGGCAAAGGCTGGTTGGGGGTGGAAATCTTTTTTGTCATTTCTGGGTTCATCATCCCTTATTCCATGGCGCGGAGCCACTACCGCTGGCGCGATTTTCCGCTGTTCATGCTGAAACGCTGGGCGCGGATTGACCCACCTTTTTGGTTGAGCATCTTGTTTGTACTGGGCTTAAATGTATTGGCTACTTTGTGGTTGGTTCCATCTTTCAAGGTATCCTGGTCGCGCTTGTTCCTGCATTTTGGGTATTTGATTCCTTTCTTTCCGCCCAACCAATGGCTCAATGGGGTGTACTGGACACTGGGTGTAGAGTTTCAATACTACATTTTGGTGGGGCTCCTCTATCCTTTGCTCTTTCATAAACGCAGCTTGTCCTTTTGGTTTACGGCTGCGGGGCTCCTAACCATTACAATATTTACCAATCAACCCGCCTTTTTTTTCGATTACAGCATGTTTTTCATTCTGGGATTTGCCCTGTTTCGGCGTTTTGATGGCCAGCTGAAGCCCTGGGAATTTTACCTTTTTTCAGCCATCGTTTTTTGGGTCATCGAGTACAAGTTTAGTCTGCAATACCTCGTGGCTGGATTTATCCCTTGGTTATTGATTGCCTTTTGGCCAGATTTAAAAATACGCGGCTTGCGTTGGTTGGGCATGATTTCTTATTCCTTGTACCTGATCCATTTGCCGCTAGGCAAAAAGTTGATTCCCCTGGCAGCCCGCTATATCGAAGGGGATGGGCCGCGTTTGGTCTTTGTCATTTTCCTGTTTGCTTTTACCCTCTCGTTGGCTTATGGTTTTTATCAGCTCATTGAGCGGCCGGCGATGCGTTGGTCCAAGCTGGTACACTATGGGGAGCGGGAAGTGAAAAGTGAAAAGTGAAAAGTGGGCACCAGTCAATTCCAGCGCCACATAATTTTTCACCCTTCACTCTTCACTTTTCACTCTCAAAAGTTTGGCAGGCGACCAATAACACTAAATTTTCTTCTGACTTTCCTCGGAAATCTGTATATTACCGCTCTTAGTTAGAGGCCCACTTCCAATTTCAAAGTATGCGATTTGTATTGTCACTTTGTTTCTGGTTTTTTGTTACCGGGGCCATTGCGCAAGATGCGTATGTGGTGGTAGATAGTATTGCCATCAACGGAAACAAACGCACAAATATCCAGGTCATCCTCCGCGAACTTCCCTTCCAGATTGGAGACACCATTTTACGCAAAAATTTAAAGGACCGCCTTGCCTGGGCCAAACAACAGGTGCTGAACACTGGCATGTTCCGTGAAGGTATCATCAGCCATACCCCTAGTGCTACCAAGCCCGATCACATTTGTATTGCTCTGGATTTGGCGGAGAGCTGGTACATTTATCCCACGCCTTATTTTGAGTTGGCCGACCGCAATTTCAACGTGTGGTGGGTGGATCAAAACCGCTCCCTCGATCGCATCATTTACGGGATGGACTTTGTACACCGCAACTTTTCGGGCAATCGCGATCGTTTTCAGATCAAATTCACCAATGGCTATACCCGCAATTATTCCCTGGGGTACAAATTGCCTTTCATCAACCGGAAAAAGACCCTGGGCATAGATGCAGCTGTTTCCTTTGCACAAAATCGAGAAATCAACTACGCGACAACACAAAATCGCCAGCAGTTTTTTAAAGACGAAGACAAGTTTGCTTACCACCGCTTTCGCTCGCGCTTTTCCATGGTGTACCGGCCTAAGTTGCGCGAACAGCACGAAGCCCGGCTTAGCTACGAGGACAACAAAATCATGGATCAAATCGCCAAAGACCTCAATCCGGATTTTTTCCTGCAAGGGCGGAGCCGCCAACGCTATTTTTCATTGGCTTATACGTATACCTACGATTCGCGCGACTGTCGGCCTTACCCGCTCGAAGGGCAATATTTTTCAGCTACTTTGGAAAAAGATGGTTTGGGTCTCGTGTCCAACGACCGCAGCGCCCTGACTTTCAGCAGCCGTTACGCCCAGTTTTTGCCCTTGGGCAATCGTTGGAATTTCTCCTTCATCGGCCGGGCCAAATTCTCCTTCATCCGCAGCCAACAGCCCTACAACGACAACCGTGCCGTTGGTTATTCCGACAACGATTTGGTTGGTTACGAGTATTACGTCATCGACGGACTGGACATGGGCATCATCAATACCAGCTTTCGGGTCAAAATTGCGGACAATCGCCTCTGTTTTGGAAAAATCATCCCGGTAGAACGCATGCGGGAACTACCTTTTAAAGTATATTTGGCCGTGAACAACGACTTTGGCTACGTCAACCATCCTTTTGATTTTGGAGCCAACTCATTTACCAATCGGATGTTGTGGGGCAAAGGGATCGGCCTGGATGCAGTATTCTTTTTCGATAAGGTTTTTAAAATCGAATACAGCTTCAACCACCTCTGGGAGTCGGGGATTTTTTTTCATTTCAACATGAATATTTGATGCGGGTTGTCGTATACGCCTACGTGCTGAAGGATCATGATGTGCCGCACATCCAGCGCCTGTTTGATGCCTTGCACGAGGAAGGCATTTCGGTATACGTGTACGGCCCATATCTGGACCTGATGCGTGACAAAATCGTGTTTCAAAAGCCGGTAGGCGAGTTTGATGGTTACATCGATTTTACCCTGAAAAAATTTGACTTCTTGATCGCACTGGGTGGGGATGGGACCATCCTGAGCGCCATTACCCACGTCCGCGAATCGGGGGTACCAATCCTGGGCATCAACCTCGGGCGCCTGGGCTTTTTGGCGAGTATTGAAAAAAAACGCATCCGCGACGCCGTACAATTGCTGGCCAAAGGGCGTTACAGCATTGAAGAACGGGGCTTGTTGTACCTCGAAAGCAGCATGCCCTTGTTTGGAGACACCCGTTTTGCACTCAATGACTTTACCATTCTGAAGCGCGATACCTCCTCCATGATCACCATCCACACTTACATCAATGGCTCATACTTGAATACCTATTGGGCGGACGGGATCATTGTGGCTACTCCAACGGGTTCCACGGGCTATTCCTTGAGTTGCGGGGGGCCGATTATTTTCCCCAATTCCGGCAATTTTGTGATCACTCCGGTAGCTACCCACAACCTCAATGTACGCCCAGTGGTCATCTCCGACGATTCGATCATTTCTTTTGATGTAGAAGGACGAGCTGAAAACTTCCTCTGCACCTTGGATTCCCGTTTTGAAACCATTACTTCCGCGCATCAATTGGCGGTGCGGAAAAACGATTTTTCCATCAATCTGGTGCAATTGCACGATTATGGGTTTATGGATACCATGCGGGATAAGTTGGCTTGGGGGCAGGATTCACGGAATTAGTGCGATTGGGCCCTGCTTCGTAGTGCTATTCTTTTCACCACCTTAGAAACTAAAGGAACGAAGGGTCACCTCAGGGGATGGTGCGTTTTAGTTTGACGTCGCTTGTTGTTTAATCGCCGCTTTGTACAATAAGGGTGCCAGCCCAAATTTTTTGCGGAACGCATTGTAAAACGACACTTTGTTGTTGAATCCCGCCAGGTAGGCGATCTCTTTGACCGACAACTCTGGTGCGGCCTCACTCAGCAGTAGCTCCCGCGCTTTTTCCACCCGTAAATTGTTGATGTACTCATAAAAATTGCAGCCAATCACCTCATTGATCGTTTGGGAAAGATGGTATTTGGACACATCCAGGCGCTGCGCCAGTTGCTCCAAACTCAATTCCGCCTCCAGGTACAATTCTTCCTGTTCCATTACCAGTTTTAATTTGCGTTCGATGGCCGACAACACACTTTGGGGCAAAGCAGAACTGGGATTTTTGCTCACAAGTACCGGGTTTTTCCACCCCAAACCATCAAATACCGCTGGCTGCGTATAGCCCGCGTAGGCAATAAAAAAAACCAAAACCGTCATGGCCATCGAGATTTGATAATCCCAACTCAGGTTGAAAAAAGAGAAACGGATCAGTACAAAATAACTGCTGTAACAAAGGGCAAAACCCAAAAACGCCCAAGCCAGGCCACGGGTCCAAAAATTGATGCTGCTGTTGATTTTGCTTTGCCGATAGGCATAACGGATGATCCAAATCGAAAAGCCGAGCAGGTAAAACAAACGAGCATACAACAAAACTAACCTGATCCAGCCAGCCTGAGGGTAAATGGCCTGGCTTTGTAAAGCACTGGTTTTGTACGCCGCCGAACTGAAATACCAGGGCAAAAAAGGCAAGATCGCGAGGCAAAAAGGCAAAAAGAGCAGGTAGTCTAGCGGGCGCGGCCAGTAACGCTCATACACCCAACGCTGGTAAAACCACAAAAGCGGGCCAAACAAAAATGGAACCTGCAAGCCCAACATCGCAAAATGGGGAAACTGGTAAATGTACCGCGTCCACCACAAAACGTATTCGGCCATCATCAACCCAAAACCACACAACAAGAGTGCCAGCCACAAGTTGCCCCTCCGCTCCCGATCGGCTTTACGCCAAAAAACCAGGGTGAGGAACCAGGCCTGAAAAACGGCGAGTGCAAAAAGGATTGTCCAGGTATCCAGTGAAGGGGGCTGCGGCATCGCTTCTTTTTTGGCAAATAATACACATTTGTAAGAAGAAAGGGTAAATCTGGTTTCAGGTTTACTCCACTTTGCCAGTGAATGTACACATTTGGACAAAAAAGAATGCAGAACACCCGACTAGAATTCAAACCGTTGCGCTGCGGAGGCACCTTTGGGATGGCCTCCGCTATCTGGCTCGCCTCCGCCTTTTGGTTTGGCCTGTTGGCCCAAAGCCAATTTTCCCTTTTGAAAGACAGCCTTAACCCCGCGCTGAGTTTTCAGAATACTCCGGCTCGTTACAAGGGCGCTGCCTGGATTGATCTGGATGACGACAATCGCCCCGATCTGCTGGTTTGTCAGCGCTTTTTGTTCCACAACGAAGGTAATGGCAAGTTCCGCCAATTGCCCGATGTAACCCGTACTCATGGCGCGCAAGGGGCAGCCGGAGCAGCCTGGGGTGACATCGACAACGATGGCGACCCCGATATGATCCTGGCCGCACGCAATTCCGGGCTGTACCGCAACGACGGAGCGGCTGGTTTTGTCAACATCAGCCTGGCGCTACCTGGCCTGCGCGACAGCTTCCCCGCCTGGGATGCCACCTTGGCCGATGCCGACAACAATGGCCGTCTCGATCCGCTTTTTGTACACGCCCGCGGTTTTCATGGTAATCCGGCCTCACCCTGTAAGTTTTTTTTGCAAGGCAGCGATGGCCAATTTGTGGCCCAAAGTGGCTGGTCTTTTGTAGATTCCCTAGGGCCTTTCACCATTCCAACCTGGAGCGATTACGACTTGGATGGCGATCAGGATTTGTTCATTGGCAGCGGTCCCGGTGGCCGACCGGGTTTTGACCATTGTTTTCAAAATCAGCTCAAAGAAACGGGCACTTTTGGGTTCAAACGCCTAAAAACTTATCCCTTCGACCAGCCACAGGATGGGCAGGTGTACAATTTTCCCGATGTAGACAATGATGGTGACTTGGATCTGTGCCTGAGCAATTACAGCGGTGCGGTGTCGGGGCTTTGGCGCAATGAGGGCGGCAAATACGTCCCATGGCCCAGCCCTTTTTCCAATCGTCGCAGCTACCTGAGCAACAACTGGGCCGACCTCGACAACGATGGCGATCTGGATGCGCTCTTCACCCGCGATTCCGCCAATTATGTGCATTGTTACTGGAATGATGGCAAAGGTAATTTAAGCGAAACCCAAACCCCTACCGCTGCGGTTTTTGGCCTCGCTGGGGTCTCTCTGGCTGATTACGACAACGATGGCGACCTGGATTTGTATACCAATGGAGCTGGGGCGGCCCGCTCGCTCTTTCGCAATGAGTTGGTTAGCGGCAGCCAGCGGCATTGGTTACAGCTCAAATTGCAGGGTACCCGCAGCAATCGATCGGCGCTGGGCGCACGGGTTTGCATCAAGGCGAATGGCCTTTGGCAAACCCGGGAAGTGTTGGCGCACAATAATTTTCAGGGACACAATGACCTGCGGGCGCATTTTGGATTGGGCTCAGCACTGCTGATCGACTCCATGCGGGTCTTTTGGCCTTCGGGGCAGGTCGATGTATTCAGTCAGTTGGTGGTGGATCAGTTTTTCAAGCTGGAAGAGGCCGGGCGTTTGCAGGTGATACCAGAGCAGGTCATTGATTTGGTGGTAAAACCGGGGCAAAAAAAGGGGGCATTGCAATTGAACTTGCCAACGGGCGTTCAAGCAGGTTCATTGTCGCTGGCGAATGAACAAGGAGTGATGATTCCGGTGGATTTTCAGGTCAAGGGAAGCAGCTTGCTTTTGACGGCGGGGAAAAAGATGGAGGCAGGGAGGTATTATTTGACTATTTGGGGAAAGGATGGGGTAAACGTGCGGGGTCGGTTTAAACTAGCAAATTAAATCCTGAGGTGATTCCTTTAGTGTCTTAGGTTTCTTAGGTGGTGAAATAATTTTTTTACCACCTAAGAAACTTAAGACACTAAAGGGACACCTTAGCAAAGCCATGAATTTACTCCTAAAGTTTTACTCCTTTTTGAACTTTTACCAATAGCTTTAAGCCCCAAAAACACAACCATGCCACGCACCGCCCTTGCCGCCCTTCGCACTGCCCTCCAACGCCAGGAAATCGCTGCTTACATCGTGCCCAGCAACGACCCGCACCAAAGCGAATACGTGCCCGAATATTGGAAGCTCCGCGAATGGTTGTCTGGCTTTACGGGTTCAGCGGGTACGCTGGTGATTACGGCCACTGAGGCGCAGGTTTGGACCGATGGGCGTTACTTTCTTCAGGCGGAACAAGAACTGGCTGGCGGCCCCTTTGTGCTCAAAAAGCAACAAGTGCCCCATGCCCCCGAGCACATCGACTGGTTGGTGGCCAACTTGCCTGCGGGTGCGGTGGTGGCTGGGGATGGCAAACTCTTCAGCATACAACAGCAGCGCTACATCGAAAAACGTTTTGCGGCCAAAGGCATCGAATTTGATACCCAGCTCGATTTGTTAGGGCCACTCTGGGAAGCGCGCCCGGCCTTGCCTCTCAACCCTGTTTTTGAGCAAGATACCTATTTTGCTGGGCTGAGTCGGGCGGAAAAGTTGCAGGCGCTGCGCATCGAAATGCAAGCCCTAGGCTGCACCCAGCACCTGGTGTGTACCCTCGAAGACATCGCCTGGCTGCTCAACCTGCGCGGCAGCGACGTGGCCTACACGCCTGTGTTTGTAGCTTACCTGATCGTAGGTTTGGAAGATGCCTGCTTGTTCATCCATTCTGCCAAAGTGCCTGCCGATATTTATACCCAATTGCAGCAGGATAAAGTCCGCTTGATGCTCTACACGGGCATCGATGGGTTCTGCGCCGAAATGAGTGCCCGCGACACCATTTTAATCGATGCAGGCTCTTGCAGCGGGCACCTGTACCACTTGCTGAGCAAAGTGCGCATCAAAGAGGGAGAGCACCTAATCCGGCGACAGAAAGCCATCAAAAACCACGCGGAAATCTACCATTTTAAAGGCGCCATGCGCAAGGACAGTGTGGCACTTTTGCAGGCTTTTCGCTGGTTGGAAGCGGCCTTAGCCAAGGGTGAGACGCCGAGTGAGTACGATTTTGCCCAAAAAATTGCCGCCTCTCGCGCCGAACAAAGCGATTACGTCAGCGAAAGTTTTCCGGCCATCATTGGCTACCAAGGCAATGGCGCCATCATTCACTATCGCCCCGCCCAGGAGGGATCGGCGCGCATCAAACCCGAGGGGATTCTGTTGGTTGATTGTGGGGCACAGTACCGCGATGGCACCACCGACATCACCCGAACCATCGCGTTGAGTGAACCAAGCGCACAACAGCGCCTACATTTCACCTTGGTGCTCAAAGGGATGATTGCCCTGAGCAGCGCGGTATTCCCCCGAGGTACCAACGGCATGCAACTGGATGCCCTGGCCCGGCAACCCCTCTGGCAGCACGCCCTGAATTACAACCACGGCACCGGACATGGCGTTGGCGCATTCCTGAGTGTACACGAGCCCCCACAGGGTTTTGCCAGCAATGCTACGACCAGCAGAGGCACAACTGCCCTAGAGCCTGGCCACATTTGTTCGAATGAACCCGGTTTTTACCTCGCCAATGAATACGGCATTCGGATCGAAAACCTGATCCTTTGTGCGCCGCACGTGGAGAGTGAATACGGCGAGTTTTTGCACTTTGATACCTTGAGTCTGTTTCCGATTGATCTGAACTTGATTGAGCAGCATTTGTTGACTGCTGCAGAGGTGCAGTGGCTGAATGTTTACCACGAGCGAGTAGTAAGGGAGCTGTCGCCTTTGCTTAGCGAGGAAGAGTTGAAATGGTTGCTTGAAAAAAGTAGGCCAATTTGATTTTAGCTGATGTGCACATAGGCCCGATCCACTACGCCAGCCAAGGGGGGATTCTTTTTACTCAATTTCACTTCGATTTTAGTGGCAAAGGGAAATTGCATTTTTAGCCGATTGTAAATGCGCTGCGCCAGGGTTTCGATCAGGCGGGTCGTTTTTTTCATTTCCATTTTGCAAATCTCGTAGATCATTTCGTAATTGACGGTGCCAGTGAGGTCGTCGGCAATCGTCACCTCACGCATACTTTTGTCCCCAATTTGCACGTAAACATCTACGATAAAATAGGTGCTGGTAACCTGTTCTTCCTCGTAATAGCCATGATTGGCAAAAAACTGCATACCCTCCAGTGCAATCGTCGTCATAAAAGCGGATTTAACGGCGCGAAAATACTAAAACTGAGCAGGATAAATCCGTATTTTTGTAGATTGAATGAATTATTAAAATCCTAACCACAAAAAACAAACAGTATGTCCTTAGAAAATGGGGCGAGCACACCGCCAATTCAGAAGCGAGCACGTGAGGATCGCTTTCAGGGGCACGATTATTACAACATTGATGAGCTGCTCAGCGAAGACCATCTCTTAGCCCGCGATGCAGTGCGTACCTGGGTCAAACAAGAAGTAACTCCCATCATTGAAGAATATGCAGATCGGGCGCAGTGCCCTACTCATTTGTTCAAAGGTCTGGCCGAAATTGGCGCTTTTGGGCCTAGCTTACCCGAAGAATATGGCGGCGGCGGCATGGATGAAATTGCCTATGGCATCATCATGCAGGAGCTGGAACGCGGCGATTCCGGGATCCGCTCCATGGCCTCGGTACAAGGCTCCCTGGTGATGTACCCAATCTATCGGTTTGGCTCGGAAGAGCAACGCCGCAAATACCTGCCCAAACTGGGCAATGGCGACTTCATCGGCTGTTTTGGCCTGACCGAACCCGATCATGGTTCCAACCCCAACGGGATGGTGACCAACATCAAAGAAGATGGAGATTCCTACATCCTCAATGGGGCCAAAATGTGGATCACCAACTCCCCCTTGGCCGACGTAGCCGTAGTTTGGGCCAAAGACGAAGGTGGAGTGGTTCGCGGGGTGATTGTCGAACGCGACATGAAGGGTTTTTCCGCCCCCGAAATTCATGGCAAATGGTCGCTGCGCGCCTCCATTACCGGGGAATTGGTTTTTGAAGATGTACGGGTACCCAAAAGCAACATCTTGCCCAATGTACAGGGCATGAAAGGACCTTTGTCCTGTTTGTCCAAAGCCCGTTATGGCATCGCTTGGGGCGTGATTGGTGCCGCCATGGATTGTTACGATTCCGCGCTGCGCTACTCCAAAGAACGCATGCAGTTTGGTCGGCCAATTGGTCAGTTCCAGTTGACCCAGAAGAAGTTGGCGGAAATGATCACTGAAATCACCAAAGCTCAACTGCTGGCTTGGCGCCTCGGCACCCTGGCCAACCAGGGCAAAGCTAGCCCTGCGCAAATCTCCATGGCCAAACGCAACAACGTACACATGGCCCTGGAAGTAGCCCGCGAGGCCCGACAAATCCACGGAGGCATGGGCATTACCAACGAATACCCGGTAATGCGCCACATGATGAACCTCGAAACCGTGCTCACTTATGAGGGCACTCACGATATTCACCTGCTGATTACGGGCCATGATGTGACCGGCCTCAATGCTTTTCAATAAAAAGTGAAAGAGAAAAGGTGATAATTTGACCGGAAACGGTAGTTTTGTAGTAGTGAAAGGCTTGGCTTTTGATCAGGGTCTGGATGAAATTTTTAGTTAAAATTGAAATTTTCAGCTCTTCTCAGCGGCTAAGCCTTTCTTTTTTTATGCAAATGGTATAATTTGGGTATGAGAAAAGACCATTTGGCACTTTTTCAACGTTCCTTTTCCAATTAGGCAAACTATCCGAAAATACTGTTATATGAGGAGTGGACTATTCTTTTTTGGGGCCCTGGTACTTGTTTTCGGAGGAACCAGCAGCTTTGCGCAAGCCCAGGAGCAAAAGATTCAACTCAAAAACGCGTCTTTTGAGGATACCCCTAGACACAGTCAAACGCCGAAGGACTGGATTGACTGTGGCTTTCCCGGAGAGTCAGAACCGGATGTACAACCCAGCGGGGAGTTTGGGGTAACCATGCTGCCGCAAGATGGTGATACCTATCTGGGGTTGGTGGTGCGCGACAATTCCACCTGGGAAAGGGTCAGCCAACGCCTGACTGGACCCATGGAAGGAGGCAAATGTTATGAGTTCAGCATTTATTTGGCCAAAAGCCCACAATACTTGAGCCAGAGCCGGGTGACCGACGAAAAGGTAAACTATGTGCGCAACGCCAAAATACGAATTTACGGCGGTTTTTCACCTTGCCATCGCCAACAATTGCTGGCCGAATCGCCCTTGATCGGCAGCTACAACTGGCGGCAATTCAATTTCAAGTTTGAACCTACCGACGATTTTACCTACATCACCTTTGAGGCATTTTATCAAACGCCCAATTTGTTTCCTTACAATGGCAACATCTTGCTGGACAATGCTTCTGCGCTGACCGCAGTACCTTGTAAGGAAAAACCGGAAAAACCCGTTGTGACCAACAAACCCCCGGTAACCCCTCCTCCTGGAAAAGATACTTCAAATGGCCCCAAAACCGCTGGAGGGCCTCGAAAACCTACAGTAGACAACCCTAAAAACACGGATCCACCGGTTTCAAACCCGGTAAGACCTCCGGTCAACTCAACAACTGCAAACACCACGCCTAAAGGCCCGAAAGTCATCGAGAATCCTAACCTGGATACCCTGGACAATTTTACCAAGGGACAAACCATAAGGATACGCTCCATTGTTTTTACTGTGAATGACACCACCTTAAACCGCAGTTCTTATGTGGATTTAGATAAGCTCAACAACTTCTTGAAGCAAAATGATAAAGTGGTGATTGAAATCGGGGGTCATACCAATGGTCTGTGCGACGATTCCTATTGCAATAGTTTATCTTTGCGCCGGGCCAGAGCTGTGGCCAATTATTTAATCAAACATGGGACCAATCCCGATCGCCTACAAGTGAAAGGTTATGGTAAAACCCAACCTTTGTCAGCGGTTAAAAACGCCCCATTGAACCAAAGGGTGGAGGTAAAAATCCTGGAATTGTAGTTGAAATATCATCTTATGTACAAGTTGTTTTTAGCTGTAGCCGTATTGTTCAGCACAGTAGGGTCTGGTGTTTTTGCACAAGACACCTTGATTTATCTGCAAAATCCTTCGTTTGAAGATGTACCCCAGGCCAATCATTTGCCCAAAGGTTGGGTGAATTGTAACGCGGATGCAACCCTGGCACCTGATATCCAACCCAGCGGCGATTTTGGGGTGACTACTCCGGCTCAGCATGGCAAGACCTACATGGCCATGGTGGTGCGCGACAACGAAACCTGGGAAAAAATCAGTCAAAAACTGAGCAAGCCACTGAAAGGGGGCAAGTGTTACGAGTTCAAAATTTTCCTGGCGCGTAGTGAAAAATACATTGGCCAAAGTGAAGCCAAAGGAGGGCAAGCCAATTATGGCACCCCGGCCAAACTCCGCATTTATGGCGGTTTTTCGGCTTGTGACCGCCAGTTCTTATTGGCTGAAACAAACCTGATTGTACATTTCCGCTGGTTGGAGTACAACTTTCGCTTTGAGCCTACGGGCGATTATACGCACATTACCTTTGAGGCTTTTTACAAAACGCCGAATTTATTCCCTTACAACGGCAACCTCTTGCTGGACAATGCCTCGCCGATCACCCCCATCACCGAAGATTGTGAGGAAAAACCGGAAGTAGCCAAGGTGACCCCACCTAAAAAGGACAGCATCGTCAATCCCGTTGTCACCACCCCTCCACCTGCACCGATTCAGCCACCCGTGGCGGAGGCCAAAGTAGTGCTCAATCCAAACTTCAGCACGCTCAAAACGGAAGACCTCAGCAAAGGGCAAACCTTCCGCATGTCAAGCATCAATTTTGCCGTCAACGATACGATCATCAATCGGGCTTCACACCCACAATTGGACGATTTGGTCAAGTTTTTAACCAACAACCCGGCGGTACTCATCGAGATTGGAGGCCACACCAATGGTTTGTGTGAAGATAATTTTTGTAACCGTTTGTCCCAACGCCGGGCTGCCGCCGTCGGGAATTATTTGATCAGTAAAGGGGTTGTACAAGGGCGCTTGGTAATGGTGGGATACGGCAAAACGCAGCCGGTTTCAGCGGTGAAAAATGATCCGAAAAATCAACGGGTGGATGTGAAAATTTTGGAATTATAAAATAAATCACTTGTGACTCCGCGACAAAAAACCTTTCTAAATGTTTAGGGTATATGCACGGCATTGATTAGCCTTGCAGCAAAAAGACACACCCGGCATTGAATGGTAGACCTATCGGCACCCACCTGGCGTATTTACCGCAGCAAGCTGGCTGATCCAGCGGCCCTGGAAGCTTTTAAAACCAAGCTGATCCAGTGGTTGGCTCGTTTTGAACAATTCAGCTACCTCGATTCCAATGGGCATCGTCATGATGCGTATCAGGCTTATGATTTGCTGGTTGGAGTAGGTTGTTTGGACGCCATCCAGGCTCGGGCGGGAGAAGACGCTTTTGAGCAATTGACCCAATTCAAAAATCAATATCCGCAGGAATACCTCTTTGGCTATCTGGCTTACGACTTGAAGAACGAGTTGGAAAAGTTGGATTCCTGCCATTCCAATCCAATGGAATGGCCAGATTTGTGCTTTTTTGTACCCGAACACCGCATCAGTGTGCAGGATCAGGTGCTGACGATTGTTTCGGCGACCCAGGCGCCTGAAGACCTTTACCGGGAGATTCACCAAACCAAAGTCCAAACTACCAAGATTGCCGGAAACATAGAGCTTCTGCCCCGCATCCAGCGAGAAGATTACCTACACACCGTAGAACAAATTCGTCAGGAAATTGGCTGGGGGAATATTTATGAAATGAACTTCTGCCAGGAGTTTTATCATCCCACCTGCGATTTAGATCCCTTCGCACTGTTTCAACACCTGCGGCTTAAAACGCAGGCACCCTTCGCCGCTTTTTTTCGCTGGCAAGCGCATTTTGCCCTGTGTGCGAGCCCAGAGCGTTTTTTGGCCAAACGGGTCCAAAAACTGATTTCCCAACCGATCAAAGGCACCATCCGCCGGGGCAAAACCGAGGTAGAAGACGCTGCGCTCAAAACCGAATTGTTTCTCAGCCCCAAAAATCGCTCCGAAAACGTGATGATCGTAGACCTCGTGCGCAATGACCTGGCCCGCAGTTGCCAGCCAGGAACGGTAAATGTGGAGGAGCTGTTTGGCATTTACAGCTTCAACACCGTACACCAGATGATTTCGACGGTGACAGGGACTTTGTCCACCGAAGTTTCGGACATTGAAGCCATCAAAAGGGCTTTCCCCATGGGCTCTATGACGGGCGCGCCGAAGCTGCGTAGCATGCAATTGATCGAGCAGTTGGAGCGGAGCCGCCGGGGGCTGTACTCCGGGGCAATTGGTTATTTTGCGCCGAATGGTGACTTTGATTTTAATGTGGTCATCCGCAGTTTGTTGTACCAGCAGGAAAGTGGGTACTTGTCCTTGCAGGTGGGTGGTGCGATTGTATTTGACTCTGATCCCGAGGAGGAGTATGCGGAGTGTTTGTTGAAGGCTGAAAGGTTGCGGGAGGTGTTGCGGGGCTGATCATTTTTTCGTGGAACGATTTTTTACCTTTCGTCAAAAACAAAGCTTTGCACAACTCTTTTCTACCTCAAGCTGTTGATCATCCAACAAGTCTATTAATAAATTTATCATGATCACCTGCTTGCTTAACCTGATCTCATTGCTGTGGGTAATGGATCAACCCGCTTTTACTGAAAACCTGAATGGTAGTACGATTACGGTAAACATCACCCATGTCAGGAACAAAGAAGGCTCGATTCGATTGAGTATTTTTAAAGATGAAGCCAGGTTTAGTGCTGAAAAAGCATCCAAAATTATGCTGCTCAACAAAAATGAGCTTTCTGAAGGAAAAATGAACACCAGCGTACAATTGCCCAGCGGCACCTACGGAATCGCCGTCTTGGACGACGAAAACAGCAATGAAAAAATGGATTACGGGGTGATGATGCCCAAAGAAGGATTTGGTTTTTCAAATTTCTACCTGACTGGGCTCAGAAAACCCAAGTTTGAGAAGTTTAAGTTTTTGGTAGGGGATGCGAATTTTTCGGTGGTGATTAGGATGAAGTATATGTAGGTTGAGCTTGGTTTAATCAAACGTTTAGACTTGAGCAGCTCACTATTTTCCCTCATCTCTATTGTTTTACAATTCGTTTTACAATTCGCCCACCTTTAGTTTGTATCGTCAAGTTATAAATACCACTTGGCAAATTCGATAAATCTAAACGATTGGCTTGTTCCGTGATTAAAGCCTGTCCGGCCAAATTCGTGAGACTTAGGCTTTGGATTGCTTCCTTTGTATCTACGGTTATGGCTCCCAAGGTGGGGTTAGGGTAAATTCTAACCTCTAAAGAGGGGGTGTTAGCGATGGAAAAAGCGTTGGTTTGTGCATTTGAACTGGCTCTAAAAGTCAAATCAAAATTAACATTAAGCCCAACCCCTGCCCTTCCAACATCCCATCCTTGACCTGGTATTTGTGTGCTTTCGTCAGTTACTGCAAAATATTCTTTGTCGTTAGAATCAGAAATCATCCAACCCAATTTGAACCGAGAGATTTTAAAGGTAACCCCCTCAGTTACCTTGATGAAACTCATTGCCCCGTTACGTTCAACGAATGGCTTGTAAGTACCGTCTAATTGGGTACTGCCAGTTTTTGACAGGATAATATCATTTGCTTTTGTTGTAAACATAAAGCAAAACATGAAGAGAATCAAAATGAGCATTTTTGTCATTGTTCCTGAAATTTTAAAAATGATAAATGATTAGGACAAAAGTGTCATTCAACTACGATTTCACCGCTCCAAATAATTATTCGGTACATTTTTCATGGGGTTCCCTGACTCTTTTTCAAAAATTCGGTCGGTGAAAAGCCTGTCTGCTTTTTGAAAGCCCGATTGAAAGTTGTTTTAGAATTGAAGCCGCTATCGTATGCGATGCTACTGAGCGTAAAGTGTTGTAGTTGCCCATCGTTTATTCTTTGCAGAAAAGCCTCAATGCGATAAGTATTGATGAGGTCATTAAAATTTTGCCCGAAAGAAAGGTTGATGAGCGTTGAAAGGTGACTAACATTTAGATCGAAGCGCTGTGCTAATTCGGATAAACGCAATTCGGGATTGAGATATGGATGTGTAGTTTCTATGAATGTTTGGATAATATGTTTCCAGTGTTTAATCTCTTCCTCAGAAAAATGTTGTTGCTCTACGTTTTCTGCAATCTTGTTTTCGACCAAAGATATTTTAGGAATTTCAAAATCCAGCGTTGAAACGGGCCGACTATACAGTCCATAAATACTGACGTAATAAGTTAGGCCTAAATTGATCAAATAAGCCCACCACATTTTATCGTATTGTGCGCCGATTGTCAACTCCATAAAAGTCAAACTGACATCAACCGTAGTAAAAATGAAATAGGCGATTAAGAAATTGCGAATCCATGAAATACTCAGCAAAGGTAAATTTGCAT
Organism: Haliscomenobacter sp.; assembly: GCF_041740695.1. Taxonomy (GTDB): domain Bacteria; phylum Bacteroidota; class Bacteroidia; order Chitinophagales; family Saprospiraceae; genus Haliscomenobacter. Next base: position 35,233 of record NZ_JBGSLK010000023.1, on the reverse strand, counting down.
AACGGTCTGCGATCCAGGATTGGTAAGCTTGATAGATTTTGAAAAAGCGACGAATATGAAAGAAGAATAACAAAACATTGCAAAAGCTGAATAAGGCATCAATGTTATACCAATTATTTACCTCGAACCACCACCATTTTGCAAATTCTTTTCCTTGAATGGCTATTGCTACGTGATAGGCAAAATAAATAATGTAGAGCCAATAATGCCTCAGCTCCTTAAAACTTATGCACCATTGACTATTTAACCTACTTTGCAGAAATAAAAACGAAGTGGGCAAAACAGCCAATTCCAGGCCATTCCAGGGGTAGAACGTCAGTTGATTCCACAAAACACCTATTCCCATCCAACCAAATAGATGAGGAATAGTAGACAATCCCATAAGGAGAATGAGTAACGCTAAAATAAAATCTGAATGATTGTTTTCAGTACGAGCTCTAATCATTAAAATAGCCATGAAAAGTATAGATTGAAACAATGTCATCAAGAGAATAATGGCATAGATGTTTATTGTTATTTCGGCCATTTATTGTTTCTTGTTAGGATTCTTTGATTAGACACCTCACCCCAAATACTTCCCAATCACATCCAACACCGCCCTCGCCGCCTTCAAACTCCCCACTCCATCTTTCACCAAGATAAAATGCTGATGCGACTGCTTAAAACTCAGCCCATGCTCCTTGCCTTTGGCCCCTACAAAAGCCACGATCTTGTGGAACATTGGGCTTTCATAAAACGCTGACTGCGGATTTTCTACAAAATAGCAGCGCAGTTTTTCATTTTTGAGGATCACCCGTTCAAAACCCAGGCGTTTGCAGGTCCAGCGCAGGCGCAGGCCTTCGAAGAGTTCCTTCAGCTGAGCAGGCGTGCGCCCAAAGCGGTCGCGCAGGTTGCTCTGGAAAGCTTCCACTTGATCTTCGGTTTCCAGGCGGTCCAGTTCGGTGTACAAGTTGAGGCGTTCCTGAATGCTGGTCACGTATTTTTCAGGGATGAGCATTTCCACATCGGTTTCGATGGTAACGTCGCGCACGTACTGGCGGGTCGTTTTTTCCAGTTCTTCGGCGAACACATCCTTAAAGTCCGTTTCCTTGAGTTCGATAATGGCCTCTTCCAGGATTTTTTGGTAAGTCTCGTAACCAATGTCCACGATGAAGCCACTTTGCTCCGCACCCAGCAAGTTGCCTGCCCCCCGGATGTCGAGGTCGCGCATGGCGATGTGGAAACCGCTGCCCAGTTCCGAAAATTCCTCTAGCGTTTTGAGGCGTTTGCGGGCGTCGCTGGTGAGGGTGGATTGGGGTGGACTAAACAGGTAACAGTAGGCCTTTTTGTTGCTCCGCCCCACCCGGCCGCGCAACTGGTGCAGGTCGCTCATGCCAAACTGGTGGGCGTTGTTGATGATGATGGTATTGGCGTTGGAAATGTCCAGGCCGGTTTCGATGATGTTGGTACACACCAGTACATCGTATTGTTTGTCGATGAAGTCGACCAGGGTTTTTTCGAGTTTGTCGGCCTCCATTTGGCCGTGCGCGGACGCTATTTCCACATCCGGGCACAGGCGACGAATCATCATTTCGACCTCAGCCAGGTTTTTGACCCGGTTGTGTACAAAAAACACCTGTCCGCCGCGGTTCACTTCGTAATAAATCGCCTCCTTGATGATGTCTTCGCTAAAAATCCGCACTTCGGTGTGGATCGGTTGGCGATTGGGTGGCGGGGTGCGAATGATGGAAAGGTCGCGCGCCGCCATCAGGGAAAATTGCAGGGTGCGAGGAATCGGTGTCGCGGTCAAGGTCAGCGTGTCCACGTTGACTTTGAAATTGCGTAGTTTTTCCTTGGAAGCTACCCCAAATTTTTGCTCCTCGTCGATGATCAGCAAGCCCAAATCTTTAAACTTCACCTCCTGGTTCAGCAGCGCCTGGGTACCAATGATCAGGTCAATTTTCCCTTCCTTGAGCCTTTGAAAAATTTGTTTTTTATCCGCCGTCGAACGGAAGCGGTTGATGTAATCCACCGTCACCGAAAACTCCTTGAGCCGATCGCCAAAGGTTTTGGCGTGTTGCAGCGCGAGGATGGTGGTGGGCACCAGCACCGCAACTTGTTTGCCGTCCAAAATCGCCTTGAAGGCCGCCCGAATGGCAACCTCGGTTTTGCCAAAACCTACATCGCCACAGATTAGGCGATCCATGGGGTAGGGCTTGGTCATGTCGGCCTTGGTATCGATGGTGGCCTGCAACTGATCGGGCGTATCTTCGTAAATGAAGGAGGACTCCAGTTCCACCTGCATGTAATTGTCGGGGGCGAATGCGAAGCCGGGCGAAGCCTTGCGCTGGGCGTAAAGTTTGATCAACTCACCCGCAATGTCCTTGACCTTCTTTTTGGTTTTGGCCTTGAGGTTGCGCCAGGCATCGGAACCCAGTTTGTTGAGCTGCGGGGGCGTGCCCTCCTTGCCAACGTATTTGGCAATTTTGTGCAAAGAGTTGATGCTGACGTAAAGCAGGTCGTTGTTTTTGTACACCAGCCGCACACATTCCTGCACGTGGCCGCTCACATTGATGGTTTGTAGGCCTTTGAACTGGCCAATACCGTGATCGATGTGGGTCACAAAATCGCCGGGTTGCAGGTCGCGCAGCAGGCGCAGGTTCAAGGCCTGTTCCTTGCTATAGCCCTGGCGGAGTTTGTAGCGGTGGAAACGATCAAAAACCTGGTGATCGGTGTAACAGACAATGTTGAGTGCCGGGTCGACGAAGCCTTGATGCAAACCCTGCACGATGGGGAAAAACTCCACCTTGGCGCGCAAGTCTTCAAAAATGGTATAAAAACGTTCAACCTGCTTGGGGTTCTCGGTAAAGAGGTAATTGGTCCAGCCTGCGGCGCTATTTTGGTGAAGGTTTTCGATCAGCAGGTCAAAATTGCGGTTGAAACTGGGCTGGGGTTTGCCGCCGTACTTGATCTCGGCGGTGCTGGTGAGTGGCTGCGGTGCATTGGAGAGCAGCACGATGGGGTGCTGGCGCACGTCTTCCACCACGTCTCCGGGGTACAAAAAGGCACGATCGCGGAAAACCTCGGCGAGCTCCGTTTCGTCCAGGATGGAAATGGTTTTGGCAAACTTCTCGGCATCTTCAAAACAGCGCTGCAAACGATCGATCAAGATTTGAAAATCGTGGATCCAGATGACCGTGTCTTCTTTGAGTACCCGAAACAGCGATACTTTGTCCTCCTGTTTGAAGCGGGTATTGATGTTGGGCACAATCGACACCTTGCTGATGTTTTGCGCCGAAAGTTGGCTCAAGGGGTTGAAGGTGCGGATGCTCTCCACCTCATCGTCGAATAGCTCAACGCGGTAGGGCAGGTCGTTGCCAAAGGAAAAAATATCGATGATGCCGCCCCGCAGGGAAAACTGGCCGGGTTCAAACACAAACTCTTCACGCGTAAATTTGTACTCGACCAGTACCTGGATCAAAAACTCGGGATCCAGTTTTTCGCCTTTGGCGATTTCGATGCGTGTTTTGCTCAACACCTCCGGTGCCACTACCCGCTCAAATAGTGCCTCGGGGTAAGTCACGATGATTTGCCCCCGCGAAGCATTGCTCACCCCATTGATGACCTCGGTGCGCTCCAGCACATTGGTCTGGTTCAACTCCTCAAACCGCAGCGGCTGCTTGAAGGAGTCGGGGAAAAAATGTACGGGCTTTTTGCCAAACAGCGCGGCCAAGTCGTTTTGCCAGTAAGCGGCTTCTTCTTTGTTGTCGGCTACAATGAGGTGATTGGCGGGGTATTGCTGGTACACTCCCTCGATGACAAAGGCGAGCTGGGCACCCACCAATTCGAGCAACTTCACCCGGGCGGGGCTCTCGTTTTTGAGTTCCTGTACGATGTTGCTCGTGCGGCTATCCTGTCGGTAGGCGTCGAGTAGTGTTTGTAAGTTTTTCACGGGTGCAAAGATAGTGAAATTGGGAAACGGTATGGAGGATCTAATGGTTTAAAACAATTGAGTGAGTAAGCGACTCAGCGTTTTTTAACCATCAATATGTAATATATTTAGCAACAAGATCAAAACCCCGCATTGGTTGAAACAGAACCAATCGACCCTGTGGGCGACCGAGTTTATTCAAAATTCCGTATGCCTCCTATTCACCGATCCCTTTACTTCCCCGCATACACCGCAGCTCCCACAATCCCCGCACTGTTCAACAACTTCGCGGGTTTCACAGGGGTATGCACTTTGAGCAGGTGCCCAAAATCTTTGAACTCCTTGCTCACGCCGCCGCCCAGGATAAACAGGTCGGGGGTCAGCAGGCGCTCCAGGTGGCGCAGGTATTCGCTGAAGCGGTGCGCCCAGTCTTCCCAGCTCAGGTTTTCCTCTTCGCGGATGCGGTTGGAGCAGTAGTGCTCGGCGATGCGGCCATGCAGGTAGAGGTGGCCAAATTCAGTATTGGGCACCAGCGTACCGTTGACAAACTGCGCAGTACCCAGGCCAGTACCAATGGTGATGAGGATGACGACCCCTTCCACGTCCTTGCCTTGCCCGAAAGTCAATTCGGCCAAACCCGCAGCATCGGCATCATTCAGGGCTTTGACGGGGTTGCCGCAGGCAGCGCTGAATTCTTCTTCAATGTTATGTCCGATCCAGCTTTTGTCAATGTTGGCCGCCGATTTGGCGACGCCGTGTTGAACAATTGCTGGAAACCCACAACCAATAGGGCCTTTGTAGCCAATTTTTTTAATCAAACCGGCAAAAGCTTCGGCAATCATGCTGGGATTGGCCGGGGCGGGGGTTTCCACCCGAATGCGATCGCCGACGAGCGCACCCGTTTTAATGTTGACCAGTGAGCCTTTGATGCCAGAGCCTCCTACGTCGACTCCAAGGATGTGTTTAGACATGTTATATTATTCGGGTTACTTAATGACTTTAACTTTCATTTTGACGTCCTTCGCGGGACGGTCGCCGGGGGTAGTCGTCTGGGCAGCAATTTTGTCGATCACCTCCATGCCTTGAATCACCTGGCCAAAAACGGTGTATTCGCGGTCTAGCATGGGCGTACCACCACTTTGCTGATAGGCGTCGCGCTGGGCCTTGCTGTAGCGGAAATTGCGGGCACCTTCAATCTGGTTGAGCTGTGCATCTGTAACCGGACTGCCGTGTACAATGTAAAACTGCGAGCCCGAAGAGCGTTTTTGCGGATTGTTGGTCCGCGCAGCAGCCAGTGCCCCTTTCACGTGCACCAGGGAGTCGACGAATTCGGCTTCGATGGTATAACCGGGGTCGCCCATGCCCAGTGCTTGGCCGGGTTTAGCAGTTTTGGAGTTGGGATCCCCCCCCTGAATCATAAAGCCACTGATGACCCGGTGAAAGAGGGTGCCATCGAAGAAGCCTTGTTCGCCCAGTTTGAGGAAATTGTCGCGGTGCTTGGGCGTACCATCCGACAAACGCACCAACATATTGCCAAAGTCGGTTTCGATCATGACCAAACAAAATTTTGGGGCTTTGATCGAAACTTTGTCTTCGAAGGTTTTGCTTTTACTTCCAGTTTTGGCGATCAATTTGACGGCGTAGGTTCCCGAGGCCATAAAAGCATGTACTGGAGAAGCTTCATCAGAAGTATTGCCATCGCCAAAATCCCAATGGTAAGTCTCGGCAGGTTTAGGAGTGGTATTCGTAAAGGTGACTGGCGAAGGAGCTTCGGTGGCACCAGAATACATAAAGGAGGGTTTGAGGCTCGCACAGGAGCTCAGGGCCGCGAGTAGCAGCAGGATAAGGTAATGATTGAGTACGTTCGATTTCATAGGTATAATTTGGTTGAGGGAGGTTGAGAAGGTTGAGGCTGCCGCGAGCGACTTAGACAAGAACATTGTCAAAATCGCTCGCGGCAGCCTCAACCTTCCTCAACTTCCCTCAACCTCTCTCAACTATTCATTCCAGCCCTCCATTCTCCGCTTCCAATTCTTGGAAATACTGGATCACTTTAGACTTGAGGTATTCTTCTTGTGCTTCTACCCCACGGGTTTCGAGGGGCATAACCAATTCGTAGTGCGGCCAGCCATCGGCATCCCGTCCTACAAAACGATAATAGCCATCATAAGTCAACAGGCGACAAACGGCGATGTGCATCAAATCCTGTTTTTCTTCCTTGGTGTATACTTTTTTCCAGCGACCCTGCTCCTGGATGCCAATGAGGAACAACACCGCATTGAGATCGGGCATCACGTCTTTGCCAAAAGTTTTTTGTACCAAGTTTCGGACCCGTAGCCACTCAAAATCCGTTTCCCAATTGCTCATGTTGATTTTTTTTCAGCGGCGCAAAGGTACGCACCAGATCACAATTAATCAATGTTATTAATGATGATCTGGTGCTTATGCTTTTTTACTCACTCTTCACGTACTACAGTTGGAATTTGACGGGCTCTCAATGCAGGCGGAATGGAAGCAAGCCCGCCGATGGTTAGCACGGTAATGCAGACCACCACAAAATCGATAAAGCGAATGCTCACCGGATAGGCATCTACGGCAAAGGTGCCCGGCATGGAGACGATGCCAAATTGTTTTTGCAAAAAATAAATCGACAATGCCAGCACAAAACCCAGCACAACCCCTAGAACGGTCAGCAACAGGCCTTCGGCCAGGAAAATATTGCGAATGGTATTGTCGCGTGCACCCATGGATTTGAGGATGGCGATGTCTTTCTTTTTTTCCAGTACAATCATCCACAGCGCACCAATCATGTTGAAGGCCACCATGAGCAACATCAAGCTGACAATGGCAAAACTCATCCATTTTTCCAGGAGCATGAGTTTCATAAAAGCCTCTTGTTGTTGATAGCGGTCTTTGACTACATATTTAGGGCCCAGCAATTTGGAGATGGTTTTGGCCACTTTCCGGGAATTGACATCGGGCTTGATTTTGATTTCCAGTGCGCTGATGGCGTCGGGCATGTTGAGCAGGGCTCGGGCAAAATCAAGGGTCGTAAGCACATACTGGCCATTGTGCTCCTGTTGAACCGCAAAGGTGCCCGATGGGTAGGTGATGTCGCGGCGAAATTGCTGATCTAGGGCCCCGGCTTCCTTACGTTTGGGCATGTACACGACGAGGGGCGAAATAAAGTCATCGATGTTGATGGCCAATTGATTGCGCATTTCCATGCTGACCACTGCCATGTCTACATCCCCGTTGCGGAGCTGGTAAGTACCTTCGCGTACGGTAGAATCCAGCTGAGTGACTTTGACAAAATTGTCGTCCACGCCCTTGAGGTTGCCAAAATCCTGCTTTCCGTCGTATTCAAAAAAGGCCACTTCTTCGAGGGTTTGAGAGACAAACGCCACGCCGGGAATTTTTTCCAGTTTTTTGTACAACTCGCCTTGAATGGTGAAGGTTTTGCCCTGCGCAGGGGTGATTTTGATGTCGGGGTTAAAACTGCTGTACAGCGAATTGATGACTTCTTCAAAACCATTGAACACCGAAAGAATCAGGATCAGGGCTGCTGTACCTACGGCCAACCCAAACACTGCAATCCCCGTGATGAGGTTGATGATGTTCGTAGATTTTTTGGCAAAAAGATAGCGCCGGGCTACCCGCCAAATCAATCCCTGGTTGTGTAATCGAAAAGAAAAAGGCATGTGCAGTACAATTGTCCCGGCAAAGTTACAAAGCGTAGGTTAACTTATGACTTTATACAAGAATTAAAAAAAAGCAGGGTTTTGGCAATATGGGTTTCCCAATATTCCCAGGAATGCCCTCCCGGAAATTCTTCGTATTGGTGCGGGATATTCAGGGCCGTCAAATCCTGATGCAGCTGCCGATTGTGCTCAATCAGGAGGTCTTCTGCTCCGCAGTCAAAACGAAAGGCAGGTATTTGCGCTTGATTTTTTTTCATCCAATCAAATACGCCATTTTGCTCCAATGCGGCTGCTTGTAGTGCTTGAAAATCGGCCACAAACAACTTGAGTTGATCAAAATGAGTAATGGACGATAAGCCCGAAAAAGCTCGAAAAAGCCCCGGGTATTTTGCCCCCAGGCGCAAGGCCCCATACCCCCCCATCGACAGTCCAGTGATGAACAGTGGCGAATCCGCGGTGAGCTGCGGAAATTGCTCGCGCATGACCTGCACGACATCCTCGGCAATCCAGGTTTCGTAATTCTCCTGCTGGTGGGGCACATAAGCGCTGCCATCGCCAAACAATCCATCGGAGGGCATGGCCAGGATCATGGGGGCGATCTCGCCGCGGTCGATCAGTTGCTGAGCGGTTTCGTGTACGTGCCCATGAGCAGTCCAGGCCCAGTGGCTGCCGTATACGCCGTGCAGGAGGATAACCAGGGGGAGGCCGGGTTCCAGTGCTACGCCTTGTGGCACAAAAACACAAATGTCGGCGCGTTTTTGCAGGGCGTTGCTTTTGACGGTAATCCAGGTTAGTCCGCCTAGTTCGGCGGTTTTGGTAGTAAAAAATTGGGTTTCCATGGACGGAGTTTTTAGGGTTCCCAAGTTCCAGGGTTCTTTGGCTTGGGGTTTATCACCCGATGCTAAGTTTTATAAAATTATTGCAACAAAAAAAATTATAACCAAGCAGCCCCAAGTGAATCGACTAGCGGCATTAGCCGCGAAACGTCAATAGGAATGGGAACGAAGGCAGATTTTAAGGTGCGTAGCACCGGAACTTTTCTGCTGTTCCGGTGCTACGCACCTTAAATGCACTGCCTGGCCTAAATGCTATCGACGTTTCGCGGCTAATACCGCTGGTCGTAAGCACAAAATAGTACGATCTGTATAATTTTTGTCTAAGCCATTGGTCAAAACTTAATATTGGGCGACAGGGTTCCAAGGTTCGGCTTCCCTCAACCTTGGAACTTAGGAACCAGGAACCTTGGAACCCTTTAAAAAGTAACAACCCCTTTTGCGTTCTTTCCGGCGTGCATGTCTGCGAAGGCCTGCGCGAGGTCCGCGAGGGGATAAGTTCGGGTGACCATTTCATCCAACAGCAAGACGCCCCGGGCGTACAAATTTTGCAGGATGGGAAAATCCAACTGCGGGTTACACTTGCCGTACAAGGGGTTGATGTATATTTTGTCCCATTCAAACAAATTCATGTCGATGTTGATTTCCTGTTCAATGCCGCTTACTTGTACAGCCATGCCCGCGTTGCGCACCATGGCGAGGGGCGCAGCGCCCAGTTCGGGAATGGCGGTACATTCAAAAGCGTAATCGGCGCCGCGGCCTTCGGTCATGGTTTTGACCGTTTGGGCAGCTTGTAACAAGCCCGTATCGGCTTTATCGGCCAGGAGGAGATGGGTGGCACCATAGGTTTTGGCCATTGCCAGGCGTTCGGGATTCACGTCAATGGCGATGATTTTACCCGCTCCGGCGATGCGGGCACCTTGGATCACATTGAGCCCAACGCCCCCGGTGCCCAATACCACTACGGAAGTTCCTGGTTTCACTTTGGCGGCATTGATCACAGAGCCGTAGCCCGTCATCACCCCACAGCCCACAATAGCGGCGGAGGGAAAGGGCATGGGTACCTGGATTTTGACACAGGCGGCCTCCCTTACCAGCGCGAACTCGGCCATGGTGCCTAGGCTAAAGGCCCGTTCAATGGCTAGTTCCTGGTAGGTGGTAGAGCTGAAGGTAGCATGCCCGCCGCTAATTTTGTTGCCTGCTGTTACAGCAGAGTTGCGTTCGCAGAGGTGTTGATTGCCCTCCAGGCACTGGAAACATTTGTAGCAGGGAATGGCCCAGTTGAGCATGACTGGGTCACCAACGCTCAAAGTACTTACCTCCGGCCCACAAGCCGCTACTATACCTGCGCCTTCGTGGCCCATCACGAGGGCTTTGCCCCAGGATTGGGAATCCCAATCGGTATGGCAAATTCCGGCAGCTTTGATTTCGATCAGGACTTCGTCGCCCTGGGGAGCCTGAATCTCGATCGCATCGATGACAAAATGGCCTTTCCCATCGGCAATAGCGGCCTGGCACCGCATCAAATCACAGGGTTGAGGGGCGAATCAATGAGGCTGCCTACAGGTTTGGACATCAACCAACGTTGGTGGTCGGCCTCCTGGTGTTTATTTTTGGGTTGCGCTACGCTACAGCCATCGGCCAGAAAAATTACGGTCATCACTTCGCGCATGGTCGCCGAGTTGTTGCCCGGTGCCGAGTGCAGGGTCCAGCCAGCGTGGAAGGTAGCGTCGCCAGCTTTCATGGTGGCGGGCTGGGAGATGGGGTAGCCATTTTCTTTGACCAGGTTGCCGAGCAATTCTTCCGAATCATCAGAGATGGCCAGGTTGCCGAGGAAGCCCAATTCCTTTGACCCAGAAGCGAAGGTCAGCATGCCCATTTCCACGGTAATGTCCACTAAGGGCATCCACATGGTAACGGTATTGTCGGTATCAATGGGCCAGTAATATTGATCCTGATGCCAGGGGGTATGGCCTCCCAATGGTTCTTTAAATAAGGCTTGATCGTGGTACAAGCGAACCCGTTCTACGCCCATCAATTCGGCAGCGATGTGGGCAAAACGTTTGGCCAGGGTGTAGTGGCGCACTGCTTCGTCGACCTCCCAGAGGTTCATGATTTGCAAAAAGGCTTTGCCGTAGGTATCGCGCTCTTCCATCTTGCGCTTTTCGGTATTGAAACGATCGGCAGCATCGACAATGACCTCGCGGTAAACGGTCATTTCTTCCTCGGAAAGAATATTGCGCAACAGGATATGGCCATTTTTTTGGTATTCGGCTTGTTGCTGGGCTGAGATGGCATAAGTTGGGTCCAACTTAGGCAGGGTACTGACTTGCGACATATGGGTTGATTTTAGAAATGAAGATAATCAATTTTATTTTTTTGCCGTTCCCAAAATAGCTTCTCATTCGTTTTTTGGCAATTCATACTATCTTCCCCCATTAAATATCACTCACCATGCTCATCAGAGGAGTTGCACTACTCGCAGCCTGCTACGTCATCGGACAACTGATCGGAGAAACCCTGGGGCGTTTGCTCCACATCGACGCCAATGTAGGTGGAGTAGGTTTCGCCATGCTTTTGCTCATTTTATCCCAAAACTGGCTGGAACAACGCGGGCGTTTCCATCTGGAAATGCAAGAAGGGGTCCTGTTTTGGAGCAAAATGTACCTGCCAGTCATCGTGGCCATGTCGGCTACCCAGAATGCCAAACTCGCCTTATCGAGTGGATTGGTGGCGCTACTGGCCGGGGTTGTGCCCGTGTTCGTTTGCCTGGCCATCATGCCCTTGATTGCCAAACTTAATCCCAAACCCGAATAAACGATGGACTACATTACCACAGTTTTGGTCAAAAATGGCCTCATCGTGGCCTTTTTGGTGACGGGTTTGCTCATGATTGCGGCGGAGTATTTGTCTAAAATTTTGACAAATAAAAAAATACCTGGCTCGGCGATTGCTATTTTTAGTGGGCTGGTGCTGGCCTACTTTGCCGGGGTAGCGACGGGCGGCAGCAAAGGCATTGCCGACATCAAAGTTTTGTCGGGCTTTGAACTAATGGGTGGGGCGATGTTTCGGGATTTTACCATTGTTTCCACCGCGATGGGGGTTAGTTTTGGCATCATCAAAAAAACGGGTTTGGCTGGGGTGGTTTCGCTTTTGGTGGGGGTGGTTTTGTCCTTTTTTGCCGGGGCGCTGATTGCCATTGCGATGGGGTATCACGACGCGGCAAGCATCACGACCATCGGCGCGGGAGCCTGCACTTTTGTGGTGGGTCCGGTGACGGGTACGGCGGTTGGCGCGGGTTCGGATGTGGTCGCCATCAGCATTGCGGCCGGAGTGGTCAAGTCCATTTTGGTGACGATTGGGACTCCTTTGATGGCCCGCTTCATTGGCTTGAATACGCCCCAATCGGCGATGATTTATGGTGGCTTGATGGGTACTACGAGCGGGGTGGCCGCTGGGCTAGCCGCTACAAACCCAAAACTGGTGCCTTACGGGGCGATGACGGCGACGTTTTATACGGGCTTAGGGTGCTTGTTGTGTCCTTCGGCATTGTTTTTATTGGTGAAAGTGTTTTTTGCTTAAGCCCACATTACTCTGTATGACGCAAAAAATTACTTCCCGATTTTTTTAGAGGCTTTTGAATAGGAAGCTCACTTGAAATGAAGCGTTCGACTTCCTATTCAAAACCCAAATCGAGAAGTTAATTTTTCTGCGGTACTCGCCTATTTTTATTACTTTTGCGCTCCGAAAATCGTTGTGCATGAGTTTTGTAGAAGAATTAAAAAAGCGCCGCACTTTTGGCATCATCAGTCACCCGGATGCTGGTAAAACCACGCTGACCGAAAAATTGCTGCTCTTCGGGGGGGCCATTCAGGTAGCTGGTGCGGTGAAGTCCAACAAAATCAAAAAAGCGGCCACTTCCGACTTCATGGAAATTGAGCGGCAACGGGGTATCTCCGTAGCTACCTCCGTGATGGCCTTCGATTATCGTGGCCTCAAAATCAACATCCTGGATACCCCCGGTCACGAAGACTTTGCGGAAGACACCTACCGCACCCTCACCGCCGTGGACAGCGTGATCGTGGTCATCGACGTGGCCAAAGGAGTAGAGCCCCAAACCGAAAAACTCGTGCGGGTATGCCGCATGCGCAATACGCCCATCATCGTGTTCATCAACAAGCTGGACCGCGAAGGGAAAGATGCTTTTGACCTGCTGGACGAAGTGGAGTCCAAACTCGGTCTGAGTGTAACCCCCCTTAGCTGGCCCATCGGCATGGGTAGCCGCTTCAAAGGGGTATACAGCATTTATGAAAAAAACCTGATCCTCTTTCAGTCCCACGGTAAGCAGGAGGATGAAGAAGTCATCAACATCACCAGCTTAGACGACCCAACACTGGACAAAGAAGTGGGCGCAGACATGGCCAAAACCCTGCGCGAAGAAACGGAGGTCATCAAGGACCTCTACCCCGAATTTGACCAGGAGTACTACCTGGCAGGTGAACTTTCACCGGTGTTTTTTGGCTCGGCAGTCAACAACTTTGGGGTGCGTGAATTGCTGGATTGTTTTGTCGAAATTGCCCCTGAGCCCCTACCCCGCGAAACCGAAGAGCGCCCCGTCAACCCGACCGAAGATCAATTCAGTGGATTTATTTTTAAAATCCACGCCAATATGGATCCCAACCACCGCGACAGGATCGCCTTTTTGCGCATCTGTTCCGGTAAGTTTGAACGCAATACCAACTACCTGCACGTTCGCCAGAACAAAAAGATGAAGTTTGCCAACCCAACTTCTTTTATGGCGGCCAAAAAAACGGTCATCGACGAGGCTTTCCCCGGCGACGTGATTGGTTTGTATGACTCAGGGAACTTCAAAATTGGTGATGCATTGACCAGTGGTGAAGTGCTGCACTTCAAGGGCATTCCCAGTTTTTCCCCCGAACAATTCCGCTTCGTCAACAACGCCGACCCCCTCAAAACCAAACAATTGGCCAAGGGTCTGGACCAGCTCATGGACGAAGGGGTTGCACAAATGTTTACCCGGGATACCGACGGGCGGCGCATCATCGGCACGGTAGGTGCCCTGCAATTTGAAGTCATCCAGTACCGCCTGGAACATGAATACGGGGCCAAAGTGACCTACGAACCCGCCTCCCTGCGCAAAGCCTGTTGGATTTCTTGCCTGGATGAGGTGGCTTTGAAAGAATTTACAGCTCGCCGCAAAAAAGACCTGGCTCACGATACCGAAGGTAAACTGGTCTTTATGGCGGAGTCGGAATGGTCGTTGAAGATGGTGCAGGAGAACCACCCGAAGGTGCAGTTTCACTTTACGAGTGAGTTTTAAGTACCAGATCACAATTAATGATGTTTATTGCTCGCGAAATATGGTCAAAAAAGATAGATTTCGCGACGAATAAATTGTGATTGCTCGCGAAATGTGATAAATTGATAGCGATTTCGCAACCAATCGCATTTTACCATGCCAAACCAGACCTTAATCGGGCGCAGTGAGGAAAGAGATATTTTAGAAAAGGCCCTATTAAGCAATCGGGCTGAAATGATTTCTATCATTGGCCGCAGGCGAGTAGGAAAAACGTTTTTAGTCAAATCCGTGTATCAACAAACGCTGGACTTTGAAATCACGGGTATACAAGACGCTTCCCGCAAAGAACAGTTGCGCAATTTCGGTCTACAACTCGCCAAATATTCTCAGGGAGCATTTCCCATTACTGAGCCCAAAGACTGGCTGGAAGCTTTTTATTTGCTGTCCAAGTTTTTGGAGCAAAAACAGAAGTCTGGCAAATTCGTTGTTTTCCTGGACGAGCTCCCCTGGTTGGCTACCCATAAATCTGGTTTTTTAAAGGGCTTGAGCTGGTTTTGGAATAGTTGGGCGGTGAATGAAAACATTGTAGTGATCGTTTGTGGTTCTGCGGCCTCGTGGATGATCAAGAACGTTGTGCACCACAAAGGCGGCCTGCACAACCGCGTTACTAAACGAATTTACCTTAAATCCTTCTCGCTCCACGAAACCGAACTCTTCTTCAAGGGAAAAAACATCAACCTGGATCGGTATCAAATCCTGCAACTCTATATGGCGATGGGCGGAGTGCCGCACTACCTGGAGGAGGTAGAAGCAGGGAAAAGCGCCATACAAAACATCAACGCCATTTGTTTTTCCGAAAACGGGGTGCTTTGGGATGAGTTTTCAAAATTGTATACTTCCTTGTTTGAAAACGCTACTGCGCACATCAGTGTGATTCGTGCTTTGGCCAACAAACAAAAGGGACTCACGCGCCAGGAAATTGTGAAACATACCAAACTGCCGGAAGGTGGGGGAACCAGCACAGTTTTGGAAGAGCTCATTCATTCCGGTTTTGTATCGCTTTATTTACCCTTTGGCAAGAAGAAAAAAGACAGCCTCTATCGGCTCACGGATGAATACTCTCTGTTTTACCTGCACTTCATGGAGCAAAATCGCCAGACTGGCCCCAACATCTGGCAACAATTGAGTCAAACCCAAAGCTACGTCAGTTGGGCGGGTTATGCTTTTGAAAACAGCTGCTTCAAACACCTTTGGCAAATTCGCAAAGCACTGGGTATAACAGGGGTATACGCCAACGCTTCTTCTTACCTCAAAAAGGGTAGCACTGAAGAAGATGGAGTGCAAATTGACCTGCTCATTGATCGCAACGACCATGTCATCAATTTGTGCGAGATCAAATTTTACAATTCAGCGCTGAGCATCGATAAAGCCACGGCATTGGATTACCGGAATAAAATCGGCATCTTCAAACAGAGTACACAAACGAAAAAACAAGTGTTTTTTACTTTGATTAGTACGTTTGGACTAAAGCAAAATCAACATAGTTTGGGTTTGGTGGACTTTGTGCTGGAAATGGATGATTTGTTTGAGGGCTGAGGGGATGATTTTTGCTCCTAATGAATTTTGAAGGCAAGACTACTAGCGTTCAAAACATCCAATGCCTAGTAGCCTTGCCTGCAACTCACAGAAATAATTTATTGTGCAATCATCAATTTTGTATTCAATACATTCGCGTCTTTCCTCAAGGTAATGAGGTACATTCCCACTGGGAGTTCAAATTCTTGAGGAAAGTTCAATACCCCCTTTGCTTGCAACAAGTGATTTTGCCGAGCCAACACCTTTCCACTGAAATCTGAGATTTGTACGTCCCATTGTCCTGGGTGCAAATCTTCGTAATGCATGCTGATCTTTTGGCCTTTAGTTTGGGGGTTGGGTACACAATAAACACGTTCACGAACTTTAGCCAATTCGTTGATTGAGGTAGTAAATGGTACGGTGTACGTGTAAATTTTAAAACATCCCATTTGATCGCTGATGGTTAAGGTGTATTGCCCGGCAGCCAATTTGCTGCGAACTTTCACGGAATCACCATTTTCCCAACGAATACGATAAGGAGGGAACCCGCCACCGATTTGTTGAATATCGAGTTCACCAAGTGACATGTTGATTGGCGTACTACGCACTTGTACCTTAATGCGCAACGTATCATCAGGCGATAAAATGCTGGGGCTCTCGTACGCACCCAAGTCCACCTTACAATCCTGAACACGGGGCTGGCCCAATAGATCTAAAGCTGTCAACTCCGGATGCCACCGCCCTTTATTGATTGCCACTGAACCAGGGGCCAGCTTTAAGCCCTGTACACTAGAGCTATCAACAAATTTGGGGTATTGGCTAAAAATATTACCGATACCACAGCCTGTGGTATCGCTGGTAGAGGTACAAGCTGGTGCGCTGAAAAGGCAGTGATTAAAGGAGAAGTCTTCCAGGTTTGCCGCTGTGGTATTTTGAAGTGTAGCTGAAAGAGATGTTTGGTTATTGTAAAAAATAGTATTTTGAAGGTATACACTAATTTGAGAAACCGCTTCTCTGGCATTCCTCACGATTTCTCCTTGTTTGTTGCCAAAAAAAGTGGAATTTAAGATTTGGAGTTCAATTTTACCATCACTGTATTGACTAGCATAAATGACTGGCCCTGTATTTTTGTAAAAAAGGCTATTGTTGATGGTTGCTTTTATTGAATTCCCTTTTCCTGAATAATTGATAAAATTAATAATTCCGAATAATTTTCTACTTATACTGTTTTTATTAAACACACAGCGATTAATGTTACAATCAACCTTGCTCAACTTAGTGTTCTTTTCTATTTTAATTCCATTGGCACCCAAACTACTTGTGGCGGCATCAATTTTACAATCTTCTATATTTAATTTAATATACGCATCTATACCATTTACAGCAAGGGAAATAGCTCCTCCATCAGCAGGGCTCAAAATATTTGAAAATTTATTTTTGTGAATATTAATATTGTGCGGTGTCATTAATCCGGCAGCGGGATCGCCAAGCGCTACTATATCGATAACCCCGCCGCCAACTAATGATTCGGAGTCGAATTCACAGTCCTTTATAGTAATTGGATTGTTTGTACTCTCTATTCGTATAATCGAAGATCCAGAAGATTCGTTTTGGTTAGAAATACATTGTGTGAGCTCTATACCTCCAGAGAAAGTATGATGCATTACTGCTGCGAAAAATTGTGCCCTATTAAAGGCAAAGCGGCTTTTATCAACCGCTACTTTTGAGGAAGCATTATATATTTCCGAGTAAATAGCACCTCCCGATTCTGCTGCGTTTTCCTCAAAACTGCAATTCTCAATTTGCAAGTAGTTGCTGATTTTCAAGGCATTTTCCAGTATAGCTATCCCGCCACCATTGACAGCAAAATTATGCCTAAATATAGTGTTTTTTATGATTATTTTTGCCGCTTGTTTTCGGTCATTTATAATCAGGAGACCTGCACCTTTAGATTGTGGTATAGCAGAGTTAGGACTCTTAACATTAGCACGTCCCCCTTCTATTGCAATCCCGTCGATTATAGCTGAATCAGTATTTATTAAAGTGATTACATGAAAAGAGTTAAGTTGCGAATTTTCAGAACCACTAATTTTGCCCGAAAGAATAGTAGGGAAAAGGGGCCAATCTCTTTCATTAAAATTCTGCTCTATTCCTTTAAAACCGCCAAACAATTTGATCCCAGCAGGAATATTGAAAGATATAGTTCGGTCAGAGCTTGTAGTAGGAGTGTAAATACCTTGAGCTATCCACACAGAGTCTCCAAAGTTAGTCTTTTTTAAGGCCTCTTGTAAACTTAAAAATGCGGTCTTCCAACTCTGGCCGTCCGCTTCTGAACCAGCGGAGGACGTAGCTGCAACATAAATACGTTTACTTTTTACATCCTGAGTAAAACTTGAAGTCATAGATGAAACAAAAAAAAGAAAAACCAGTGAAAAAGTTTTATTGTTCATGGGATAATGGATTTATGACCATCTGGAGAGCAATATCTTCCAGATGGTCTTTATTTGGAAGATAAGATTAAAGCTTGAAAAACGTTCCGGAATAAAGTTTACTACCTAGAGATAAAGAGTAATAAATGACCCCAGCACTTAAGCCGCGTAGATCATCAATCAGCGTTATTTTATTGGCACCTGCATCAATAATTCGATTGAGCGATATCGATTTGCCAAAATTGTCACGTAGCATAATATCAACTTTTATTTTGGCCTGCACATTCACTTCAAAGTTGATCTCGCCATTGGTTGGGTTTGGAAAAACGTTGATCAATAAATCGTTTGTAGTATCTCCTTTTTTGATTTCTTGGGCAGATACCAACAAATCGAGGTTAAGCAAGCGGCCATTTTCATCGTAAAAGAGATTCTCCAGTGTTTGATCGTTCAATTGGAACACTTGGCTCAAATCACAAACCTTTGCTTGAGGTATAGCTATCATTCGAAATAAATCTTTCTTTTCATTTAGTTTTATTTTTTCATTTTTCTCAAAATCCAACCATACAGTTCTTAATTCGCCTTCTTTTAAATTTTTAACGTTGTAATTATCAAGGCTAAAAAAATTAGCATCTCCTCGATCTACTCCAGAAATTTTTAGCAGTTTGGGATCAAATTTCAACCCCATTTGATAAGCATAAATATTTCCATCCCCTTTTGCCGCAATACTAACAGAATAAGATTTACCTGATTCAAGACAATTAGATTCCATAGCCTGCAATCGGTATTTTTCAACAGTACGTAAATCTGGGAACCTTTCTTCACTCCTAAATGTGCTAGCGGAATTGACTACAGCCGAAAAATTAACATCACCCGATTTAATGGATTGGAATGAAAACGTGCTACTCTGGTTGATATTGGGGTTGGTCAGATTTATTTCTAAGTCATCAAAATAGGTTTTAGTTCCTCCAATTATTGCTTGGTTATAAGCTAAATACTCTCCAGCGCTCGTTGTCCAAATTGCAGAAAAAGGATCATTGTTAAATTCATTCAAAAAAACAGAGTTTTGGAGTGCAAAAGTAGGAACCATACGCCAAGATGGCACATCGGGAAAAGACGTGATTTGGTTTAAAATTAATTGCTGAATTTTTATTTGATCAGTATTCGAAATGACTCCATTGTTGTTAACATCTGCTGCAATCCAAGCGTAAGGCTTAGGTAAAATTTCTGTGCCAAGGACATGTTTTTGTACTTTTATTAGGTCCAAAGTTGAAACTCCGTTTAAAGCAGCAAAATTTCCAGATCCGTTTCGCGTAGGAGCGACCTTCGCTATTGTATTTTGAGGAAGAAAAATTCCTTTGTCAACTACATAAGCTCCCCCTGCTAGTGGAGTAGTGCTCGTCACCGGAGCTCCCCCGTTTTTAGAGAGTTGAACATCCATGCCTCCAAATTGGGATACATTGGTAACACTTCCAGTGGAAGATAAGACAGTACGATAAACATAAGCATTTTCCGCAGGAAAAGGTACGGCAGGAGGGTTTGTGCCTTGAATCAAAAAAGCCCTATACATATTAGTGGTTAGTTCATTATAAATTTTTTTGCAACTGATTAGGTGAAAAATGGTCTAACCCACAGTTTAAGAAATAAGACATTATGTTTTTTTTATCCGGTGCAAATGAATTAGTTAAATTATTGTTTGGAGGCATTATTCTTAAATCTCTAATTTCGCAAGGTGTTGAGGAACAATCAAAATTACAGTTGCCAGAACAGGTAAATATTGTATTTGGGCATCCTTCAAAAGAAACTGCATCTTGAGGAGTATCACAAATTTTATCTCCTTGTTCGCTACAATCTGTTTCAGGAAGGGTAAGATATGCAGTTCCATGAAATGTATGCAATAGATTGAAATAATGACCTAACTCATGAGAAAGTACAGAAGTATAATTGAGGTCACTTGTTGCTATAATGGTTAGTGCATTATTAATTGGAAATTCTGGGTCGGGATGGATAGCTCTACCTTTTACACCTGGTTCGGCAATATAATCATTAACAATATACACATTTATTGCATCGTCATCATGTATCGCATTATAAAGCGCCACTACATTTGTACCATTATTGTACAATGAACTTGACTCATGAAAAGTAAAAGCAGAAGGGTAGAAGCTGATATTGGCGGGAGCATAAACCGTATTGGCATAATTTATGGCGTCCCTGATTTGTTGAACAGGATTATACGGAAATACAATCTCATTAATGCCAGGTAATGCTCCATTTGATGTGATAATGTAAAAGTGAATCGGCAAACTGTAACTAGTTTGAAATGGCGAGGAGGAAGATACGGGGGAAGCAAATACATGAGAAACGGGAGGAGTTGTACCACAAGGACCTTGTGGGTATAGATTAATAGCATAAATTAAAAAAAATAAAAAACTTGAAAACTTGAAAACTTGAAATTTCATTTCAAAAGATTTAGTCGTTAGGAGGAATGTTATTATCGGCGCAAATATGCTACCATTTTTATTTGGCCTCCAAATTTATAATGTTAAATTGCTGACAATATTGGGTTATTTTTTCGATCCTGTTTTTTTACTGAAGCCTTCAAAGTCGATATTTTTAACTTTACTATCTTGGCGAGAACATCATAGCATGAAAATTCTATTTAGATGATAAACAAGTTTTTTTTGGCATTACTAATGCTTGCAACTACAGCGGCATCCGCCCAAAACCTGCCCAAACCCAGCCCGGCCCAGCTCGCCTGGCAACAACTGGAAACCACCGCTTTCCTGCATTTCACCGTCAATACCTACACCGACAAGGAATGGGGAGATGGTACCGAAAGCCCGAGTATTTTCAATCCCGTCAAATTTGACGCCAAACAATGGGTCAGTGCCCTCAAAGCTGGGGGCTTCAAAATGTGCATCATCACGGCCAAGCACCACGATGGCTTTTGCCTCTGGCCCTCCAAATACACCGATCATTCGGTCAAAAGCAGCCCCTGGAAAAACGGGCAAGGCGACATTGTAAAAGAAGTAGCTGACGCCTGCCGGGCGCAGGGACTCAAGTTTGGTTTTTACCTCTCGCCCTGGGATCAGCACGAAAAAAGTTACGGAACCAATCAATACAATGATTTTTACAAAAATCAATTACGCGAATTGCTAAGCAATTACGGTGTAGTGCACGAAGTGTGGTTTGACGGGGCCAGGGGGCCGAATGCCAAAGACATGGAGTACGACTTCCAGGGGTATTGGGCGATGGTTAAAGAGCTACAACCTCAGGCCGTCTGTTTTTCCGACGTAGGCCCAGGTGTACGCTGGGTCGGCAACGAATCGGGCAATGCGGGCGAAACCTGCTGGTCGCCCATCATCACCATGGGTATGGCACCCGGCGTGGCGGATTCCAAATACCTGAACACTGGCGATGAAAAAGGTACCGAATGGATTCCTGCGGAGACGGATGTGTCCATTCGCCCAGGTTGGTTTTATCACCCCAAGGAAGACGACAAGGTGCGCTCGCCCCAAAATCTGGTGAACCTGTATTACCAATCCGTTGGCCGCAATAGCCTCTTGCTCCTCAATGTGCCACCTAACCGTGAAGGCCTGCTGTGCCCGCAGGACGTAGCTGCCATTAAGGAATTCCGCAGCATCCTGAACGAGACCTTCAAAAGCAACCTCGCCAAATCCGGCAAAAACAAAAAACTGGCCGACAACAAACTCAGCACCTGGATCAGCGCCCCGGAAAAAACGGCCATCGAAATCAACTTGTCCAAAGCCGCTACTTTCGACCGTTTCATGGTGCAAGAAAACATCGCCGAAGGCCAACGCATCGCCGAAGCCCAACTGGAATATTGGGATGGTTCCAACTGGAAACTGATCAAAAACTTCACCACCATCGGCTACAAACGGCTGCTGCGTTTTGATCCCGTTACTGCCTCCAAACTACGCCTCACTGTGCTGCACGCCCTCGCCCCTGCCCAGATTGCGGAAGTAGGGGTGTACAAAGCGTCGACTAAAGAAGAGTGAAGAGTGAAGAGTGAAAAATGAAAAATGAAAAATGAAAAATTAGAAGGACATTTCTAACCCTCCAAATTTATAAGCATCAAATAATGGTAAACAGTTGAAAAACAACTGGTGTACCTGCTTTTCACTTTTCACTATTCACTTTTCACTTTTTTTAGTTCCCGCCCACCATTTTCCCACCCACCTGCATCTACCAAGTAGTTTTTATTACATCATCTTTTTCCACAACAAAGCCAATTAGCCACTCAGGTAATTGCTTCGGCGGCGCCCCGAAGCAATCCTGAGCGGATTTTGTAAAAATCAAAAAAAATGATGACTCGCATGAATGCAACTGACCCAATGCACGGGACTCAGGAGGGAGGAAATGTGCAAGCTAGAGGAGCAATAAGTGTATTTCCCGGCACCAGTCCCCTGTTTCAACTGTCTTGGCTGCGCGAAGTATTTCGGTACCGCAACCAGGAGTACGGCGCGTATTACCTTCGTCAACAATATCCACGCAACATGATGTGGGGTGGGTTGTTGTCGATCAGCTTGATTGGATTGTTATATGGAGGTTCTTTGTTGGCCCAGGCACTGCAGGAAAAAATGATTTCGATGCGGGAGTATACTATGCCCAACATGGTAACTCCGCCACCGCCAGTAAAAGAAGAAACCCCACCGCCACCACCAGTGACTCCGCCGCCGCCGCCAGCTCGGCCCACGATTATTTTTGTGGTGCCCAAAGTATTGGATGACAATCAAGTTCCGGAAGAATATGAACCACCAACGCAAGCAGATTTAGTGGATAAAAACCCAGGCACGGTGACTTCTGCTGGCGACCCAAATGGAGTAGATTATATTCCTGAGGAAACGCCAATTGAACCGCTTCCCCCACCAATAGTCGTAGAGGGGGAAAAAGAGATCAAAGAAAGCATACCCTTTGTTTTTGTTGAACAAATGCCTGCTTTTCGGGGCGTTTTACAAAAATACCTCGCAGAGCAATTGGAGTACCCTACCATCGCCAAAGAAAATGGAATACAAGGTATTGTCGTAATTCAGTTCGTGGTAAATGAAGAGGGAAAAATTACCAATCCGTTTATTGCCAAAGACATCGGTGGTGGCTGTGGGGAAGAGGCGCTTCGGGTAGTGCGTTCCATGCCCGAATGGCTCGCCGGGAAACAAAGGGGGGTACCAGTAAAAGTGCAGATGAATTTGCCAGTGAAGTTTAAGTTAGAATAGTTCTAGGGTTCCAGCGTTCCTAGGTTCCAAAGTTCCATCCGGCACTTCGACTTCGCTCAGTGACCAGATGGAACTTTGGAACCTAGGAACGCTGGAACCTTTTATTGTTTCTCAAACGCTTT
Organism: Haliscomenobacter sp.; assembly: GCF_041740695.1. Taxonomy (GTDB): domain Bacteria; phylum Bacteroidota; class Bacteroidia; order Chitinophagales; family Saprospiraceae; genus Haliscomenobacter. The sequence goes on along the minus strand of NZ_JBGSLK010000023.1, from coordinate 12,109 downwards.
CCGCTGCAAGCCTGGAATAATTCGCAGCGCATTTTCATAATACACCTTCTTCAAAATTTTATCCGGCAGGGCCATGCCGTACATCCGCCAAAAAGCGTGGTAACGCTTGTGATAGGGAAAATATTCGTCCGCAGTTTCCAGCACCCGGAAATAAGTCGGATACTCTTCGGGGTGATAAGCATCTTTTCCAAACAACACCCGATTTTGGTACTTCTCAAAAAACGCCGCTGAGGCCCGGGGTTGGCGACCCAGTTCCGCGATGATCGCCCCACACTCCACATACATATTGGGATACATGTCGAGCAACTGGCCTAGTTTGGTCAGGTCGTTGGCGTACCAACCGAAGTGGGCGTTGATGAAGGTAGTTTTTGGATTTTTTTTGAATACGTTGTGTTGTTGCTTGATGAGCGTATCAAATGGTGCAGGAGTGGTATCCGTACGTTTGCGACCGGGATTGAGTTTGAGTTCCAACCAACGTTCGTTGGTTTCGTCCACTGGTTCCCAGAACTGCTTGGGGTCGGCGGTGTGGATGAGTACGGGGATGCCCAGTTCACCACATTTGGCCCAAACGGGGTCGATCCGGGGATCGTCGATGTGGATGTAATTGCCCTGGCTGTCTTTTTCGGACAGGCCCAAACTTTTAAAAATCTTTAAACCTTTCGCACCATTTTTAACGTCAAATTCAATTTGTTTGACGGCATTGCTGGTCCAGTCGGGCTCGTCGATGCCTCTAAAGCTCAGGTTGGTAAACACCGCAATCCGGTGTTCCAGGTTGTACTTTTTGACGTTGTCGGTGATGGCCTTGAGGGCTGCACCACCCCGCCCGCTCAGGTTCATACAAATGCCCATGTTGAGCGAATCCATTTCGCGAACCAGTATGGTCAAGTCCTGGGTGGCCATGTTCCAATGGTGGCTGTGCACGTCCAGGAATGGGAATTTGGAGCGGGTAATTTTGTGCTCAGGTACGACCAAGGATGACGGTGGATCGTATTTTTCAAAATCCATAGTTTGGGTCTGGGCCGATGCTGCCAGTGGCAGGAAGGCCATAAAAAAACACAGGTAAAACAAATGCTTCATTGATGTCGTATTACTCAGGTGTGAAAATGTATGGTTGAGAAGGTTGAGGGAGGTTGAGAAGGTTGAGGCTACCGCAGCGACTTGGACAAGGTCTTTGTCAAAAACGCTCGCGGCAGCCTCAACCTCCCTCAACCTTCTAAACTTTCTCAATCAAGACTACAAAATAATCCCGAACTTTTTGGCACTAATATTCTGCCATTTTTTTACATTACTGGAGTATTTAATCCAAACAAACCCATGGCATTTTTGAATCGTGCTGTCAACAACCACAAATGGATTTCCTGGAAACTGAATCCCATTCCCGGTACCATCCTCGATTTCAACCTCGCCATTGCCATTTTTTTCATCGATCTGTTGATTGGGATTACCGGGTTTATGTGGCTGGAGCAGTTTGAATTCATTGACGCCTTTTACCAAACAGTGATAACCATCTCTACGGTTGGCTTTACCGAGGTAAAAAAGCTGGATGATACCGGAAAAATTTTCGTTTCAGTCTATATTTTATTCAACATTGGGGTGTTTGCCTACATTTTATCGGTTATTTCCTACTATGTCATTCAAGGAGAAATTTTTAAAACCATGCACCTGAATCAAGTTAAAAAATCCATTGAGCAACTGTCCAACCACGTGATTGTTTGTGGCTATGGCAAATACGGCCGGGAGATTACCCAACATTTTTTGCAGCAAAAAATCCCTTTTGTCATCATCGACATCAACCCCGAGCGGATTGCAGCCATCCAGGGGGCTGCGCAGGAAATTTTGTACATCGAAGACGATGCTACGCACGATGAGGCTCTGGTAGCAGCAGGAATTTCTCGCGCTCGGTCACTGATCGCCGCTTTGCCCGAAGATTCCGACAATGTATTCATCGTACTAACTGCCCGACAGCTCAATCCGCAGCTCGACATCATCAGCCGGGCCAAAGACCCCAAGTCGCAAAAAAAACTCATGCTGGCTGGTGCCAACCACGTGGTGATGCCTGAACAAATTGGGGGTTTCTACATGGCCACCCTGGTGTCCAAACCAGGAGCGGTAGAGTTTTTTTCCTTCATCACCAATGAGCACAGTTCAGATATTGGATTTGAAGAATTGGCTTATGAAAATGCCCCGGCTAAGTGTCGGGGGCTTACCTTAAGTGAGCTGAGAATTCGGCCAAATACGGGGGCCAACGTCATCGGCTTTCGGGATGCTACCGGGTATTACCACATCAATCCGTCCGCAGATGCCACTCTCCTTCCCAATACCAGCTTTATTGTTTTGGGCGACAAAAGGCAGTTGAATAAATTGAAAGAATACTTGCAGGAGTTTTAACTTTGGGCGATAAAAAAATAAGTGTTCATTTTGTCAAAGAAATAGATGAGTAAACGGTTCATTTTAAGTGCCTTATCTATTCCTTTGGCTTAGGGAAAATGAACACTTATTTTTGCCCCACTACTTTGGTTTTTCCTAAAAAATAGCCTAACCATGAAAAAAACCCTTCTCCTTTCCCTCCTTTTGTGCGGTTTATTTCCATTTTGGAGCACTGCACAAGAAACCAGCCCTAACCGCAAAAAAATAACCATTACGGCCGAACAAGTCCAAAGCACGGTAGCCGGCGAATCCTCGCTACGCAATGCCCAAACCATTTCCACCCTCAAACCCCTCAAGATCAAATTTGCCGATCGGGTAGAAAACTTCTTCACGCTGGCACTCAACTGGCCGAAAACCATCAGCGCCAACACAAACCTGAGTTTTGAATACCGTGAAAAAAAACGCAACAAATGGAGCGAATGGAAAGCTTTACCCGTTGATCGGCACGGAGAAGAAGAATCCAGTGTAGAAGCTACCGAAATGAAACAATTGGAAGCGCGGGTAAAAAGTATTCAACTCCGGGTGCTGCAACCAGCGGGCCAAGCTTTGCCCGAAGGCATCCAAATCAATTTGTTCAATCCGGTTTTACCCCAAAATTCGGGTTCTGCTTCACTGATTGTAAAACCAGGCAACCTTGGTCCAGTGTTGCCCGAATTGCGCTCTTGCCCCTGCCCTTTGCCCCAAATGGTCGGACGAGATACCTGGGGTGCACCCAGCCCTTGCCCATCGCCGGGTTATGCTGCCGTTACGCACCTGGTGGTGCACCATTCCGCCGGGGTGAACACTTCCAACAACTGGGCGCAAGTCGTGTTGAGCATCTGGGATTTTCACGTGAATACCCGCTTGTATTGCGACGTAGCTTACAACTACCTCATCGACCCCAATGGCGTGTTGTACGAAGGCCGAGGTGGTGGCAACAACGTCATTGGCGCCCACTTTTGCGCCACCAATACGGGTACCATGGGAGTGTGCCTACTCGGTAACTTTCAAGAAGTGGAACCTACTGACGCGATGTTGAATACCCTGGCCAATGTACTGGCCTGGAAAAGTTGCAACTCAAATCTTGATCCTTTGACCAAATCCATCCATGCCCGGAGTACCCTGGATTTGAACCACGTTTGTGGCCACCGCGACGGTTGTGCGACCGAATGCCCCGGCAGCAATGTGTACAGCAAGCTGGCCAGTGTACGTGCCAAAGTGGTCAGCAACATTCAGGCTTGTAACTTTACCGTTGGCATCGATGACCCCAAAGGTTCAGACTACCACATCGACATCATCCCCAACCCCGCCCAGCAGAGCTTTCGCCTGCAAGTGAGTAACGGCCTGCGCATTACCCAACTGGAGCTGTACAACCTGATGGGGCAGCGCATGGGCGGCGTACAGTTTGATGCCAGCACCTTGCAGGTCAATTGTGGGAACCTGCCGCGGGGTGCATATGTTGTAAGAGTACTCGATGCGCAAAATCGGATCAGTGCCCGGCAAATTGTATTGCAATAATGACGACTGAAGACTTCAAAAAAATCTCTGCTACCGTCCCCAAAGATCCAGGGGTTTATCGCTTCATCAACGATGAGGACATCATTTTATACGTCGGCAAGGCCAAAAACCTGAAAAACCGCCTGACGAGTTATTTCGGAGAACGAAAGGATCGCCTCTTTCGCACCCGCTTGATGGTCAAAAATGCCAGCCGCATCGAATTCACGATCGTCGAAACCGAAACCGATGCCCTCCTGCTCGAAAGCGCTTTTATCAAAGAGCACCAGCCACGCTACAACGTGATGCTCAAAGACGATAAGTCATACACCTATATTTGTATCAAAAAAGAACATTTCCCCAGGGTGTTTTTCACCCGCCGGGTCATTCGGGATGGATCTACTTATTTTGGTCCTTACACCAACAAGGGACGGGTGCAAATCATTTGGGATTTGTTGCGCCAATTGTTTCCCCTGCGTACCTGCCAACTCAATTTGGCCCCCGAAAACATTGCCGCCGGTAAGTTCAAGGTGTGCCTGGAATACCACATCAAAAACTGCCAGGGCCCCTGCGAAGACCACGAGGATGAGTCGAGCTACAATGCCAAAATTGAACAAATCAAAAACATCCTCAAGGGAAATTTTGGAGCCGTGATCCAACACTTCAAGGGTTTGATGCACCAATACGCTGAGCGAATGGAGTTTGAAAAAGCCCAAGACATCAAGGAGAAATTGACGGCTTTTGAAGATTATCAGGCGAAAAGTACCGTGGTCAGTTCCAGCATCCGGGATGTGGATGTGTTTTCGATTGCGAGTGATGAAAAAGAGGCCTACGTCAATTACCTGCGGGTGGTCAACGGGGTGATCATTCATACCCACATGCAGGAATTGGTCGTAAACATGGAGGAGGAAGAGGCAGATTTATTGGCGTACGCCATTCCGCTAATTCGCGAGCGTTTCAACAGCATTGCACCGGAGTTGATCCTGCCTTTTGAGGTGCAGGTAACCGATAAAAACCTGATGGTAACGGTGCCCAAAATTGGTGAAAAACGCAAACTCCTCGAGCTTTCCCTCAAAAATGTACAATACTACCGCGCCCAGAAAAAACGTGATGAAGCCACCAAAACCAAACGCCAGACGCCCGCCGAACGCATCCTGCGCACCCTCAAGGCCGACTTGCAAATGAACGAACTGCCGATGCATATCGAGTGTTTTGACAACTCGAACATCCAGGGCAGCAACCCGGTTTCTTCTTGCGTGGTGTTCAAAAACGCTAAACCTTCCAAACAGGATTACCGCCATTTCAAAGTCAAAACCGTAATCGGCCCCAATGATTTTGACACCATGAAAGAGGTGGTGTTCCGCCGCTATCGCCGCCTCCTGGAGGAAAACCAGTCTTTGCCCCAATTGGTCATCATCGACGGTGGCAAAGGCCAACTAAGTGCAGCGATGGAAAGCATCAATAAATTGGGCCTGGCCGGCAGAATGACCATTGTGGGCATTGCCAAACGATTGGAAGAGATTTTTTTTCCCGGTGATTCAGTGCCACTGTACATCAACAAAAAATCGGAATCGCTCAAGTTGATCCAACAGGCCCGCAACGAGGCGCACCGTTTTGCGATTACTTTTCACCGCGACCAGCGCTCCAAAAATTTCATCGATACCGAACTGAACAACATTCCGGGCATAGGGGAAAAAACGGCTCAAAAGCTGCTGACGCACTTTGGGTCAGTAAGAAAAGTGCGTGAGGCATTGGCTTCGGAGTTGATTGAGGTGCTGGGCATGGCGAAGGCGAAGGTGGTGAAGGCGTATTTTGATAAGGAAGGGGAGTAACATCACCCCACCCAATACAAAAATCCCCCCAACACCAACATCGTCACGCAGCCCAACAACGCAATCGCCGCCAGTGGCCGCTTGAGCGCAAAAGTGCTCAGCACATACACAATGACGATGCTGAGGCCAAAACCCCAGGAAAGATTGACCAGCAAAAACGCCTCTTTGGACGAGGCTGGAAAATGTGGATTAGCGCCAGCCATGCGCACGGCCATGGAAACAGAAGCCAGGATGCCAGCGGTGTACAACAAGCGCTTGATCCACAAGTTGCTATTGTTCATTTGTTCTTGTTTTCAACAACTATAATTCCCCCTTTCATGACCAGTCGGATTTTGCGCAAATCGCTGATGTTTTGATCGGGGCGACCATCTACGATCAACAGGTCGGCCAACAGACCAGGGCGGATGGCTCCTAATTCGGCCGACAGCCCAAACACTTTTGCATTGGTGGAAGTGGCCGATTTTAAAACCTCCAAAGGCTTCATACCATAATCCACCATCATTTCCAGTTCACGGGCATTGTCGCCATGGGTAAATACACCCACATCACCTCCTGCCAGAATGGTTACGCCCTCATCCAGCGCCTGTTTGAAACTTTTGCGTTTTTGCACGATGCGCTCTGGCTCTGGATCAATGCCCTTGCGCCAGCCCCGATACTGCAAAATCGCATCTCCCGCTGCTAAAGTAGGGCATAGTGAAACGCCTTTTTCCGCCATTAGTTTAAAAACTTCGGGTGTACCCGCGTCGCCATGTTCTATGCTTACCACTCCGGCCAGGGCAGCTCGGCGCATGCCTTCCTCGGTGCCCGCGTGCGCAACGACGCTACGCCCACTGCTGGCAGCCGTTTTGACCATCAATTGTAATTCTTCGAGGGAAAAAGTAGCTCGGGCTTCCCCACGTAGCCCCCAGCGGTAGTCGGCGTAGACCTTGACCACGTCAGCACCCTTGCCCATTTGTTCGCGGACTACCTTGATGAGGTTGTCGTGCCCATCGGCCTCCTCGGCGCCCAAAGGCACATCCACATGGGGCGCAAAACCCTTGGGCCCGTAACTCCCGGTCGCAACAATGGCTGGGCCCGCCACCAACATCCGTGGGCCAGGGATGATGCCTTTTTCAATGGCTTGTTTCAAACCCACATCGGCGTAACCAGCCCCTTCCGAGCCCAGGTCACGTACGGTGGTAAAGCCTGCTTCGAGTGTTTTGCGCGCATGCACGGTTGCCCGTACTACCCGCTCTGCCTCGGATTCCACCAATACCTGATCATTCCAGGACGTTTCATTGTAAGGATGCAACAACAGATGGGAATGGCCTTCGATGAGTCCCGGTAAAAGGGTAGTACCCGGCAATTCCAAACGCCGAGTATTGGCTGGAGCCTTAATTGAAGCAATTGGACCTGCCGCACTAATTTTGTCTTTTTCAATCAAAACCACCCAGGATTCCTGCATCACTTGGCCGTCAAAAACCCGGTCGGGAATGAGCAAAAGAGGCGAGCTGCTTTGACTGCTGAGTAAAAAACTCCAAGCCAGACTAAAAACCAGAACAAAAAGCTGAATTTTCCCTTTCATAAATCAACTACGGTAACGATTGATCCAGAGTGCGAGGCCAAAAGCAATGACGACCAGGATCAAACCAAACATAAAGATGCTGTAACAGATGCGGAGAAAGCGGTATTTTTGGGCGAGTACCTTTCCTAAAAAATAGATGTCGCGGGTCATGGAGCCGTATAAAAAATCGCGGTCTTGGATCATTTCCTTCATGCCCCAATCAAAGTCTTCCAGCTTCATGTTGTAAAAGTTGCCAAAAAACAGCAGGTTGGTTTGTTTTTTGGCAATGTCCTCGCGGGTGAATTCTCCTTTGGTGATTTTTGGCCGGGTGGACAAAATGGCAAAAACCAAAGCACTCAAACAAACCGCCAACAGCAAAAAAGTCGGCAAAATCAATTCTGGATGGGTATTAAAATTGGGAATCAAACTTGAAATCGCGATCGACATGATGATGGCATTGATACTGAGCATGATGTTCGCCTTGTTGTCGGCAATGGCGCTCAGGTTCAAGTGCGTTCGATAGGTGTTGCGATACATGGTTTCGACACCTCGGCCCAGGTTGAGTTCTTTCAGCTCTTTTTGAGTTTTTTTCTTTTGTTTTTTCCACTTGCGCTCCTCTTCACTGCCTTCTGAAGGCACGATGCGCTGTTGGTATTTTTTGAGTTGTTTGATGTTTTTGAACTTGCCATTGTCGAAGTACTGACGGCCCAACTCGGTATGGTAATGGTGGCTGGTGATGAAATCCAGTTCATTTTGGACCCATTCCTCTTCGTTCATGAAGCTTTGCCGGGTCATGAGCAGTTCCTGACGCACCCTGCTACAACGATCCCAGTACAATTCCGATCCCAGGTGGCTATAATCTGAATCGCGGATGATTTCTTCCAAGAGATTGCGTGGCTGGAACTTGATTTGGGTGGCTTCAATCAGGTGCTCCACCCTTTGGATGTTTTGTTCGGTGTAAGCATGTGATTCCAAAAAGCGCCGGGCATTGATTTGTCCCCGTGCTTCGTGACCAGCAGCCCCTTGATCGTAACCAGTATCATGAAACCAGGCTGCGATAATCAACACTTCGGTATCATTGCTGGATAGGGCATAACCAGTCCCCAAACGCTGCGCTGCCTCAATCACATCGCAGGTATGTTGAAAATTATGGTAGAAGTATTTCTCGTCGATGTGATCGCGAAAATACTGTTTGACGTATTTTTCGGCAGCCGAAGTCAGATTTTGTGGCGGAGATTGAGTGGTTTCCATATAATAGAGCTTCCTCCGACCAAAGTAGGATATTTTTGGGAAAAAAGAAAGGATCGGACTTTAGTAGTGGGGCAAAAATAAGTGTTCATTTTTCCTGAGCCAAAGGATTAGATGAGACACTTAAAATGAAACGTTTACTCATCTAGTCCTTTGGCAAAATGAACACTCATTTTTTCTCGCCCCTTAGCTTGTTGTTTAATTTATTTGCCCTTTTTAGACATATTGATAAAAAGCTTATGCCCAAAACTTCGTTACTAGAAAAAATCCTTAGTTTGGCAACTATTGAGTTAATTTGATGATGAAACATTGTATGCGCCTTGTATTGTGGGGATGGATGATTTGTTGCGGTGTGGCCAGTGGTTCACTCATCGCCCAATCCGCTCAATACCAGTTCAAAGTATACAACCTCGAAGATGGACTTAGCCACCGTGATGTGTTCAAAATTGCTCAAGACAACAGCGGATTCATTTGGGTGGCCACCATGGATGGCCTCAACCGCTTTGATGGCTACGAGTTTGAACGCTACAGCAGCCGCAAAGACAGCAAACGCTCACTACCTCTGGATGCCATTTCAGACATGACCATTGGCCGGAGCAATGAACTTTGGTTGGCGGGGCAAAATCATGTGAGTGCCTTTTACACCGAGTTTCACCAAATCCAGACCCATCACCTGCACCAACATACCGAAGACAAGACCCATTCGGCCAGTAAAACTTCCCTCACGCCACACAATCTCTTTCACGATACCCAAGGCGCACTGTGGATGGCCGCCTTGGAAGATAAAACGGGCCAGGTATCGCTACAACGACTGGATGAATACGGCAAGCTGCACAAGGTGGCCGACTTAAAGGGCAAATCCCCCCGGCGCCCCATCATCCAATTCAATGGCTACATTTTTGTAGGTGCCCAAAACAATGAATTGTGGTTGTTGTCGCCCCAAACGGGCAACAAAGAAAAAGTCATCACGCTGCCTGGTCCGGCTACCGAAAGCAATCGGGCAGTACATCTGCATGCCACGGGTGGGCGCTTGTGGATTTTGACGGCTACGGGCAAGGTGTATACCCTCAGCAACCCGGAGGCTGCCCTCGAATTGCATGCCATCAATCAATATATTCCCCAAGGTGGTTTGTACAATTCCATGCTGATCGACCCCCTGGGCAACATTTGGCTGGCGGGGCAGGGCAAACTCTGGCACTTCATCACCCAAAGCAATGTGCTGGAAAACTACGATGAACGAGTGCGCTTTTTGCTCAAATCCATGCCCAATTACCGCCAGGTTTTTCGGGATCAATCGGGGGTGATCTGGGTGGCCAGTGACTATGGAGTGATCAAAATTGTGGAATCGGAAAAACTCTTTACCCAGTATTTGAGTGGGGGAAATGAAGACTGCCGGGATTTGCAATGTAGCATTCGAGGCATGGCGGAGGATGAGGAAGGCCGCATTTATTTGTCTTACTACAACGCTATTCACGTATTGGATCCACGCTCTAACGCTTTGCGTCCACTTTTTCCTTACCACAATTTTTCCAATTTGCCCTTTGGTTTGGTTTACCATCAGGGGCATTTGTATACGGGTAATGGTTGGAAAATCAACCCCAAAACCCTAAAACAAAGCAAACTTTTTGCCGATGCTGATCGAGAAATCGGGGGCGTAGTAGCCGTTGGAAGTAGAGGTATGATCTGGTTCGGCTACGGCGCTAATCTGTACCAGTACGATCCTAAAAAGCAAAAACTACAACGTTACCGGGGTAATCAAGGCGCCTGGACCGACCGCTTAGGCGAAATCAGTTTTTTGCACCCTGGGCGAACTCCAGACATTTTATGGGTTGGAACAATGGATCAGGGCCTCTATCAATTGAACCTCAAAACCGGAAAACGAAAGCATTTTTACACTGGCAAAGGCAGCCCGGTGGAGGTGTACCCTCGCCGCATCAATTGCATTTACGAGGATCGGCGGGGAGTGTTGTGGGTTGGAACCGATAAGGGCCTGCAAAAAATCAATTTTAAAACTGCCCAAAGCACCAACTACAATCGGCGATCGGGTTTGTCCAACGACATCGTTACCGCCATTTTACCGGAAGGAGATTCCTGCCTGTGGATCAGTACTTACCTGGGCCTGAACCGCTTGAGCATCAAACGGGAGCAATTTTTGCCCTTTATGGAACAAGATGGTTTGTCCAACAACGAATTCAACCGCATTGCGGCCTTAAGAACCAGCAATGGCCGATTGTATTTCGGTGGTTTGGACGGGGTAAATGCCTTTTTTCCAGGGCCACAGTTTTGGCGTAAAGAAAGCAAAGCTTACGAGGCCCCGATGCTTTTTACCAAATTCACCCATTATAGTGGGGATCGGGATACCATTTTCACCCGGACCGCCGGGATCAACAAACAACGTTCGGTGTTTTTGCGCAACCGCGACCGCTATTTTACCCTGAGCTTTGCGGTAGCCAATTACCGCGAACCCAACCAGAACCGCTTTGCCTACATGCTGGAAAACTATGAAGGGAACTGGACCCCTTTCGACAACGAACACATGGTGATGTACAGCAACATCCCCGCTGGGAATTATGTGTTTAAGGTCAAAGCCATCACGGCGGGCAGCCTGAACAAGGCCAGCCAAATGGAAATCGAAATGATCATTGAGCAGGCTTTTTACAAATCCTGGACTTTTATCATCACCTGTGTCGTCTTGTTTTTTGGAGGACTTTATGCCTTTGTGCGCTACCGCATCTACACCATCCGCAAACGGGAAAAAGCCCTGGAACGATTGGTCAGGATGCGCACTAGCGAATTGGAGGATGAAAAGCACAAATCGGATCAACTGCTGCTCAATATTTTACCCGCCGAAACCGCCGAAGAACTCAAAACCAAAGGCAAAGCCAGCGCCCGCCGCTACGATAATGTAACGGTCATGTTCACCGATTTTAAAGGTTTTTCCAGCATTGCGGAGCAAATGGAGCCAGAGCAGCTCGTTGAAGAAATTGACTACTGTTTTCGGGCCTTTGACGCCATCATCGACCGCTATGGTTTGGAAAAAATCAAAACCATCGGAGATGCTTACATGTGTATGGAAGAAGGTATTGACAGCAGTCCAAGGGAAAGTGTCAGCCGGGTGGTGAAGGCAGCGCTTGACATACAACAGTTTTTAAACGAAACAGCCATCCAGCGCCGCGAACAAAACCTGCCCGCATTTGAAGCACGGATTGGCATCCATACCGGTCCGGTAGTGGCCGGAGTGGTGGGCACCAAAAAATTCGCTTACGACATTTGGGGCGATACCGTCAATATTGCTTCTCGGATGGAGTCAGAAGGGGCAGCCGGAAAGGTCAATGTATCGGAAACGTCATACCGTTTGTTGAATGGCGAGTTCAGTGGGGAACTACATGGGCAATTTAAGGACCGGAATAAGGATAGGATTGATATGTATTTTGTGACGTTGCGGGAAAACACTAAAGCGTAACATATAGTGAACAAAAGCCCCCAAGGTGACAATGAGCGACATTTTTAAAGCACAAAGGCCACAAAGAAGGGCACAAAGATCACAAAGTTGTCAACGTCTAACTTTGTGATCTTTGTGCCCTTC
>NZ_JBGSLK010000022.1:0-3286 GCF_041740695.1 Haliscomenobacter sp. | reverse complement strand
ATTGACTGGGTACGCGCAGGAAGTGCGCTGAACAAGATTCGCACAGAATTGGGTGTGAAGTAATTGATTCGATTCTTTCGATTAAGCCGATTGATTCGATTGCCGGCTGTTCGCGCGAGAGGTGCGGGCAGCCGGTTTTTTAGGTTTTGGAAAATCAAACCTTTTGTTTTCCTTTGCACAGCAATAAGCCTACTGCTCATACCGCTTTATGAATAACGCCGAACGCTACTTTGCTAAAATCCTCTTTCGTAACAAAATATACGAGTATAAAGGGGCTGAATTCCAGAAATTTTTTGTGGAAATCATGGGGAGAGCCAACCCACATTTCCGAACTATCAAGCCACAAGGCCCGCTTGGAGATTGGAAAAATGACGGTTATGATGACAAAGTGGGGGTGTTTTACCAAGTTTATGCGCCGGAACAACCAGAAGAAATTGATGTCCCGAAGACGGTAAAAAAACTCGTCGAGTCATTCGAGGGGATTATTGAAAAGTGGAATCATCTTACACCGGTATTGAGATTCTATTTTGTGTTCAATGATGAATTTAGGTATGCTTACCCAGAGGTAGAGGGGGCACTTCTCGAGTTGACACAAAAGCATAACATTCCATGTGAGCCATTTCTATCGAAAGATTTGCAGCACATATTTGAGTCGCTTACAGATGACGACAAAATGTTTTGTCTTCGGTTCGCCATACCCAATGTTGAAGACCTTGGCCAAATCGTAGGCTTTGAGGCGCTGAACGAAGTGGTCAAACATCTGCTGGAATCGCCTTTTGTTGTTCGAAAACCTCTTGCTGCAGCTCGCCCCGGCTTTGTTAAAAAAATACAGTTCAATTCCCTGAGCAGCCAAGTAGCCGATTTGTTGAAAATGGGAGAATTTCAAATTGGGACACTCCAAACATATTTTGAATTGGAGTCTGATCTCAAGTCAATTCTCCAAGAGAAGTTTTCGGGCCTCTATGAGCAAGGGAAAAAAGAAATAGTGGGAGATCATGGTGAACGAAGCGATGAAATATTTTTCTACATTTTTGGGAAATCTACCCCCAATGAAACCCCAAGCCATGCTATTTCTCCTGCCATCATCGCACTGATGTCCTACTATTTTGAAAGTTGTGATATTTTTGAACCGCCCAAAACCGAACTTTTTGACTGATGATTCTACCTGATAAACATATCACAATCTCGCAGTCCTTGTTAGGACTGGGCGGTTATATTTTGACGGTTTTGGACTCCCCACAAACCATTGATGAACTGTGGCAACAACTAGAAAAGACACTTGGCTCACCTAAGTTTCCGACCAAACATACCTTTGAAAACATGATTCTGGCCCTCAATTTCTTGTACATGATCCGAGCTATTGATTACACGCCTGAAGGAAAAATCGAGACATGCGCCTGATAAAGTTGTCTGCCAACCAAGAGAGTTTTCGCACCATCGAGTTCAACGCGACGGGGCTTTCACTCATTTTGGCCAGCAAGAAGGTGGAAGACAAGCTCAAAACCTATAATAGTACAGGAAAGTCTCTATCAATTGCCCTGACACATTTCTGTCTGGGTTCGTCCAACAACAAAGCATTTGGAGAAAACCTGCCAGATTGGGAGTTTCAACTGCAATTTGAGATTAATGGTAAGGAGTACGAAAGCCTAAGATCGACCAAAAAACAGGGCGATATTTTCTTAAACAACAAAAAGTATTCCCTTGATAAATTCAGGGGATTCATGTTCGATTTGCTATTCGAGGCCCCCGAGCAAGACGGACACATCTCATTTCGCTCTCTCATTTCGCGGTTCATCCGCCCTGGGAAATTTGCCTACAATGATGCTACTATATATATCCGGAAAGAGCAAGACCCTGTTCGCCAACTGAACAATGCGTACTTACTGGGACTCGACACAAAACTTATCTCCGACAAACTACGGTTCAGAAAAGAACTGAAAGAGGCCAAAGATTTTAAGAAGCAATTGGAAGGCAACCCCGATTTTAAGGCCTTTTTGGAAAAGCAGCCTGTCAGGCTTAACCCAGACATTAAAATCAAGAGCCTCAAAGATGAGATTGAGCGGCTGCAAAAATCGCTGCAATCCTTTGTGATTGCAGAGGATTACAATTCACTCAAACTGGAAGCAGACAAAAAAACAAGGGAGATCGCTGAACGGATAAATGAGGTGGTACGCTTCAAGAATGTCATCGCCAATATTGAAAACACCCTTCTTCTAAAAAAGGATATTCCGGTTGAAAAGGTACTCAAAATGTACGATGAAGCCCAGATAGAGATACCAGATTTGATCAAGAGGACTGCACAAGAAGCAGAGCAGTTTCACTTGAAAATCTTGTCTGACCGAACTTCACGATTGATAAAAGAAAAACACAAGTTTGAAGGGTTAGTAGCAGCCGAAAACGAAAAAATTGATCTGCTTGACCGTGAAAGATCAGAACTGCTTCAATTCCTGAAAGGTCGCGGTGCTTTGGAAGAATATCTTGACTTAACCCGAAGATTAACTGATGCCACTCAGCAACTGGAAAAATTTGAATTTTTCAAAGAATTTACAACCAAGCAAAAAAACAGAATCAATGAAATCGAAATCGCTCTTAAAGACGGTAACATTCAGGCAAACAACTACTTGACTGAAAAAGAGGCACTTTTAGAAGACAACATCGCACTCTTCCAGTCTATCGTTCGTGACTGTTATGATGATAAAACAGCGGGCATTAACGTGACCAACAACGAAGGTGACAACCAAATCCGCTTCAATATTGATCCTTACATTGATACTGGTGGAAGTGGAGGAGGAGTAGATAAGGTGGAAATATTTTGCTACGATTGGATGATTTTATTGGCCCAGCACCATCACCAAGTCAAAGCCATATGGCATGACAGCTTAATCTTTGAAGGCGTGGATACTCGTCAAAAATCTACACTTTTAAAATTTGCGCTGGAACAGTCTGAACAAAAGGGACTGCAGTACATCATCGCACTCAATCAGAACGAGTTTGAAGACATCCAAAACCAGTTTCCTGAAATCGCTGAAAGGCTACATCAGAAGTGTGTTTTAGAACTGACTGACGAATCAGACGAAATGAAACTGCTAGGTCAGCAGGTGCTAATGGAGTATGACAAAGGGTAGTGCCACGCCCCCCGGGCAAACCCCTGCAAATCCGCCTCGACCATGCCGACGGCAAAAGCGAGACCTTCGACGTGCTGCACACCTACAACGAGCAGCAAATTGACTGGGTACGCGCAGGAAGTGCGCTGAACAAGATTCGCACAGAATTGGGTGTGAAGTAA